>NZNU01000037.1 GCA_002695035.1 Micavibrio sp. | reverse complement strand
TCAAATTTCTGTTCAGGGTCAAAACGGCTTTTATTGATGGAGAGAATGCCGTCCTTATTCCCCGTGTCTGGTTTGTGATAGAATAAACCGTAATAATGCTGCATTTTCATAAATAATGGTTCTATGTCATTCATCATTTGTTGTCTGGAGCATTCCCCACTATTGCTGCATGCAACTATTTCGAAAATGGGTGTTTGAAGAACATCAATAGCACTAAGCCGTTTTCCTGTTCCCAAATGATTATAGCTCACATTAAAAGTAGGGTCGTGTAGTTCTTTTTTTGTGGTATCAGGGTTTAGAACCTCGACTAAAACATGATCTGGAAATTCATTGGCAGGTTTTGCCACAATATATTTTTTAGTGTCATATCCCATGAAAAGATACAGTTCTTCAAGAACCTCCGTACGGGTGGAACATTCCATATGCGGTGGCTCCATTGCATCACCCTTTGCGAAATTCATGATGCGGCGTAATTTATCTGACGTTGGTGCGCGCCAATGAGCGTAAAATTCCTCATCTACATTATGGATACTATTGTCATAGACACATTGTCTAAGTCTTCCAAGTATGAAGCTGTGGTCGGAGCGGTTTGTATCCTCAAGGCAAAGCGAGATAAAATCCGGGGCAAGCGCGGCAAAGGCTTTGTTTTCCTTCTTTTCTGCATAAATATCCAGAGCCTCTTCCGTTACAACGATAATTAAGACCAATCCTGTAATAATAGCCAGTGCTATGAGGGCCCGCTTCTTTGTGAAGTATTTAGAGATGTGCATTTGCATTATTCCGGATTTCAGTTAGATTGAGTTAAATATTAGATAAACAATATCAGCGAAACACTTCCAACAGAATTTTGAAATATGACGGCCATTTTAATCATCAGCGGACTTGCCCTTCTTTTTTGGGGTGGTGAAAACCTTGTTAACGGTTCGGTTGCAATTGCCCGCAAGCTGGATATATCCCCGCTTCTGATCGGGCTTGTTCTTGTTGGTTTTGGTACGTCCACGCCCGAACTTATAACCTGCATACTGGCGGCTTTGGATAATAAACCGGGCATTGCAATCGGAAATGTCGTCGGTTCAAATATCGCCAATATTTTTCTTATACTCGGTGCAACAGCATTGATAGTCCCGCTGGCCTGTGACAAAGCGGCCTTTAAAAAAGACGGTGTTTTCATGGTTTTGGCAACACTTGCTTTTCTGGCAGTGGCCTTCACAGGGTTTATTTCCAGACCCGTCGGAATACTTTTTCTGGCAGTGCTTGGTGGCTATATAGGTTACTCAATTTGGCTGGAAAAAAAGGGTAAGATTGAGACCTCAGATATAGGTATCCCCGAACTTGAGCCGGAAGAAAACGGTGTGGCAGAAGTTACTGTTGCTGAAGGGTTCAGGCATAGCTTTCTTTATTCAATATTACAATTTGTGATCGGTCTGATTTTCGTGTTTTTAGGGGCCAGATTCCTGGTGGATGGAAGTACGGCATTAGCCCAATCCATGGGCGTGTCCGATACCGTTATCGGTTTGACTATTGTTGCAATCGGTACGTCCTTACCTGAACTTGTAGCCTCCCTTATGGCGGCCTTGAAAAAACAAGGGGATATGGCGTACGGCAATATTATCGGCTCCAATATCTATAACATTCTCTCCATCTTGGGAGTGACGGCTCTCATACACCCGATAGCGATCCCGCCGGAAATTCTCCAACTTGATATCTGGGTGTTGCTTGTCGCGACACTGGGATTAATGGTCGTATCAGCAACAAGCTGGAAAATTGTCCGGCGCGAAGGAGCAGTCTTTCTTGTGGCCTATATTGCCTATATGGGATATCTGGCCTATACATCTATAAATCAGGTATAAGGAGCTTAAGTGGATCATATAGAAACAATACTGGCGCAGGAATTTGTTGAGAAACTAAAATCTGACGGTCTCAGAAACGATGAGATGCTTCTTGATGTGCGCAGTGAATTTGAAGCAAAGATAATGGCCCCGGATTGCGATAGCCTACATGTGCCGCTGCATAAAATAAAAGTCTCAGACATCAGGAGCGATATTGAAGGTAAAACTTTGTATGTTTTGTGCAAATCTGGTGTACGTGCTATGAAGGCCGCGGAAGTGCTGCATGAGGCAGGAAAACACAATCTGGTTGTAATAGAGGGGGGACTTAATAGCTGTTGTCAGTGCGACATACCCCTTAAAGGTGAAGAAACGTCGCCAAGCCCTGAAACTCAGGAACGTCTTAAGGACGAGGCGCAAAAATCTGTCACACTTTTCATGGCGCAACATGCCCAGGGGCAGTAAGCACTCTCCCGTTTGTTGTCGTTAATCAACCATATGGCCTGTCTCGGCCACAGCAAGTGTTACAGGGGCGTCCTCCTGAGCAATATTAAGTGCGTTGGAGTCGGCTTTTCCTTTCAGCTGTCCAAATAGTAAGATGGATATACCAAGGAAAACGACGAGCCCGCCACCCATCGTATGTGCTGTAATCTGATTGTCCTTGAATATGAACAGGGCCACGAAAGGTACGAAAAGAACGTATGATATTTCACCAAAGGCCACGAATGTCGCAGGTGATTTTGTAAGAGCAAAGGCAATCGACATGTCTGCAATTTTTGCACTTACAATCGCAACTACAAGAACGATGAAAATTTCCTTTTTAAGCAGAGGTTTTATATCTACACCACTTCCGGTCATCTTAGGCAGTAACAGAAGGGATATGAGTATTGAAACGACACCCCCGACGAAATACCATGTGGCTATGCTTACATTTTGCAAGGACTGTTCCATAAACGTATAACATACAGCCCAAAAAACACCCGCTAGAATTGGTAATAACAAATAAAACACAAATGACCCTTTCCTGGAATTATGTTTACCTAGTCTTTAGGAAAGGTGTTAAAATTTCTTTAAAGCCGGATAAGTGCATGTTATATTTGAATAAGGTAAGTGTGTCTTTTCTGCATCATATTAAATGGATTCATAATCAAGGCCTTCTTTAATATTTGACTTCAACGATTTATCGACTTAAATGGTACTCAAGCAAAGTAATTCTAACAATAACGATGGAGTTAACCATGAAACTATTGAAAGTTCTTCCTGTTTTCGCTCTTGTTCTTGCAACAGCAGCTTGCAGCACAGGCGAAGCCAATGACAGATACTACTCATCTTCTTCACAGCAAGGTGACGTTGTTTTCACAAGATCACAAGCCAAGTAATTGGTTCTGATTTAAGGAAAAACCGCCGCAAGGCGGTTTTTTTATATCTTAGGAAGGGGGATAGTCTTTTTCTCGCCAGTGTAAAATTCCACATGGCAATCCCTGTAAAGATCAGGATCAGTTTTTAAGGCATTTATAATGGTTTTGTTGACACGCCAGTATCCTGCCAGAACATGATCCGGGTTATTATCGAAACTTCCATCCAGGTTTTCAAAGCAGACATCTTCTATATCAGGGAATTCTTTTCCTTCCAGCCATGCTTCATGGATATAGGCGATCCTGATCTGACGACTGCGTGACAACCGTGCATTTATCATTACCGGGAAAATTTTATGGGCAATCAGGATTTCGCGCGGGTGATGAACAAAAGTCTCAAAACCTTTAGTATTCATCTGGCTTTCAAAATAATTCGTCCAACGTGTCGCAATACGTTCACGCAAATGCGTAAGCCTTCTTCTTTTGAAAGGACGACGTGATGTCAGGTTTTGAAAAACGATGAAATTCTTATTTTCATCACATTTTTCAACCGCACCCCGCAGGGCATCCATTATACGTTTTCTGACTGAAGGATGAAAAATCGGCCCGATATCCACGGCATGGTGAACAACACGCATTTTCTGGTTATGAAATTCATTGCCTGTAACAGGGTTTATCTCGCCTGTCGGCTCATAAAAAGTCGTATACAAAACGGCTTGCGTGCCGGGGAAAATATTTTGCGACATGGCGCGGCGCAGATTGAAATGACTGACGATAAATCCGATAATGGAAGCAAGGGCAAGCACACCGAAAGGGGTGTTCAATGCCTTAAAAACTTCTATGGCTTCCGGTATGTGGCTGGTAATAAATAGCACAAAAGCTGAGAAATATACCTCAAGCTTTTCAAGGACCAGAGAGAAAAAATCGGTGATTTGCATGATATAAGTATCCATAGAAGCTGTCTATAACTCATTCCATGAATTTCGCAAACATTATTTTGGCT
Source organism: Micavibrio sp. (assembly GCA_002695035.1). Taxonomy (GTDB): domain Bacteria; phylum Pseudomonadota; class Alphaproteobacteria; order Micavibrionales; family Micavibrionaceae; genus UBA2137. The sequence goes on along the minus strand of NZNU01000037.1, from coordinate 50,021 downwards.
AGTTTCTTAGCGGCTTGCCTTTGGTCAGCATATGTTCAATGCGATCATGCGTACCGCTTTCACGAACCAGTTTCATAAATTCCTGAAATTCCAAATCCAGAATATCCTGTTCCGAGATTTCATGTGTCATATCGGCATCATCTCCCCCTGAAAGCACGTAAGATAAATGGGAGGATACAGTTACATCATAAGGTGTTGCCTTGCCGGCTGTCTTTAAATCCTGCACCGACATATCAAGTGCAGCCTTGGCCGTTTTGCCGGGCAAACGGATGGAGGTGACCTGTTCAGGTGCGGTATAATCTTTCGCAAGTTCTATGGCCTTGGCCCGTGCATCAAATAAAAGCCGGTCACGGTTCATTGTGATTTTATCTGTGGGTTTGAAATAACCCAGCTCTTTGGCATTTTCTCCTGACGTTGATACTTTTGCCGTTCCGATCGTTTGGAACGCCTCGCGTATGGCACCCATTGGTGTGTTTTTAGGCGAAAACCAGATTGTCTTACCGCCCGTATGTTTGTCATACGCACCTGCTTCGCGTGCCTGATAACGCAGGAGCATCTCCTTACATCCGCCCCATCCGGGGATAAGCCCGACACCGACCTCGACTAAACCTGCATAAGTTTCGGCATGTGCCTGTACGTGATCGACATGCAGCAGAATTTCACATCCGCCCCCTAAAGCCATTCCAAAAGGTGCGGCAACAACGGGAAAAGGCGCGAATTTAAGCGCCATATAGGCCTCCTGACCGCCTTTTACGAGACGTGCTACGTCTTCAAAACGTCCGGCTTTCATCGCTTCTATTGCCATTGCCAGATTTGCACCAGCTGAGAAATGTGCCCCTTCATTATAAACAACAAGGCCCTTATATTTACCTTTGCCATCTCCGATAAGATCTATGGCCTTGTGATAGGCGTCAAAGACGGGTTCATCCAAAGCATTCATTTTGCCTGTGAATTCGAAACATAAAATATGTTCTCCGATATCCCATACACTGGCACTATCCGTTTTTATGAGGGGGTCTGAGGCCAGTTTAATGTCTGAAAGAAGAAGTACACCTTCAGCGCGTTCAACAGGATGGTACTTACCATCTGTTCCGAAGTAATGTGGCTTTTCACCTTTAACGGTATAAAAACTTTGCCCGTCCAGCCTATCCATAATGGCGGGAACATCTATCCCCTTGGCTTTTAATTCGGAAACAAACCAGTCAACTCCAAGCGCGTCAATCATCTCAAAAGGGCCTTGCTTCCAGTTATATCCCAGTCGCATGGCTTCATCTATATCGGCAACAGTGTCGGCGATTTCCCCGACAAGTGACGCGGCATAGGCCAGAGTTTCTAAAAGTACAGTTTTTGCAAATCTGCCGCCTTCATCTTCTGTTTCCAGAACGGCCTTTAGTCCTTGTCTGCCCGCTTTGATTGACTCCAGATCAATTTTTTGCGCGGGCTTGTATTGTCCTAAATCGAAATTATCAGGGTGAAGGGATAATGCCTGTTTTTCTTTTTTACCCTCACTTGTGTCAATTCGGTAGAAACCACCTTTCCCTTTTCGTCCTGTGAAGCCATCCTGGATCATTGAGTGGAGGAATGCATGATCGACAAATGAATCCCTGTACGCGTCTTCGTCAGGTAAGGTGGACAGCAGGGATTTTGACAGATGTGGCATCAAATCAATACCGATCAGGTCGAGAAGCCCGAACACACCAGTCTTTGGAATACCAACAGGTTTCGACATGACGGCGTCAGCCGCCTCAACAGAGATACCTTGTTCGATGGCGGTATTTAAAGCCGTTGTCAGCCAGAAAACACCAAGGCGGTTGGCAATAAACCCCGGCGTGTCATTGCAAACAACTACACCCTTACCCAGTTGCACATCGCAAAAGTCGCGTACCGCCTCAACGGCCGCGTTGTTTGTGTTTGGCGCACTGACCAGTTCCAAAAGGCGCATATAACGCGGCGGATTGAAAAAATGTGTGATAACAAAATTATCTTTAAAATCCTGATCCATTGGTTCGACCAGCATTTCCAACGGAATAGTTGAGGTATTCGAGGATATAATTGCACCCTTTTTTAAATGAGGCGCGATTTTTTTGTATGTCTGGTGCTTGATATCCAGATCTTCCAAAACGACTTCCACAACCCAGTCACATGTCTTTAATTGCTCAAGATCATCTTCCAGATTGGCCGGAGTAATATTTTTATGCGAATTACGACCCATGAAAACCGGCGGCTTGGCCTGTTTCATTTTCTCAATTGCGCCTCTGGCCAGTTTTGAACGGTCATCACCTGCATCTTTGGGCACGATATCCAGCAAAATAACCGGATAACCAGCATTTGCAATTTGCGCGGCAATCCCGCTGCCCATCAATCCCGCACCAAGCACGGCCACTTTTTTAATTTTGGTCATAATTCCTACCAGTTTTTGTTTTGAGAGCTTTATATCTTCTCAAGCACGATGGCTGTACCTTGTCCACCACCAATACACATTGTGGCAAGGCCGTATTTTACATCTTCGCGGTTTATGAGAGAGGCAAGCTTTCCAGTAATCCGTGCGCCGGATGTTCCAAGCGGATGACCAAGCGCGATTGCGCCTCCGTCGATATTGACGATATCTTCTGAAACGCCCATTTCTTTTATGACGGAAAGTGACTGTGCGGCGAATGCCTCATTCAGTTCAATCAAACCGATATCAGACATTTTTAGGCCCGCGCGCTCCAAAGCTTTATTTGAGGCCGGAACAGGACCAATGCCCATAATTTCAGCTTTACACCCGGCAACAGCTACAGATTTGATACGTGCCAGTTTCGGTAAATTGTGCTTATCGGCGTAAGCTTCCGTAGCAACGAGAACTGCTGCCGACCCGTCAGTCAAAGGAGACGAAGTCGCTGCTGTGATTGTCCCGTTTGCATCGAAGGCCGGATTGAGAGTTGCCAGCTTCTCAACAGAGGAATCTGGTCTGATTGTTCCGTCTTTATCGATGCCGTCAATTGCGACTATTTCATCGTCAAATTTGCCGGATTCAGCCGCTTTTGCAGCCTTATGGTGTGAGTTCACCGCAAATTTTTCCTGTGCATCACGGGCAATATCATATTTCTTGGCCAGATTTTCGGCCGTAATGCCCATGCTCATATAGGCAGGTGGAAAGTCTTCGGCAAGTTTGGGGTTTGGCATTGGATTAAACCCGCCCATCGGGACGCGGCTCATCGACTCAACGCCCGCGGCAATAAATAATTCACCCGCATTCATCTGCGCATAACCTGCGGCCATTTGGATGGTTGTCATGGATGAACCACAGAAGCGGTTAACAGTTGCGCCGGCGACAGATTCCGGAAGACCGATAATCTGGCCGACAATCTTGGCCACGTTAAATCCTTGTTCGGCCTCAGGAAAGGCACATCCCATAAGCAAATCCTCAATATCGCCAGCATTTGCGCTTGTGCTCTCCAACAGGGCGGAGATGACTTTTGCGGCCATATCGTCAGGGCGCACATGGGCCAATGCTCCTTTATTTGCAAAATGCATGGGTGAGCGTTTAAAACCGCAAAGAACGACTGGTGTGTGCATGTATATACTCCTGATTATGGATAGGTGGCTTAACTTTTATTTTTTTCAATTATCTACTATATAGGAAATAGATTTTTCGTCTATAATATCCACCATGAAAAAGCGATTTGGGTTTGACATGGTACGTAAATCATGCAATCCCATATCAGATTAGAAAATAAAGTTTTAAGGAGAGAAAACGCCCATGCCAACGTCCACACCGACAGTCGCGGACCCGCGCGGTTTGAAACGTATATGCCTGTCTTGCAGCACACGTTTTTATGACATGAATAAACGTCCTATCGTATGTCCTAACTGCGATACTGAATTTACAGGTGACGTAAAGGTTAAATCACGCAAAGCCAGAGGTGCCGCTGATACTGCCAAGCCCTCAAAGGCCAAGGCCAAGACATCCAAATCACCCAAGGATCTCGATGATGAAGACGATTACGAGGACGAAGATGATGAGGACATGGATGATGAGGATGAAGACGAGGACGAAGATGAAGATGACCTCGGCGTAGAAGAAGTGGACATGGACTCTGATGATCCTCTTGTTGATGATGATTCAGATGATGAAGACGATCCCGATCTGGAAGCCTTAAAAGAAATTGACGGCGATCTGGATGAAGATCTAGATGATGAGGAAAGCGAAGTTGATCTGGAAGGTCTGGACGGCGATCTGGATCTGGATGATGAGCTTGAAGATGAAGAGAGCGAAGATGAGGATGAAGAAGATAAATAAATCTGTCCTATCCTGAAAAATTTTAAAAGCGGCCTTTCTGTAAATAGCAGTCAGGCCGTTTTTTTATGGTTTCTCATTGAGTGGTCGATCTTTTATGCGCCCAGATAAAATAATCATATAAAGAAGTATAAAGTAGAACATATAAAGCTCATTAATTTCGCTAACCCGCATGAAGAGCATCATATCTATAACTTCACCGATTTTCTCAACCAGTTTTGGTAATTCCGCGCATAAAACCACAGGCATCAGGATAATTGGTGGGTATATGATTCTGAATTTTGCCGGCAGCGCATCCGGCTTATACTTCAATATCAGTGGTATAATGAGACCGCCGACAATCATGCCGATTTCCAGTAAAAGTCTTGGCTTTTGATCCAGCCATGAGGAGGTATTGTGCAGATTTGTTTCTTGCTGGTCGTTAATGGCAGCCCAGTTTTCGGGGGTTGTCCATTGGAAAATCCATTGTCCCCAGCTGATTTCTTCCCCGGCAATATAGAGCGTGCCGAGAAAAGCAATTGCTATCCAGGCAAAAAGAAACAGATTCTGGCGGACATATCTGTCCAGCAACAGCTGCGCGCAAATTGCGCAAGCTATGGCCGAGACCAAAAACTGCAATGTTTCATGTGGGCCCCATTCTGACATCAACATGCTTCTGACATTGGCAGGAAGGACCAGTTCCAGGATAACCTGCACAATCAAAGCTGTTACAGGCAGCCACAACCACCATAAGGAATTAAGCTGCTTGTCTGAATGATGATTAATTCTGTGCATGATAAAATTTTCCCTCAAAATGACCACGTGTCAATATCTTTAACTATCGGAGCCAAAGCTTTGCGCCTCGACCTTCAAATAGTGTGAATCATGGTAATAGGCTTTGTACCCATCGGCAATAGCACATTGCGATTTGCGAAGATAATCTTATGAAATCATAAAATGTACATGAGGTGGTCTATATCTGGAATCCCCTCAAAGGTTTATTATTCAACTGTAACGGATTTGGCGAGGTTGCGCGGTTGGTCAACATCGGTACCCTTGGCAACAGCAGTATGGTAAGCAAGTAACTGGACAGGAATGGCGTACAGGATTGGTGCGACAAAGGGGTGTACGTCCCCTAGTTCCACCGTCCAGCGACTGGAGTCTTTTAGCTCAGCTGTGCCTTTCTGGTCAGAAATCAGAAAAACTTTCCCGCCTCGTGCAACGGCCTCTTGCACATTAGAAGCCGTTTTTTCGAATAAAGGGTCATTGGCAGGCGCAACAACGACAATCGGTACGGCCTCATCAATAAGGGCGATTGGCCCGTGTTTCATTTCACCGGCGGCATAGCCTTCGGCATGGATATAGGAAATTTCCTTGAGCTTTAAAGCGCCTTCCAATGCCAGTGGGTACAGTGCGCCGCGCCCCAGATAAAGGACATCACGCGCTTTTGCGACATCATCTGCAATTTTTTGGATATCGCTATCATATTTCAAAATTTGTGCGGCCGTTGCAGGTATTTCCCGCAAAGCCTGTGCAAATTCATCACTATTTTCAAGGGTTTCTTTATGGCGGGCAACGGCAAGTGTGAGGCAGGCAAGTGTGGTCAACTGTGTTGTAAAGGCCTTGGTGGAGGCCACGCCGATTTCAGGGCCAGCCAATGTGTGCAGTACCATATCGGATTCCCGCTCAATCGTACTTTCAATTGTATTGACGATAGACAGGATTTTCTGGTTCTGTCGCTTGCAATAACGCAAGGCTTCCAGTGTATCAAGCGTTTCGCCGGATTGGGATACAAAGATGGCAACCCCGCCATCCGGCATGGGTGCCTCGCGGTAACGAAATTCGGACGCGACATCAATTTCGCATGGAATGCGTGCCACCTGTTCAAACCAGTATTTGGCAACCATACAGGCGTAAAAAGCTGTTCCGCAGGCAATGAGTGTCAGGCGCGGTGCGGCCTTTAACGTAGCAACAATATCATCAGGGAATGTAATTTTACCAGTTGCCGGATTAACAAAGGAATTCAGAGTGTCACCAATCACGGAGGGCTGTTCATAAATTTCCTTCAGCATAAAATGAGCGTATTCGCCTTTGCCGGAATTGGCACCACTTTGTGCGGTCACTCGGACTTCACGTTTTACAGGAAGGCCTTTTGAATCTGAAATTTCGGCCGCGTCACGGGTCAGGAGAATACGGTCACCATCTTCTAAAAACGTGATTTTACGGGTAAAGGGGGCGAGGGCATAAGAATCCGAGGCCAGAAACATTTCCCCCTCACCATAGCCAAGCGCAAGGGGCGTACCTTGGCGTACACCAACCATCATATCGGGATGATCTGCAAAAAGAACAGCCAATGCAAAGGCGCCTTCCAGACGGCCAAAGGCCTTAAAGGCGGCCTCTTTCGGTGCGAGTCCGTCATTCATGTAATCGGTAATCAGGTGGGCCACGGCCTCTGTATCGGTCTCCGTTTTGAAAACATGGCCTTTGCCTTCCAGTCCGGATTTCAAGGTTTTATAATTTTCAATAATGCCGTTATGGACAACGGCGACTTTATCCGTTGCATGAGGGTGTGCATTACGCTCTGTCGGGCCACCATGTGTCGCCCAGCGTGTATGACCGATGCCAATTTTCCCTTGTAAAGGTTCGGTCTCCAACTTGTCTTTCAAATTGACCAGCTTGCCCTCGGCGCGCTTCCGCTCTATTGCGCCTGTTTCGTTAAGTGTCGCAATACCCGCACTGTCATAGCCGCGATATTCAAGACGCGATAAACCCTGATAAACACGGGTTGCCACAGATTCATTTGATAATATTCCAATTATTCCGCACATGTTGAAAAATATACCTTGGGAAGAAGGGTTTGAAAAATAACTCTATCTTACAGGACGTAACAGGGCAAGTCCTACCGTGGCGCGATCAGGTCGGCAACCATTAAAATATCAGGATTTTGTTGCGCGGGATTGTGTGTTTTCAGCTCTCTGATTTTCTGCCAACCCAGTTTGGAATACATGCTCTCAGCTGTATGCGTGAAAAGATAAAGTTTATCAAAGCCACGCTTTTGCGCTTCTTTTTTAACATGTAAGCAAAGCGCTTTGGCAACCCCTGTACCGCGGTAATCCGTATGCACATAAACAGATGCAAGCCAAGGGCTTAGATTTAGCAGATCGGGATGATCACTGATTTTGAGCGAAGCCATGCCAATGACAATATTATCAAGAATTGCCAACCAGCTGGCAGGTAAGTTGTCATCCATATCACGCGCGGTTTTTTTATATCTCTCCACAGCATCAGACAGGTTTTTACCGGGGTTTGACTGTCCCCATTCTCCAAAGCTCCATGCCGCGCATATCTGCGTCGCATCCGGGAAACTACTTAAGGGATGTATTTTAAAGCTCATCTGAATGGCGGATTAGTCTTTTTTGCTTTTTCTTTCGCGGTACGATTTGGCCCATCCATCGCGCATGATGGGGCGCGCACGCGCAACGGCCAGTGTGTCTTCGGGAACATTTTTGGTAATGACACTGCCTGCGGCGACATATGCTCCATCCGACAGTGTGAGAGGTGCAACCAGAGTAGAGTTGGAGCCGACAAAGACGCCTTCGCCAATTGTTGTTTTGTGTTTATCGAAGCCATCATAATTACAAGTAATTGTTCCGGCACCTATATTTGATCCGGCACCGATTTCGGCATTACCGATATAGGCCAGATGGTTGGCCTTTGCGCCTTTGCCCATATGGCTGCCTTTAACCTCGACAAAATTTCCGACTTTAACGCCGTCTTCCAGATGCGTACCGGGTCGTAACCGCGCAAACGGCCCTATCACACAACCCTTTTCAAGGATAACGTCTTCAAGATAGGAAAAGCCGCGAATACGGCACTTATCACCGACACGTACACCGGGCCCGAAAATTACATTTGGTTCCACAATAACATCTTGTCCTAAGACGGTATCTTCTGAAAATGTGACGCTGTCGGGGTCTATGAGGGTGGCACCGTTCTCCATCGCTTTTTCGCGTAATCTTTTTTGCATTTTAGCCTCCAGCTTTGCAAGTTCGCCCCGTGTGTTTGCGCCCAGACTTTCTTCTTCGGCACAGAGGCTGTAACAGGTTTTATCGCTATCCGTTTCCCGGGCGATTTTGGGCAGATCAGTTAAGTAATATTCGCCCTTGCTGTTGTTATTATCAATTTTTTCAATCCAGTTGCGGATCTTGGCGATATCACCACACATAACACCTGTCCAGCAGAGGTTTATGCTCTGCTCTTCGGCATTGGCCTCTTTCTGTTCAACGATCCTTATAACATGGTCGTTTTCATCAGTTATCATCCTCCCGTAACCGAATGGATTTTCAGGCTTCATAGCAAGGAAAGACAATCCGCACCCATTATTTTCTTCATAATCGGAGACAAATGCCTGCAAAGTCTCTTTGGTATACAAAGGACCGTCCCCATAAAGAACCAGCAAAGACCCTTCTTCCGTACGCGTATTCTGTAATCCGGCTTTTACAGCATCTGCTGTACCTTGCGGGGTTTTCTGGACTGCAGTGCTATGAGGGCTTACCGTACTGGCAACATCGTCCATGGAAGGCGCAACCACCACTGTTACTGTATCCGGATTAAGAGATTCGGCCAGTTTTGTGACATGGGATATCATCGGCAGTCCTGCAATCTCGTGCATGACCTTGGGTAGTGAGGATTTCATCCTTGTGCCTGATCCGGCGGCAAGGATAATGATTTCTAAAGGATGTGCGCGCTTATTATTCATGGGCATAGTTTATGCCGAGCGATATAATCCTGTCCAGAGGCATAAAAACTTTTATTTTTTCGTATTTAAGCGCTTATTCTACAGGCTTAGAGCTTTGCTCGAACAAGGATGAGTACTCGCCATATCCTTCATCTTCAAGCTGGTCTTTCGGAATGAAGCGAAGTGACGCTGAGTTAATGCAGTAGCGCTTACCACCTTCTGCTTTGGGGCCATCATCAAAAACATGTCCAAGATGCGAATCAGATCCACTTGACCGGACTTCGGTACGCTCCATAAAAAGCTTGCGGTCACTATGCTTAGTAACTTTTTCATCTTTGATGGGCTTTGTGAAGCTGGGCCATCCCGTACCGCTGTCGAATTTATCGGTTGAGGAGAATAAAGGCTCACCGGATATAACATCCACGTAAATACCCTCTTCTTTATTATCCCAATATTCATTATCAAATGCCTTTTCCGTTCCGTCATGCTGGGTGACATATTTTTGAATAGGAGTAAGGTCTTCGGGTGCTGTACGTTTCATAGTATCCTGTGCCTGTACGTTAAAAGAGAAAATTAAAAATCCGGTTGCCAATGCGGTTGTTGTGAGCTTTCCAAATATTTTCATACGTTTCTGCCTTTCAATATTAATTTAGAGTGAATTGTTTAATTGACTAGATGCATAAATAAAACACCGTAATCCGTCTTCACCTGCATTTTGACGGGAATTACATGCTCGTTCTCTCCAACTTTGGCGAGCCAGATCAAAGGAAGAGCACCTTTATCGCGGCCCTGCTCCTGAATGGATAACCACCCTCGGGGCTTTTCGTGCCATCGCCCGCCATCGGGGAAAATTTCTACTTCGCATTTGAGCGCAGGACCGGCATAAGCTGAATATTTGCTTTTAGAAAGCGTTTCACGTCCAAGCGGTTTGAACCATAGCTTGAACCGTCGCTTACCATCAAAGACGTTAAACGAGCCGCTGCACTCATTACTTTGAACTGATGTGTTCATGACATTCAACATGGCAGATAAAAGGTCTACACTGTTTTTGGCCAGCTTGGCATCTATATCATCGGGTGTTTTATCTTTGCCTTTCTCCACTATCGTCAGGGACTCAAAACGGCCTTTATTATCATAGTGAAATGTTTTGATTTCCGTATCTCCGCGCCACGTAGATTGTGCGATATGTGTTTGTGGACGAGCCTGATCGGCTTGGTTAAAAAAGCCTTTAGTAAAATACACGCCTTCCCAAGGCGCTATCTTTCCAATAAACCCACGGGTAATGGCTTTAAGCTCGGTTTCGAAATTTTTGTCCGTTTGTTCAAGCCGAAGCTGTGCATCTACGGCATTTATTCCACCAGCATAAACTTTGTAATCATAGATTTTTTCGGCGCTATCTTGTGCATAAGCAGAAAGGGAAAATGCGATCAATGCGCCCAGCAAAAAAAAGCCGTTAAGAATATAGCGGAGATAAAGTGGCAAGATTTGCGCCTGTACCTGTTTTGAAACGGGTAATGCCTGTTTCATCTTCATTTATGCCTCCTAAATCGAGTGTCTTTAATCCGGCTTCTCGCATCTCCCCAAGAGCCTGCCATAAAATAAGATGGTGCGCGTTGGCCTCTCTTCCAGCCCTGCTGCTCCACCCTGCCTGATAGGTAAGGCTTGCGCCGTGCCTGAAAAAAACCATGAAAGATTCCAAGCCCCGGGGCGATTCCATCCGGCCAATCCAGAGATCTTTCATCGTGGCGTATTGCCTCATCAGGCGTTGCAGAGTTTTCGCATCTGTTGCGGTATAGCCGCGCATTTCCACATCTGCCTTGTAGTGAAGAAGTACGTGTTTTATGTGATTTTGCGGTGTATCCCATTTAATCCTGATATCTTTGTTCAAAGCTTTTTTTAAAGCGCCGCGCCAGTTTTTACGCATGGCGGTAAGCTGTAAATCCTCGCTGTGTTTGCAGTCCAGCCACGCTGTTTTATACGGCTTGCTTCCCTTAACCCTTCTATATCCGCTTTCTATAAGGGCTTGTTCAAATTCGGTGCTATGTGGGTGTTCTGGAAGTAGGCGCCGTTTGCGTCCAATACGTGCGGGAAATTTCTGGTTAAAGGCGCTGAAAAAAGCGAGGCTGTTTTCTGATGTGTTGTGGTCCAAAAGAAAAAGGGGGCCGCGGTCAAGTATAACGGCATGAAGCAGATTTTTCATTATGCCGGCCTGCGCCAGCTGGAAAATACCGATAATTTCCCCGTTTTGTAAGATTTTCCCCCATAACGGCCTTTGGCCTTTAACGGGCATCAAGGCTATTGCGGTATTGGGGGCCTGTAAAAGATTCGAGCGCGGTAAGCTGTTAAATACATCAAGCCACGCGTTGTCCAAACCTGAAGATATGTCCAGATAGAGGTCGGGCTCTATGGGCTGACCCATAGCTATTTTTTACGGAATTTATCTAAAGAGACAACTTCGCCTGTAGAATCATCACCGCCCTTTTTGTCTTTCTTTTGGGAAGATGGGTCTTCGCCTGGTCCGTCACCATCTGGTGGGGTCGGGTCAAAATCATCTTCCATATCGCCCAAAGGCTGGAATTGCAGGGCAAAATTCACAGAAGGATCGGCGAAAATGCTGATAGCATTTAACGGTATAACAAGTTTTTCAGGCTTATTGTTGAAGGACAGAGTTACTTCAAAAATTTCGTCATCTACATAAAGATCCGAAAACTGGTACTGCAAAACGATGGTCATTTCGCCCGGATATCTTTCATGGAGATAATCAGGGATTTTTACACCTTTATGTTCGGTCAAAAAAGTGATGTAAAAATGGTGGTCGCCCGGAAGGCCGTTATCCACGACTTCCTGAACGGCATCGCGCACAACGCCGCGAAGAGCGTTTTCAACCATTTTATCGTATCGAAGTGTATCGTCGTCAGTCATCATAAGTATATAGGTGGCAGAGTCAGGTTAAGATATCAAGAGCTGTTTTCATTTTATCCGGTTTTTAAACATGACCATGATGCCCGAGCGGAGGTAAAAATCCAGAGCCTTTTTATAAATCTGTTTAATTATTGTGGAAAAGAATCGAAAAATAAGCTTATGTATTCAGCATGATGAGTACCTCCCCCCGATTATTCGCAATGATATTATCGTTTCTTGGCTTTACCGGCTTTTCAATCGGTGATGCTGTTTACAAGGTTTTAAGCGCCCAAACAGATTTTGCGACTAACGCTTTTCTGGGCTCTGCTGTCGGTATGGCCTGGCTGGTGGCTTACGGGGTACCGAGCGGTAAATTAAAATCTGTTTTTTTTGTTGAAAAACGAGGGCTGCATATTTTGCGGGGTATGACCGTATGTTTCCAGTTTTTGCTGGCCGTTTACACCTTTTCGCTTTTACCGCTGGCAACGGCGTATTCTTTAATATTTTGCGCACCATTTCTGACAGCCCTTCTGGCACGGATTTACTTGAATGAGACGGTATCCAAGGTGGCTGTTATAACCATCATCTTTGGGCTTTTGGGTGTTCTTGTTATATTAAGGCCGGGCTTTAATGTGATGTCCATTGGATATTTGACGGCAATAGGCACTGCTTTTTTTATTGCCTGCATGAATGTGCTGGCCACCAAGATAGGCCCGCAAAAGGATAACGGTTTTGCCTTTGCCTTTTATGCCTTGTTCTTCATTCTGGTAGTGGCCGGAACTTTGTCCTTCTTTACGGGCGCTTTGCCGCCCTCCGGTGCCTGGCCTCTTTATCTGCTCGCAGGAACAGCAAGTATGGTTGGGACTGTCTTGTTGCCCCTGTCCTTTACACTGGCACCTGCGTCACTTCTTGCACCCATTCATTATATTCAAATAGTTTGGGGTGTGCTGTTGGGATGGCTTCTATTTGCCGATATTCCCGACATATGGACGATTGCGGGGATTGTGATTATATGCGGAGCAGGTCTGTTTTTAATCCGCCACCCGTCTGGACGACTTGAAAGCTAGCCTTTTTCCGGCTTGCGCAAAACATAAGCAAACCCTTCGCATAAATCATCCATGCCAGCCTTTCGCATGATAAGCTGGTAAATGCGCCAGAGTATGTGAAACGGCGCAAAAACCATAAAATAATTGCTCATCCAGTAGATGCGCCGCTCAACAATTTCCAGGCCCAGATCTTTTATATTTTCTTCCATACGGGATGGGGAGCAATCATCATAATAAGCCTTGAACCCCATGACTTTGGCTTGTTCACCATATATTGCGGCCAGCAATTTATGCTTTGGCTTTTCGGGTATGATTAAATTCAACTTCGCAAATAAGGCGTTTCGGCAGGGCGCAAAGGCAATAATAATACCACCTGGTTTAAGGGTTGAGGCCATGCCTTTAAGGGCAGGTTTTGTATGTTTGACATGTTCCAAGGTGGAGCGGCTGACAACCGCATCGCCATCCCCCTTACCGCGATACGAAGTAATATCTTCTACCATTATGTGATCATAATCGCCGTCTGGAGCTTTTTTGAGTTCGGACTCATCAATATCAATACCGATTTGAGTAATGTTATCGCGGGATTTCCAGTCTTTGGTTATAAAGGGTCTTTTGCCACCGCCAATGTCATAAACCATCCAGTCAGGTTCAATATATTTTGGCAATAGGGAAGCGTGAAAATCTGTCGTTCCGAAAACCGTCATGGAGCGCGGTAAAAGCTTGTCAAAAGCAAGTGACAGCCGTTGATTAAATTTGATAAAGCCTGATACAAGTCCCATAACAATTTCCAAGAGTAAGCCAAAATATCTGTAAAAGCCATAGATTGATGTGCGAACCAATGCGCACAGCGTTATTCGAGGATGCGGGATAAATTTCGTTTTTCACTGGAAACGCTTGCCAGATAAGGGTTATAGTCATAAATAGTTTCAAAAATCAGACTGTTTTTATGACCGATACGATTAAAGTAACCTTATCAAACGAGAATTTCGAGGAAGACCCACCCCGGAAGCCGGTGCAGCTTGAGGATGAGTCCGAGCGTCTTTTGTTGCAGATTGACGGCTATGAAGGGCCGATTGACGCGCTGCTTGATTTGGCCCGCTCCCAAAAAGTGGATTTGCGCCATGTCTCAATTTTGCAGCTTGTCCGGCAATATTTAGCCTTTATAGACCGCGCCAAGGAGCTCCGTCTTGAGTTGGCGGCTGAATATCTGGTTATGGCGGCCTGGCTGGCTTACCTGAAGTCCAGACTTCTCCTGCCTCAGCAAGAAGACGATGAGGAGGAGCTTACGGGTGAGCAGATGGCGGAAGCCTTGCAGTTCCAGCTACGACGGTTGGAGGCCATGCAAAATGCCGGTGAAATATTGATGTCGCGTCCACAGCTTGGCGTTGATACTTTTGCACGCGGTGCGCCTGAGCGTATAAAAACAAAATTTTCCACCGAATATGAAGTTGGCATTTTTGACTTACTGCAGGCCTATGGATCAATTGAGCGCCGCAGAACCTACAGTGAATACAAACTTGAAAACTTCCATTTGATGTCAACGGAAGATGCGGTATCCAGGATGACAACCATGCTTGGCAACCTGCCGCGAAAAGGCCCTTACAGTGTCTGGGCCACCCTTGATTCGTTTTTACCGGATAAAACCGATGATGATCCGTTGTTTACGCGCTCTGCTTTGGCCTCCCTGTTTACAGCAGGGCTTGAAATGGCTAAACAGGGGACAGCAGAGATAAAGCAGGATGGATTGTTCCGCCCCATTTATCTGCGTGAGAAGCTGCAAGCCAGAGAAGAGGCGTGATATATGGATAAAACAACACAAAAAAAAGTTGTCGAGGCACTTCTCTTTGCCTCTGCTGACCCGCTGCCATCCAGTGTTATTCGGGAAAGACTGCCGGAGGAGGCGGATCTTGCCGCAATTTTAAAAGACCTGCAAAATGACTATACAGACAGAGGCGTTGAACTTACTGAAGTAGGCGGGGCGTGGGCGATGCGCACTTCGTCAGACGTATCCGAGCATCTTGTTTTGGAAAAGGAAGAAACGCGCAACCTGTCACGCGCCGCGCTTGAAACCTTGTCCATTATTGCGTATCACCAACCCGTGACACGGGCCGAAATTGAAAATATCAGAGGCGTGGCGGTAAGTAAGGGCACACTTGATATCTTGTTGGAACAGGACTGGGTAAAGCCGGGGCGCCGTCGTGAAACACCGGGACGGCCTGTTACATGGGTGACCACGAATGCTTTTCTTGACCAATTCCGTCTTGAAGCATTGACAGATTTGCCCGGACTTGATGAACTGAAATCCGCAGGCCTTCTTGATCGCCGTCCGGCTATTGAAACAATACCGGGTACGGGAGAACTTTTCGATGAAGACGAGACAGAAGACACTGAACGTACTATATTACCTGATGAGAGTGTCGAAGATGACGCTCAGACTAATGAAGATATGAAAGAAGAGGCTTAAAACATGTCCCCCAGTATCTGGCAAATTTTAATTGTTGTTGCACTTATCATGCTTTTATTCGGCGCAGGCAAGCTGCCCCGGATTATGGGCGATATGGCCGAAGGTATAAAAAGCTTTAAGCGCGGTATGCGTGATGAGGAAGAAAACGCCTCACCGCAAAAGGCTGATAAAGCCCCGGGCCCCAAAGATACGCTTAACTAACGCCCGAAAGGCAAGGCTTTATTTCTAATGCTTGATGTCAGCTGGACAGAAATTGTTTTTATTCTCCTGATCGCTATCTTGGTGATCGGGCCAAAAGAATTGCCGCAACTCATGTATGGACTTGGCAAATTTTTCCGCCGGATTCAATATATGCGCTATGCTCTTTCCAGCCAGTTTGACGATTTCATGCAGCAAACCGAGCTGCAAAAAGAAGAGCAAAAGAGATATGGTTCTGAAAATACAGGCCGTTTTCCTGACGAGAATTTTTTTGAAGAGGAAAAAGAGCAGGATGAGATCGAGATGGAGCTGAGCTTCCTCCGCGACTTGCGCAAGGACACAAAAGGAAGCGATGAGTAAAGCCCATGTCTTTAAATGTTTCTATCCCCAAAGAAGAAAATAATACAGATAAGAATACGTCTAAAACCTTCATGGAGCATTTGCTGGAGTTGCGGTCGCGCCTTTTAATGGCGGTTGCCGCAATCGTACTGGCAACGGCCGTTTCATATTTGTTTAAAGAACATATATACGGTTTTCTGGTCAAACCTTTGGCTGATGCAATGGCGGTAACCTCCGGCGGTACGCAGCGCCTGATTTATACCGGACTGGCCGAGGCGTTTTTCACATATCTGAAAGTCTCTTTCTTTACGGGGCTGTTTGTCAGCTTCCCGATACTTGCCATGCAAATCTGGAAATTTATCGCCCCCGGGCTTTACAGGGATGAAAAATACGCATTTTTACCATTTTTAATTGCGACACCAGTGTTGTTTTTCTGTGGTGGGGCGCTGGTATATTATGTTGTCTTGCCATTGGCTCTTCCTTTTTTCCTCAGTTTTCAAAGTGGGGCGACACAGACCGTTCTGCCGATACAACTCGAAGCGCGGGTATCTGAGTATCTGGATCTGATAATGGTTTTGATCTTTGCGTTCGGGCTTTGCTTTCAGCTTCCGGTTTTGCTCAGCCTTTTGGGTCGCGCCGGGCTTGTCACCGCAAAAGGTCTTGCAAAGAAAAGACGTTATATGGTTGTCGTCGTGTTCCTCGTAGCAGCATTTTTGACGCCGCCGGATATTATATCTCAGGTTTGTCTGGCGATTCCTATCCTTCTTTTATATGAACTCTCAATTCTGCTGGTGAAATATGTCGGTAAATCCTCCTCTGTCTGATTGGGCGCGGAAAGGATTTGAAGACAGAAACCTCACCCCCGATGCGGGTCAGGTAGAGGCGTTAAACGCGATGGGCGTTTTACGCGATAAAATCCTGATACCAAAATCCCGGTCATGGGGGTTCTTCTCTAAATCGGGGAATGCCGACAGTCCTTATAAAGGTGCCTATATCTTTGGGCCTGTCGGACGTGGAAAAACCGTTCTCATGGATATTTTTTGTGAAGAGGTCTCACAATCAGAATCTGTGCGTCGCATACATTTTCACGAGTTTATGATTGAGGTACATGATTTCCTGCATGAATACAGGAAAGGTGGAAAAGGAAAGGGCGCTGATAAAGCTCTGGATGCCTATGCCGCAAAGCTATCTAAAGCTTATAAATTATTATGTTTTGATGAGTTTCATGTAACAAATGTGGCCGATGCGATGATTTTGTCGCGCCTTTTTACCTCACTGTTTAATAACGGTCTGTTTATTATCATGACCAGTAACTGGCCACCCCACCGCCTTTATGAAGGGGGTTTGCAAAGGGCGCGTTTTATACCTTTCATTGAACTTATAAAAAGATTGATGATCTCTGTGCCGCTTGAAGGCGGGCGCGATTACAGGCGTACAGGTTTGCATGAAAAACAAGTCTACTTTGGAGAAAATGAGCAGGATCAAATGGACAATCTTTTCTCCGATCTGACAGGTGGCGCGGAAAAACGACATGAAAAAATAAAATTGCGTGGTCGTGAGTTGCAAGTCAGGGCGGCTGCAAAAAACGTGGCGGAATTTACATTTAACGAATTATGCGAAAAACCCTTAGGCGCGGAGGATTATCTTAAGCTTGCTGAAAGATATGATGTGATATTTTTAAAAGATGTACCTGTTCTGGATGAAACAATGAGAAATGAATCAAAACGCCTGATGTCTTTGATTGATGTTTTATACGATAAAAAGAAAATGCTGGTACTCTCTTCAGAAAAGCCGATAACTGAGATATTTGAAGGTAAAACACATAAATTTGAGTTTGAACGCACCCTCTCCCGTGTGCAGGAAATGGGATCAACACATTATCTGAAAGATTTCGAAAATGTTGGATAGGTTGAAAAGGCGCCTTGGCCTCTCTCGCCCGGACCGGTCAGAAGAGAAGAAGCTGGCCAGTGATGGCTCTGTCCCTGATCGTATGAAGCTGGCCAAAAGCAAAGAAACGTCTCCTGATATATTATATTATCTGGCAGAACATGATGAGGAAGCGTCCGTCCGGCGCGCAGTTGCAGGTAATTCTTCTACGCCCTTACAAGCCAGTTCGGTGTTATCCAAAGACAGTGATATAGACGTACGTCTCGCATTGGCTGAACGCCTTATTCATTTGCTCCCACAACTTTCTGAAGACAAACAGAGCCAGATTTATACTTTTGCGGTCAACGCACTCGGTGCGCTGGCACTGGATGAAGTGCTCAAAATAAGGGTAGCCCTGTCGAGCGCGCTAAAAGATCATGCCCACGCACCGCCGAAAGTCGTGCTGCAACTGGCCAAAGATATTGAACGGGAAGTGTCTGAGCCGGTTTTGCGCTATTGTATATTGCTGCCAGATGAGGATTTGATCGAAATATTGAAATCCCATCCGGCAAGCTGGGCGGTGTCCGCCATTGCTTCGCGCGAAAAAGTTTCCGAAGCTTTGTCCACGGCGGTTTATGAAACGGAGGATGAACCCGGGACGTTGGCTTTGATAGGAAACACGGGTGCCGAAATTGCGGTAAACACCCTCACATCTATCGTACAGAAAGCCAAAGATTTACCAGACTGGCATAAACCTCTGGCTTCCAATCCGCATTTACCGCCAGAACTTGCCAAGGAAATGGCTTTCTATGCCGATCAGTCAGTTCGGGATATTTTACTTGAAAGAACGGATTTTGATAACCGGGAGATCGGGGATATCAGTAAAGCCTTTAAAAGGCGCCTGGCTTTTCTGGAAGAAGAAGACAGTGGAAAAACGACCCTGGAACGTGTTCAGGAGGCTCATGCCAAAGGTGAACTTGATGATGAGTTTATTATGGATGCCATCGGTGTGCGTGACAGGGAATTTGTCGAATATGCGCTGGCCGCCAAGGCTGGTGTATCTGTTGAAGATGTTAAAAAAGTGATGGAGCTTCACGCGCCCAAGCCCACAATTTCCCTTGTTTGGAAAGCTGGATTTTCTATGCGTACGGCATTGGCTGTACAAAGGGAAATTGCCAAGGTGCCTTCTGCGGAAATTATGAATCCTCGTGGCGGTACAGATTATCCTCTTTCCAAAAAGGAGTTGGAGTGGCAGCTGGATTTTCTCGGACTGTCCTGATTTTTAGTAATTAAGAAAATTCTACTTTAGAAATTCCCATAATTATGGTATAAAATCGTAATAATCAGGGAGTTTAAACATGAAAAAAGGTAATAAAATTACCGAAATATTTAGCGATAAAGATTATTTTAGCGGGGCAGAAGGCCTTCACCCTATTCATGTTCAGGCCATTATGGCCGATATGGATCTGGAAGAAATTGTCCCGCCTTGGGAAAGTCCCGAAATTTTCGCATCGCGTTACAGCGGTTACGCCGAGAAAACTTCCGGTAAGAAAGAATTCGATTTTCCATCGGCTGATTCTTTGGCCTGGGTTTGTAAAAAAATGGATGTTCATCCCAGTGAGTTATTCACACCTGCCTACGGTAATCCCTTGCCTAAAGAACTGACAGAGCTTCATGTCTCCATCATTATGGATGAATCACTACCTGATCCCTTACGAGCCAAATCCCGTGAGACACTTGATCTGGACAGTCATTATTCTGATATGTTTTTCAGAGATAATTCAGAGCTTAAAGAGCTGTTTCGTTATGTTGATACAGAATGGCAGGCCTATAATCAGAAAGAGCGCAGGCTAACCAATGATGCGCGTGAAAGGCAAGTTTGCCTTGAAGGCGACACGCAAAGCATTACTAAAAATTTCGAAATGTCAGGCCGCGTTGTTACCGTTGCAGAAAATAATAATGCACAAACCCGTATTGACCATTTTCTGGCGCGCATTGAATTGCCTCTGTTGACGATTAAGGAAAAATGCGACGCCAAAAAAGAGGCGGCTCAAACTGCAAGAGGCGAGCTTTCAGCACGATTGGAAAATATTTATGAAGAAGAGGTGGCCACCCTTCTTGAAAATCTCGAAAAATGGGAATATTTGCGCCAGGACGCAGCTGATATTTCTGACAATATTGGTGTGCTTGTTCGTTTTCCACAAAGTCTTGGAACTTTGAAAGAAAATGCCGAGGTAAAGAACATATCCGGAAATGAAGAGTTCAGATCTGAGTGTATAGAGATGGGTGAGGCTATAAGCGTTTATCTTTCTGCTTTCACCGAATGGGAGTATCTGGAAGACAAATGGGAAAAGGGGCGCGACAAAAAATCTCTTTTTGGCAAATGCGATAAAATGCTTAATTCCCGAAAAGGGCAGGTGGCGACTGAATATTACCAAAACAGCCTTCTGACACACAGAAACCCTGTGTTTCTTGATCGTTGTAATGATATGCAAAGTGAAAGCGTAAACTCTGGAAAGACCCAGCAACCGACACAGTTTTAGGAGGGTATAAGATATGGTAGGTCAAGAAATTATCGAATATCCCACAGACTTTCCTGCGACCCGGAAAAAATTTGTAAAGGATCCGGGCGGTAATGTCATCCCGGATGATTTTAGTGCCTATAAAACACATCCGATAAGAACACTTAGTGTCCAGCAGGGCTATGATATTGACGATCTACCTTGTTTAACAGGAAAGCCGGAACAAATGATAAGGCTTTATGGGGGCTATGGGGAAGGGCGTGCGCCTGACTGGCATCAAATATTTCCAGAGCCGGAACAAATGATGGAAATTTGCGCATTTCTTGAAATTCACCCCTATCATTTCTTTAAGCCTCGTCTGGGTGCGCCTATGCCTGAGAATCTGGTCAAGCTACATAAAAAAATGATTCTGGATCCGGATACGAAAATTTTTGACCGCAATTTGTCAAAGCAGGCATTGCGGCAGGAAATTTCAAACATTGCGAATTTTTCCGAAAAATACCCCGCGTATAAAAAATTTTTTGAAAGTGTTGATGGCCATTGGGAAAAAACAATGGCTCCACGTGGTGTTGAAACAGATAATTTGTTCTCAACTGCGTTTAGCGGTAGCGCCGGAAACCCGGCTTCTTTTTACTTCATGCCGGGTGATGAGGATAAGGCTGTGCCTATAGATATAGCCCTTAGCGGCGAATTCCGTATGGCGCATTACAGAAGCTTTCTCGAAAAGGATATGCCTGTCTGGAAAAGCAAAATCGAAGATATGGAGGCAGATTTACAGGGCAGTCGGAATGCGGTGCTCGATATGCTTTCTGAATTTTACTATGATGACAGTAAAAGCGTTTTGCAATTAGTGGAAAATTGGGACATGGCGCGTAATCACAAAGGTGCTGACAGGGAAAATGCCTTAAGCATAGTATTGAGACATAATCCGGAACAGTTCGGTGAAATGATAAAGGTTGTAAAAGACAAATTAGGAAACAGTTTTTCATCAAAAAACGAAAGACTGGATCATTTGGAATATGTTCTAGGTGATTATCTTGCGCGTCATAAGGCTGCTGAACTTCTCAAAGCTAAAATCGCAAATAATGAGCAAAAATGCGACGCATCTGAACGTATATTTGAAAAAACTTTAGGGCAGACAGCGCAAGGGTTTTACCGTAATCGTGTTTTGATGTTTGGTGATTTCGAAACCTGGTTGAATCTGGATCTGGACAGTTTCTCAACAGCTGCAGACATTAAGGAAAATCCCGCGCCTTGAAAAAAGGTCACGGGCTTTAAATATTACTCTTTAAAAATTTTATGGGGTTTTTATTATCCGAGTGCCAACTGCGGCTCATTAGCAGCCAAGGCAGGAGTTCTGGCAGAGGCATAAACCTGATCTACATCTTCCTGAAGACTGTCACAACGATTCATCCAACCTCTATAATTTCTTGTGTAAACAGCCTTACCCGTGGCGTTTAGACTTGCATAATGATTTCTTTTTAAATCGACCAACTCATTACCATCTGCTACCCCGTCATTTCTGGAGGCTGTAGCAATGTGTTGTCTGGCTTTACCAACACCGGCATTCACCGCCGTGTCAAATGCAACTAGACGGGCGGCTGGATCAGAAATATTTTCAATTCCTGCCTTATCCCAAAATTCACGCTTATAGAAATCTTTTGTTACCTCAAGTGCTCCTTCACGGTCGCCTGATCTCAAAAGACCCATTACTTCATTATATGTTCCTTGGTGGTATTTAGACGCTATACCGAACACTGTGGCTCCTCCGGCGTCATATTTTCCATCATGCCAACCACCTTCATGAGCCAGAACCTTGTCAAAGGCTTCATCGTAACTACCGTCAAATGCACCGTTTTCTCTGAGCTGAGCAGCAGAAAGACCTGCAGCGGCAGAGGTTACACCAGTTGCTAGAGCGGCGGAAGTAGAGGCTGATGTAAGGTCAATATCACCATTAGAATCAAGCTCTATACCTTCCAGATCTTTGATCATTTGCTCGATCTGTTCAGGGTCTAAATTCTGCCCATTCAATTCGGCAGTGGATTCGTAGTAATGTCCAAGAAGCATAAGAAGGACATAACCTTCATCCTCGCGTGAAACTTCACGGCCTGTATTTGCGCTTGGCTCCTGAGAATATGGTTTTGCTCCGCTAACCATATTGAAATTATTCGTATTTGTTGCTTCAGCTTCTTGGTTCAAATCCAAGGCACCTTGTCTTGCAGGATTAGAAAATCTCTCTGTTATTCCGTTACCGGAAATACCCCCAGCATTGCCTATGGCCAACGCGGCATGGCTGGTAGTGCCTAGAGCTTGTGATTTAACTGTTTCTTGTACCATGTTTATATTTTAGCGTATCTTTCCTAATAAATGCAAAGCAACTTAAAAAATCTATATTTTTCAATAGGTTAAGATATTACCGGGCCGTGGTATTCTGGCGTTGCGTTCATACCTTGTTTGTGACCAAGTCCTGCTTGCTGATATGACTCTCTTGCTTCATTAATCAGACCCTGTCTGACTGAGCTGTCACCAAGATTCTGACCCATAGCGCTTGCCGGGCTTACAATCTGATATCTGCCATTACTATCAGCAATTCCTACTTCAAGGTGAAGATGAGGCCCATCAGAGCGCCCTGTACTGCCACTTTGGCCAATAACTGTGTCCGGGCCTACAGTTTGTCCTTCTCTAACATCAACATCACTTAAGTGAGCATAACGTGTAAATACGCCGTTGCCATGATCAATATCAATATATTTACCCCAGCCTGAGGCATTGTAACCTACGTTATGTACACGCCCCTCAGCGGCAGCGTAAAGATCAGTGCCTGAAGCAACAGGGTAATCCCCTCCCTCATGCATTCGTGATCCACCACGGTGTACTACATCTTGGCCTGTGCGATAATCACCCTTTATAGGGAATTGTAATGTTACATTACCATCTGAAGAGAAGGTGCTTCCCCCTTCTATTGAAGGACCGTCATGATCATGTCCATCATGTCCTGGACCGGCCATACCAGCACCTGCAATACCAAGGCCGGGAATAAGTGAGGAGAACATCTGACCAATAAGGCCTTCTATGTCCATGCCTTCAAAACTGTTACCGTTTGCCTGACCCATGCCAAACACTTCCATAATAATTGTCATGAAAATACCCATACCGATATTCTCGGTCACCATATCAGGCATACCATCAGCCACTTGCTGAGTACGTTCTACTGATTCATCTAGAAGTGCTGTTTCTTCAGGTGTAATCTCACGACCTTCTTCACGTGCTCTGGTCTCAGCTTCTTCTTGAACACGCTGGCGCAAAGTCGCCTGATCATGTTCATTATGCCTGTCCATTCTATCGTTACGCATTTGAGCCTCTGCATCGGGCTGTTGTTGCCGGATAGAGGATGCGGGAGGAGGGCTTGCAACCGCAGTTTCAGGACGGATTGAAGCTGCAGGCGGTGCAGAAACAACCGCAGGTGCGGGTTGCTGTATTTGTGGATCTCTTTCTTGTGTTGCTGTTGTAGCCATATTTATATTCTATAGAACTCTTATATTCATTACCAATTATATTCAAAAAGTATTAATTTTCAGTTACTTATTATACTTAGTGTAATTATGTAATCATTAAATTTGTTTATAAATTTTTATATTTGCAGCAATGAAAATCGCACAGATATATCAATCAAGTATGCGTATAAATCCGTAAATATATAATTAAAGAAAATACAAAAGTAGAGGCTTAGCCAATTGCGGGAACTGCGGGTGATGAAACCTTTAATTCCTCATGATCCTGCGCTACAGATGTGCTTGCTTCTGTTGGAGTAGAAGATTGGGCCGCTGCAGGGGCAACTGGTTGGGCAGAAGGCGTAACACTTTCTGCAAAACTACTGCTTAGATCAATTTCAGGAAGATCAATTTTCAGGTCTTCGGTGGCAATGACATTTATATTCACAGGGGCTTGAGCCGCTGAGCCTATACCAATGGAATCTGCATAAGAAGTGTATCTTTCCGGTGATTGTAAAGTTTGACTAGGCGGGCTATCAGCCGAGTCCGCAACTGTATTTTCAGACTTTTGGCTTACAGAAGCGTCTTGCTCTGCTTCGTTACCATCATGTTTCCAGCGGCGGTTTCCTTTTCCGTGAGGACCATAACGCCTCCCTCTGGAAAGGTCAGATTCGTTTTCTTCAGCGTCTGGATTGGCGCGTTTAAGTGCTTGTTGATCATTATTCAAACCATTGCCTAAAGTAAAGTACTGGCTTTCACCATTGGAAATGTCGTGGTTGTTTTTGTGCATCTCCTGCTGTTGACGTTCTAACTCGGCTTGACGCTGCGCTTCCATTTGGCGCTGCATTTCCATTTGACGTTCGATCTCAGCTTGTCGGGCGGCCTCGGCTGCGAGTCTAGCCTGTTCATCTAGATAATTTTTATAATTTTGAATGCCTGTGCTCATCTCATTATAAAAGGCTTCAGAAGGGCCTCGGTTGGCATTCTCGATTATGTTTGTCCAGAATTCTTCCATCGTGTCAGCGCTTTTCTCAAAAACACGCTCAATTTCATCATCATAATTTTTCTTAAGTCTGCCTTCATCACCCATGGCAACTTCACCAGCTTCATGGGCGGTATAATTTAAAGAGTCTCCTGCCAGAACGTCGGGATTGGCTCCAAAGTCATTCATGTTATCAAAATCTCTTTGATTAACGTGGTCGCTAATACGCGAGCTCGAGCCTGCATTTGTTAATTCGGCAGCCTCGGCGTCAAAGCCCTGCCCGGATACTGTGGCAAAATCATTCACCATAACGTTATGCTTGGCAAAGAAGCCGCCATCGACAGATGCGGCGAAACTCTCTTCTTCATATGCATGACTAGTATTAAAACTCATACAATTAGTATATGGAAAATAGGTAAAATTTTAGTTAACATAAGTTAACGCTGATAAACCACTGAAAATATTGTTAAATAAAGGAAAATAAGTGGCTTTATAACTTAGAGTATTATGACGGTGCGGGGCCGGCCAATTCGGGCTTGGGGGCAACTTCTGTAACGGCTTCGCGTCTGATCACACCATATACGAACAGTGAAGACATTTCAGGGTCATAGCCCTGACCATCACACATGCTTTCGATTTCGCGTGCAGTGATACAGGGCCTATTTACCTCAGGCGCGCCCTGATTAAATAATTCAGGTCTGTTGCGTTGTAAGTTTTCCATCATTGAATCTGCATCTTGAGGTGCGGCATTTGGCGATACACCCAGATCTTCAGGTGTAATATCATATTCCTCAATTTTGCTATCTACCGCATCGGTAATTTCAGGATCACGTACTTTTATGCCCGAGCTTAGCTCCAGATTTTCCAACGCGTCTTGCAAATCTTCCAAGGCATGACTGCTTATTGCAATATTTTGCGGCGTGAAGTACTGAGCGCCTATAGCGGTTGAGGCAAATATTCTTTGCATCTGGGCGCGTTTTAAAAACGCGGCCTTTTCAGCATCCGTGCCCTGATTATCAGCGCCGGCACGACCTTCAATAGAATGTGAACCAACGGTGCGCCCTTGGACAACACCACCGGAACGGAAATCTGTAAAAATACGGCTCCAAACATCATTGTTTAAAAGCGAAGGTGTTTCCGAGGCGACAGTGCCATGTGGCAAAAATCCGGCATCGCGGTGATCAAGTTCTTTTGCAAAACTGGTTTGGGCAGTACTATTCATAATTCGAAGTATAAAGGATGGGCGCATTAAAATCAAATAACATCAAAGCAGGTAACATTTTCAATGCTTTATAAGTGTCTATTTCCACATGATTCAGACTGTTTCACGATTTCTCCCTTTTTCTTAAACGTAAGCCGTGATACATAAAGACTCGGAAAAGATTTTAAGACTAAAACGTAACCTTCTAAAGGAAAGACACATGAATATTCATGAATACCAAGCCAAAGACCTTTTGAAATCATATGGCGTTGCCGTGCCTGATGGCAAGGTGGCCTTTACAGTGGATGAGGCTGTAAAAGCCGCAGAAAGCCTGCCAGGCCCACTTTATGTTGTAAAGGCGCAAATTCACGCAGGTGGACGCGGTGCCGGACATTTTACCAATAATCCTGAAGGCAAGGGTGGTGTCAGGCTTTGTAAAACTTTGGACGATGTGCGGGACGCCGCAGAAGCCATGTTGGGCAATGTTCTTGTGACCAAACAAACTGGCGAAGAAGGCAAGGAAGTGAAACGCCTTTATGTGACTGATGGCGTGGATATTTCAAAGGAATATTACTGTTCTATCCTGCTAGACCGTGCCAAGTCAGAATTGACATTTGTTGTGTCTACGGAAGGTGGAATGGATATTGAGGATGTGGCCGAAAACACACCCGAAAAAATTGTAAAAGTCGGCATTGACCCTGTCACAGGTATGCAGGGCTTTCACGCTCGCAAGCTTGCCTTTGCGCTTGGACTTGAGGGTGCGGCTTTGAAAAGCGCTATAAAATTCTTCAACGCGCTTTATAAGACTTATGTTGAAACAGATGCTGATACAGTTGAAATCAACCCTATGATTGTCACTGACAAAAACGAAGTCATGGCCTTGGATGCGAAAGTGTCTTTCGATGGCAATGCTTTATTCCGTCATCCAAAAATTGCGGAATTGCGCGATAAGGATGAAGAAGATGAAAAAGAGCAGGAAGCACATGAATATGACCTGTCTTACGTTGCTCTCGATGGCAATATCGGATGTATGGTTAATGGTGCGGGACTTGCCATGTCGACAATGGACATCATCAAATATTATGGCGGTGAACCTGCAAACTTTTTGGATGTTGGTGGCGGAGCCAATACCGAGAAAGTGACAGCCGCGTTCAAAATCATTCTCTCCGATCCGAATGTTAAAGGTATTCTTGTTAATATCTTTGGTGGAATTATGAAATGCGACATCATTGCCGAAGGCGTGGTTGCCGCGGCAAAAGAAGTGTCTTTGAGTGTACCTCTCGTTGTGCGCCTGGAAGGAACAAATGTTGAAAAAGGGAAAGACATCCTGAACAATTCGGGTTTACCGATTATTGCTGCCGATGACCTTGGCGATGCCGCCCGCAAGATTGTTGATGCAACGAAAAAGCATGAGGCTGCTGCTTAAGTCTAAAATTATATATACGAAAAAAAAGCGCGTCGGAAATATCCAGCGCGCTTTTTTTTAATTGGGATTATTCACCTACATTGTAAAAGTTACGCTGTCTGCTGTGACATATCTGGTTGCCTTACGATAAGGTCTGAGATTGTCTTGCGCAACTTCAAAGCTTTCTGATGGATATTCCACACTCCCCGTTGGTACGAATTCGCGTGGATTCCATTCGCTCAAATCCGGCATACGCTCATCTGTAAAGCCCCAACGTGTGCCCATGCGCTCGTAAAACTCTTCAACACTAAGATGAATCTGAGGAACGCGCACTCTGCCGTAAACAGGGTCGCCATTGCTGTTTGTGCCAATCTGGCGCTCCTTCATTTTATAGCCGTCAAACTGGCGATCAGGCACAACATAGGATTCCCCGTTATGAGTTCTGATCAGCTTTGTATGTTTACCTAGTCCATAATCTTTGTCCTTTTTCATTTGAATAAGCTGCTCGTCATCGCCATCAATCACAAAGAAATATTTGTTACGGTTGCAGACACCACCTTCAAAAATATCGCACATATTATGCGCAGCATGCGTTCTTAGCTTTTCAAAAAATTTGACCGCTCCTCTCTCATTGGCTCCCAGAAAGTGCCCGATATAGGCATCTTTTGCAGTTAAATAATAATTGCCGTTTTCATCCCGATTAGGGGTAATCATCTCACCGTCATCGACCAGCTTCTGTAACTTCTGCAGGCCTCTGATCGTGTTGTGAATACCAATTACCGCGCTCATATATGGGTCGCGGAAAACACGTTTATGCATAGACTGATATTCAGAGCTCTTGGAAGCGCGCCCGTAATCAGAGCCGTGCTCTCTGAAAATTCTGTCGGCTATTGCTTTTTCATCATCATAACCATAAAGGTCGCCGGCTTCGCGAAGTAATTGTATTCCTGTACCCGCAATAAACTGGTTTAAACCTTCGGCCGAGCTGTAGGGCGAAGACTGCAAAGTGCCAAGTCTTGATTCCAGATTCCATTTTGAAATAAGAAAGTCGAAAGGAACCGGGTTTGCATAGTCATCATTACCCATGCTGGTCAGATAGGCCTCTACAATGGCAAGGTAGTTTTCCTGTGGGACAACATATCCTTTATCTTCACCAGCAAGGCGTGCATAGAATTTTCCGCGGTTTAGTCCCGCGACCTGAAATTGTTCGCCAATTCTCACAGTTGTATTGCGCTGGGGCACTATATATTCAAGGTCATCACACACAGCCTGATTCTTGATGATATAATCTGACCTTTCACCGTGATACACACCACACACAAATTCTCCTTTTGTCGGTGCAGGCAAATCTACTCTCACACTGTATCTTTCGGCATCGGGATCACCTGTGCCCGCAATCGCTGCGCAACCACCTAAAGCGGCTAAGCCCAGCATGGCACCTTTTTGTACTTTGGTCGCATCTTCCCAAAGTCTCTGAAAAGAATTTCGGGGGTCTCTTTTGATGACCCAGCGACCATCCTGGCTTGAAGTTGCTTTAGCTTCTTTTTCTATCTGAACTGTATTATCTGTCATAAACTCACCCACGCTTATTTATTATGGAAATATTTATACATCAATTATATTGACATAAGCAAGAAAAAACTGAATTATCGTTTTGAATTGGCGCTTTAAATACGCTAATCTTTTAAAAAAGAAAATAATAAAATTGGAGGTTTTCATGGGGTCAGTTACCCAGCTCAGAAAAAACAACCCGCAGGCGCGTCGCGATGAAATGGCCGAGACCGCTTATAAAGCGATTGAAAGGGGCGGGCGGTGTTATAAAGGAAACCCCGGCAATATTGATCTGACCTTACGTTTGTCTTTTGAGGAAAAGGCAGCGCCAAACGCACCGCACGATATTACAAAACTGTTCGGAAAAGTGTGTGGTAAGCTTGGTCTTTATGGTGAGGTTGTCGGGTCTATCGGTAAGCCAAGCGGGGAGCGTGACAGCTTTTCTCTAACCGTTGAAAGCGATCAGGAGACAATTGACAGCCTTATCCGCAAAACGGGACGCTCAACATTTCATGCGGATTGTGAGAATTTGGGGCTTGTAAATATATCCTCAAATGCTATGACTTATTCACGTCCGCAATACATTGCGGCAAATGATATTTAGCATAAAGTTTTAAGGAGTTATCTCAAAAATGTCAGTACTCGTTGATAAAAACACCAAAGTTATCTGCCAGGGCTTTACCGGATCGCAAGGTACGTTCCATTCTGAACAGGCTATGGAATATGGTACGAATATGGTTGGCGGTGTAACTCCAGGAAAGGGCGGAACAGAACATCTTGGGCTACCTGTATTTAATACGGTTGCCGAGGCCAAGGCGCAAACAGGCTGCAATGCCTCTGTTATTTACGTGCCGCCACCGTTTGCCGCAGATGCAATTCTTGAGGCGATAGACGCTGAAATTGAGCTGATTATCTGCATTACTGAAGGGATTCCTGTTCAGGATATGATTAAGGTGAAAGCCGCTCTTGAAGGCTCAAATTCACGCCTTGTCGGTCCAAATTGCCCGGGTGTGATCACGCCTGATGAATGCAAGATCGGTATTATGCCGGGTCACATTCATAAGCGTGGTAAGGTCGGCATTGTTTCACGTTCCGGGACATTGACTTACGAAGCTGTAGCCCAGACCGCTGCTGTGGGATTAGGTCAGTCAACATGTATCGGTATTGGTGGTGATCCGGTAAACGGCACAAACTTCATTGATTGCATTGAAATGTTTATGGATGATCCGGAAACAGAGGCCATATTGATGATTGGTGAAATCGGCGGAACAGCTGAAATTGAAGCTGCCGAATATTATGCCTCACTTGATACGAAAAAACCGATTGCCGGATTTATCGCGGGTGTGACAGCCCCTCCAGGTAAACGTATGGGTCATGCCGGTGCGATTATCGGTGGAGCAGAAGATACAGCCGAGGCCAAAACAAAGAAAATGCGCGAATGCGGATTTGTTGTTTCTGAAACACCAGCCGGACTTGGTGAAGCAGTTGCTGAGGCGATTAAAAAGGCTGCTTAAGCGGCTTTTTCCTAAAGCTCAAATACATCAAGCTTGGCGTTAGGGGCTTTTACAATCTCTGTGTTGTCCATGCTTGTTGCGGATATCAAAGAAGAAGCTGTTTTAGATTCAATTTGAGGTATGCTTGTCTGACCCTCATTTGGTATTTGAAAAATGGACGAGTGACTGTCCTTATCGAATGAGGCGCTGCGTTCAGTGTAATATCTGTCAATTTCAGGAAGAGCTTCTTCATAGTTTCTAAGAGCTCTATCGACACCATTTTCATTTGAATATTGCGGGGCTTCTTCAATGATTAAATCTTTGAAATCGTCATCAAAATCAATGCTACTGGATAGCTCTAAATGACTTAAAACTCCAAAAGATCCATCTCTGGCAATTAGAATTGCGGACATGCGTCGCTTCGTGTCTTCTGAAATAAAACCTTCAAGAAAATCTGTTTCCTCGATTTGTTTAACCAAACCTGCGGTGCTTGCTTCGTAAGAAGATACTGGATTTCTGGTTTTTTCAATTAAAAACTCGTTAATAAAAGTTCTGAATTTTCCTGCGATAACAGGTGAGCCTATAATTAAGTCTTTGAAAGCGCGTGTATCTGTAAATTTGAGGCAGTATTTAATAGGCTTTGGATTTTCCTGATTTTTGACTATCCCTTTCTCAAAAATCTGGAAGAGTAAATCATCTTGAAATATTTCGTGAGCATCAGGCCTTTCAAGCTCATCAGCAAGTTTCTTGAAAGGTTGATAATCAAATTTCCCGCCTTTTAAATCCTGAAAAAGCAGTTTTCTGGCGCTCTCTATCTTCATAGAGTTGAACCACTTTGAGAGCTTCGTTTCTTTGCGTGGAGGAGCCATTAATGCCTTGTCTTCTTGTTGTGGCTGCGCCAAATTCGTGTGTGCATTTTGTGTCTCAGAAAGTTGTATTTTCTTTGGGGTTTCAATCCCGTCTTCCTTGATTTCCAACTGCCGTTGAGCCTTATTACCGCTGGTTGCGTATTGATTATCAAAAGAAATGTAATTTGGGCTGCCTTCAGTTGCCAAACTGTCCAGATATGCATCTAATTCTTGCATCGCGCTGACTTTTTCCTGTGCGTAAAAATAATCTACAAGCTGTTGAGGCATAAAACCTTTATCTTCATCGCGAGCTATAAAATAAGTTCGATTGGATGATTTTGAATTTTCTGTAATGGCGTAAAAAGAATCCGCAGGATCAGAACCAAAAATTTGCTCATGCACGACAAAAAAATTGCTTAACGCTTCGCGCTGTTTAGGATTTTTTGCACAATTTTTATAAAAACCCAACATGTCATAAGCAGATATCCCGCGATAATCACCTAGAGAAGTATGTAGCCTGCGCATGAGTTTGAAGCATAAATTTGAATAATCTCTGCCTTTTTCATTAGTATCTTTCGCAGAAAATAATATGTTTTCATGATCTGCGCGGTTGTTGATCATCTCTATAAATCTAATAAGCTCTTTCCCTTTATGTTCGGGCAAAATTCTTGGTGATTTGGTCTCGGCTATATGGGTACAAAGCATACGCATCATGTTCGTGGAGAAGAATTCTGTTTTTAGCTCTGATTCCGGTGCCTCCAGATAGAGTTTCATCGCTTTATCCATATAAAGTTCGGGCAGGGTCGACATGTTTTTAAGCCAATCGTCCTGAAGATGAATTTTATAATTACCTAAAGCTCGTGCCAGATGATCAAATTTGGAGGCCTCAAGAAGAAGAGTGGTTTTGTCTTCAAGGTCAAGTGGCCCTTTTTTATATGAATATTCCCACATACGATCGGTCGTAAATGCTTTGCTGACACAAATTTTGTCATTTTCAGATAAGTCTAGAAATTTTGCTACATGTTCAGGGGGGAAAAGTGAGATATGTGCTGGTTCTGCTTGCTTCAACAAGGAGAGATATGTTTTGAAGTCATTTACATCAACTGCTTCTTTGACGGCTTTTTGTAGTTTATAAACTGCGCGTTTTTCGCTATCAAAAATGCGTGTCAGAAAATTACCTGTTTCGATAGGTCGTATTGCCGGCAAGAAACTTTCCTTCAGGATGACGGCATTTTTCGATCGAAGAAGCTCTTCCGGGTTGGATACTCGTTTTCTGGCGTCTTCGGCACGGCGTGCTGCGCGTAATTTATTGCTATTTGTAATGCGTGTAAGCTCGGGATCTTCTTCGATTGAGACTGCGTTATTGTTTACATCAAACCACCAGTCTCCTGTACCTTCAGCAGCATATATGTAATGACGTTTGCCTAAGGATTCCACAGCCTCCTCATATTTTGCATCTTTAGGAACTGATGTTTCAAAATCCGTAATATGAAGAAGGGCTGCGTCAAAGTTGCATCGGCGAATATGCGTCATATGTTGGCCAATCACAGCAAGATCATTTTCGTTATCTATAAATTCACCTGTCTCGGAAGATAAATAGTGCTCTTTTATAGTCCATTGGTCTTTTGAGGGATCAATCTGAACTGCCTCAAAATAAGTGACGGCATTATCCACGCTAAGAACAGCAGGCTTTGCCACGGAGCGCATGACTGCTTGCCCATGTTCATTTTTTTCGAACCACGGCTGAGAAACTTTTTGAGCTTCGTTTGCTATGCGAGGTTTATTGTAACGTGAAATACCATTTACCATGGAGGAAGTTATATCCCCTTTTACTTCATTATGTCAATAATTTTCAAGATTGCAGGGTCGCTCCGGCGTTGCTATACTGGTTTTATGTCGCTGACTCTCAAAGATCTAGACCCGAAAATAAGACAATCCGCCATTCGTCTGCCTTACCGTGTGGGATTATGGATGTCTCTTGCAGACGGGACTGGTGGCAATGCATCTGACAAGGAAGAGCAAAAGGCGTTGGAAACGCTTATTATGGCTTATTCAGAAGATTTTGTGAAATCCCAGTTTGTGCAAGCACTTATGGAAGAATGTATGAAGGAGCGCGGGGACTGGATCAACTGGGTCGAGAATATTGAGGATGTTCCTAAAGAATGCCGTGATGTTATAGCCGCCCTGAATGGAAAATTGGAGCGCGGGGACATTGAGGCGTTTAAAAGCAATCTTATTGAAATTGGTTATAATGTTGCGCTTGCTTACCGCGAATTTGACTACAGATCAGGATTTTTGTCGAGACTCAATACTTACTGGGTTGTTTGGAAAGAACGGTTTTCGGCTTTCATAAGTGGAAATGCCATGAAATCTAATGCTGAGCTTTTAAATATCTCCGCTCGTGAGCGCGAGGCTCTGCGCCAATTGGGCGAAAGCCTTGGGCGTGAAATACGTGAGGCGGCTTAGTGAGAAAATATAAGGCAGTATAGTGACACTCGAACTTTCAAAATTCACACCCGACCAGCAATTTCAACTTAGCGGCCTTTTTTATAAGATAGGTATATGGATGTCGCATGCCGATGATGCCGGTGAAAGTGACCATGGCTCTGACGTGGCTGAAGAGGCCCAGCTTTATAATGTTCTTGAGAAGATGGCAAAAACCTATAAAGCGTTTCCTTTGATAAAGGAAATGGCAGACAATGCCGTATCTCAGTCCGGATATCATGCGCAATGGAAGGCGGAATCGGATAATGCTGTCGCAGAAGCCGCAATTGTTGCCCGCATGTTAAAGGCTGCCGCATCCCAGCAAGAACTCGATGCTTTCAAAGGCGCGTGTATGCAGGTCGCAACAGATGTTGCAAAAGCTTATCAGGAAGACGAATATCATACCGACGTTAATCATGGCATGGATTATGACGTGTTTGTTGAAAAAGTTGCCAATTTCTTTGCGCGCATTTCCAATCGCAAACTTTACGAGGAAATGAATATTTCCCCGGCTGAAGATAATGCGTTGTCAGAGCTTGCAAATGCCTTACGTAATGTATAAAAATTAAGCCCTGTAACGGGTTTTTTATATAAACTCTTTTAAAAAAATATAACGTATAAGGTACTTACATGTCTTCATCGTCTTCTGCTTCAAAAACCAAAGATATATCCATGTTTCTAAACGGGGTGAATGCCGAATATATCGCGCATCTTTATGCGCAATATAAGGTAAACGCCAATTTGGTTGATAAAAGCTGGAGCGATTTTTTCGGTGATTTAAATGATGATGAGGCCGCGCTTTTGCACGAGTTGAACGGAGCAAGCTGGACGCCATCTGAGAACAAGCGCGGTAATCGCAGTTTTGCGCATATGTCAGCTGAAGATGATGTGGCAACAGTGATGGAAGGCCAAAATAAGCCCGCAAATATCAACGCACCTGATGGGCTTTCTACTGAAGAGTTGCAGAGTATGGCCTCTGATTCTATAGCCGCTCTGATGCTGATCCGTGCTTACAGGGTGCGTGGTCATCTCATATCTCACCTTGATCCGCTGGAATTAAAGGAGACGAAGGATTACCCTGAGCTTGATCCCGGGCATTATGGCTTCACCAGCAGTGATTATAACCGTGAAATATTTATTAATGGCGTTTTGGGGCGTGATTACGCAACATTGAGCGAAATTTTAAATATCCTTCGTGAGACATATTGCGGAACAATAGGTGTTGAGTTTATGCACCTGACAGATCCGGAAGAAAAGGCCTGGATACAAAAGCGTATTGAGGCCCCTCGCAACCACACTGATTTTACCGAAAACGGAAAACGTGCCATTTTGCAAAGACTGACTGCGGCAGAAGGGCTGGAGAAGTTTTTAAATACCAAATACACAGGCACAAAACGCTTTGGTCTTGATGGGGGTGAATCCCTAATCCCTGCAATTGAGCAGATCATGAAACGTGGTGGTCAGATGGGATTAAAAGAAATTGTCATCGGCATGGCCCACCGTGGTCGCCTTAACGTATTGACAAATGTTATGGGTATGCCTTTTACCGCGCTTTTTGCACAGTTTCAGGGCAAACCTTCCAATCCCGATAATGTTCAAGGCTCCGGTGATGTGAAATACCATATAGGAACATCGACAGATCGTGACTTTGACGGCAATACAATTCACCTGTCTTTGACAGCCAACCCGTCTCACCTTGAATGTGTGAACCCGGTTGTTATCGGTAAAGTTCGTGCCAAACAGGTGCAAATTGACGATAAAGAATCCAGCGAGATTTTGCCTTTGCTTCTCCACGGGGACGCTGCCTTTGCGGGTCAGGGTGTTGTTGCGGAAACACTTATGATATCAGAACTGCCCGGCTATCGTGTCGGCGGAACAATTCATATTGTTATTAATAACCAGATCGGCTTTACCACAATGCCGAAATACGGACGCTCAGGACCTTATCCGACAGATGTTGCAAAGATGCTTTCTGCACCTATCTTCCATGTAAATGGAGATGACCCTGAAGCGGTTGTTCATGTCGCGCGGATTGCCACTGAATTCCGTCAGGAATTTAAAAAAGACATCGTGATTGATATGATGTGCTACCGCCGCCACGGTCACAACGAAGGTGACGAACCATCCTTCACACAGCCAATCATGTATAAAAAGATTAAGGGTCAGGAAACAACACGCTCACAATATGCGCAAAGCCTGATGGGAGAGGGTGTCATTTCGGACGATGAAGCCGATGAAATGATGGCTGAGTTTAACGAATATCTTGAGAAAGCATTTGAAGCCACGAAAAGCTATAAACCGAATAAGGCCGACTGGCTGGAAGGTGCATGGTCGGGACTTAAAACGGCATCGGGTGATGCGCGACGCGGAAATACGGCTGTTAGCAAAAAGACGTTAAAGCGTGTCGGTGAAACCCTGACCACAGTTCCGGATGATTTCAACCTGAATTCAAAAATTGACCGCCAGCTTAAAGCCAAGGCAAAGATGTTTGAAAGTGGTGAAGGGTTTGACTGGGCCACTGCAGAAGCCGCAGCCTTTGGAACATTGCTGGATGAAAATTTTGCTGTACGTCTTTCCGGTCAGGATGTGGGTCGTGGAACATTTTCACAGCGCCACGCAATTTTATATGACCAAAAAACAGAAGAAAAATACATCCCCCTGCAACACGTAAAAGATGGTCAGCCAAATGCTGAATTCCATGATTCCCCTTTGTCGGAATTTGCGGTTCTTGGCTTTGAATATGGATACTCTCTGTCAGATCCGAATACATTGGTATGCTGGGAAGCGCAATTCGGAGACTTTGTGAACGGAGCGCAGGTTATCATTGACCAGTTCATAGCCTCTGGCGAGACTAAATGGCTGCGTATGTCGGGTTTGACAATGTTGCTGCCACATGGGTTTGAAGGGCAGGGGCCTGAACACTCCTCCGCAAGGCCTGAGCGTTTCTTACAACTTTGTGCGGAAGACAATATGCAGGTTTGTAACCTGACAACGCCTGCGAACTATTTCCACGCATTGCGTCGCCAGATGCACCGTGATTTCAGGAAGCCTTTGATTATTATGACGCCAAAATCACTGCTGCGTCATAAATTGGCTGTATCACCTGCGTCTATGATGACGGAAGGCAGCACATTCCACAGGGTTCTATGGGATGATGCCATGGATAATCTTGTCAAACCGGAGAAAATGAAGCGCGTTATTCTTTGTACGGGTAAGGTTTATTATGATCTGTTTGAAAAACGTGAAGAGCTAGGCATTGATGATGTCCTTATCTTGCGTGTTGAACAGCTTTACCCGTTCCCGCATAAAGCGCTTGTTGAGGAGCTTTCCCAGTATAAAAATGCTGAATTCATCTGGTGTCAGGAAGAGCCGAAAAACCAGGGATACTGGTTCTTCACAGATCCACTTTTAGAAGAGGTTCTAACTGAGGCCAAGCTGAAAAATACACGCGCCCGCTATGTCGGACGTGAGGCGGCGGCAGCACCCGCGACTGGTTTGCACAGCAAGCATGTTGAGGAACAGACCCGTCTGGTTGAAGAGGCTTTAAAAGGAAAATAGAAACAAAATGCCTGGCAGGAATTTAAGTGCCGGGCATTCTTGCAATTTTGTGAAGTGTTGTTTCTTTAAAACCATTATTTTCAGGTTGTACAGATTTCTGTGAAGGCGCCTTGCTTAACATCGCCTTTCCAACCTCCTGAATTCCAAGAGGTATACATCCGTTTTCTTGTAAAAGACCGTGGTCTCTCATGCTTTTCAATGCCTGTGCCGGGTTTTCGATATTTGCATCTCTAAGCCCATTTTCAGGAAATGCGGGGTTTTTTAAGGCGGCTCTAAAAGCATCTGTATTATCGCCTGCTTCCAGATAGGTGGAAATTTTATCGTGAACATTGGAAAAAGCATCGTTGTCCCATGTTTTCCCTCTCACCTCGATGCCCTCGGCGGAGGCTCTGAAATCTTCTTTAGATGTATAATCCATAAAAAATCCTCTTGTTATATTCTGCTAAATTACTCTAATAATCTTGACAAAGAGTTAAAAAATTGACATAACTCAAATCGATTTAACGATAAAGGTATTTATATATGTCAGTTACTTTGACGCGGGCAAGATATATAAAAGACGGGCAATACGACCCGACACCTGTGCGCTTGCCGGGTTCGGCATGGGAGGCGCATACCGTCCCTTATGATCCACAAATCCATAAGGATCATCTGCACTGCATGTCCTGTAGTGCTTCGCTTTATTATCATTCAGGCTCTGTTTTTCGCGGCGGCTCATCATCCTTGCGCGGCGCGTCCGAGCATTTCTCGCTAAAACCGGGCCAAAGGCATTCTATTACCTGCAAAATGCCCAATCCCGAAGATGACGGGGATCGTACTGAATATGATCAAAGCCGCGGTTTCCGGTTTCACTTAAATATACCAGATGCCAGAAACGCCTTTAATAAGGGCGCGGCTTATGCCGTAGAAAAAGGTGGCAAGCTTAATCCCCGTCAAGCCATTCTGCATCTCAATGAAACAGGTGACAGCTTTCGTAGTCTGACCCCGAAAAGCATGGAATCTGTGCAGGATTTTATAGACGCCATGCAAAAGGAAGACCGCGGGCGATTAAATGACAGTTATGTTATTGTTGGCCATCGTGTGATGCGCTTTAAAGATTTTATCATACGCCTTGGCTTCCCACGCCATGGTTACGAAAATAGCCGCTTCGGACGCCTACAGGAGAAGCTGGCCTCGCATCGCGGACAAAAAACCTATCATGGCGAACCACGTATTGTGGAAATACACGTCGATAAGCCCAAAGAAGCTGATTTTTTTGAAGATAAATTTTCGGTCAAGGGACGCGCGATTTTTCTTAGTAAACGTGGCCGCGATGAAAAAAAATTTATCTTACCTTATATCCATGTTGATTCTCTTTATGACGGGGCATTGCAAAACCTGTTTTCAAAGGCCGGCACTTATAGCGTTATGGGTATGGTACGAGAAACAAAACTGGATAATGGCTCGATTGCCTGGAATATGAGTGTGAATGATTCTCGTCAGGTTTCAACGCATGCTCCATCAGATATTTTCAAGGCGCGCTGGGGCTGAAATATTTAGTCTTTCTTAAGCAAAATCATGTTTTCACGGTTGATTTTTCAGGCCAATCAGGCCACATTAAGCACGTATAAAATGTTTTTGAACATACAGATTTAAAGGATAAATATCACATGACCGCGATTAAAGTGCCCACACTTGGTGAATCCGTAACCGAGGCAACCGTTGCCCAATGGCTTAAAAAAGAAGGCGATGAAGTGCAGGCTGATGAGCCGATTGTTGAGCTTGAGACCGATAAGGTGACTTTGGAAGTTAATGCGCCTGAAAGCGGTGTGATTGCTAAAATCACGGTTGCAGAAGGTGAAAATGTTGAGGTTGATACCGTTCTGGGTGAGATTGAGGCGGGTGCTTCTGGCTCAAAATCAGCAGCCAATACGTCCTCCAAAACTGAAAAATCAGATAAGGAAACGACTGATAAGACGCCTGAAGGTCTCAAGGCCGGTGCAAATGATAAGGGTGATGCAAAGAATGATACAGAAGAAGGCGACACAAATGAGGCCTTATCACCTGCTGTACGCAAAATTGTAAATGATAACAAGCTTGATGCGTCCAAAATTAAGGGCACAGGCAAGGACGGACGTATTACTAAAGGTGATGTCTTGGCGCATATGGAAGATGGTGGCAATAAAGAAGATATTGCGAAAACACCTGCACATAAAGCTGTCTCAACACATCAGGTAAGCAACTCTGCTGATCAGGGGCCACGTGAAGAGCGTGTCCGCATGACCCGCTTGCGTCAGCGCATTGCCGAGCGCCTCAAAGAAGCACAGAGCACGGCTGCAATCCTGACAACTTTTAATGAAGTTGATATGAGCGCCATTATGGATGTGCGCAAAAGCTACAAAGAGCTTTTTGAGAAAAAGCACGGCGTGAAGATGGGCTTCATGGCCTTTTTTGTTAAGGCCGCAGTCAACGCACTGAAAGAATTTCCAAGCGTAAATGCTGAAATTGACGGTGACGAGATTGTTTATAAAAATTTCTATGATGTCGGCGTTGCCGTTTCAACACCGCAAGGCCTGCTTGTACCGGTCATTCGCGATTGTGATACAAAATCTATGGCTCAGATTGAAAAAGATATTATGGATCTGGCCGGTAAGGCGCGCGATGGAAAAATTGCGATGGAAGATATGCAAGGCGGCACATTTACTGTCACAAATGGCGGTGTATTTGGTTCTCTCATGTCCACACCAATTCTGAATCGTCCGCAATCAGCGATTTTAGGAATGCATAAAATTCAGCAGCGTCCGATGGTTATGCCCGATGGATCTATTGAGGCACGCCCAATGATGTATCTGGCCATGTCCTATGATCACCGCATCATTGATGGCCGCGAAAGTGTATCTTTCCTTGTCCGTATTAAGGAAGCTTTGGAAGATCCGCAGCGCCTGTTGCTTGACTTGTAATAAGTATTTAATCAGGAGAAACCGTCGCATTTGCGGCGGTTTTTTCTTTGCGTAACGATTTTATATCTGACAGAACTGTGCTGTTTTTCTCCGGCTCCATCAGGACTTGTCCCGCCGCCCACGCAAACATGGCTGCCAACGCGGTTGAGCTGTCTCCGCTCGCGATACCGCTGCTGGCCGTTACTATGTAAGTGGCTGAAAACAATCGTGGTGTAGTCATATGCTTGTTAAAATATTCGCGCCAGTTTTTCGGTGTAAGAGTTGTGGACGCTTTGTTAAACAAGGATCTCACTCCACCTACAGCAAAAACAAGGACTTCCGGGAAACTGGCGCGCACCGCTGCTGCACCTGACATACTGCTGATTACATCCCGTGAGTTTTCGTATTTTTCCAAAGACAAGGTTTCCTTGTCCGAGTCATTTACTGTGTAATTCTGACTTCCTCGCTTTTTATCAAGATAACCATTGATAAAATGGCACACCGACCATCCTCCAAAAGCAAAGGCTGCAAACCAGCTATTCTGGGCAGCCTCATTTGCAAATGTTATCATTTTATCGGCGCCATTTTCGGTAAAACCGTTGTAAAGAACAGAACCGCAAAGATACGCATTTGCAGAGGCGAGGACGTTAAAAGACACTGAGCTGGCTTTTTCGCGCCAGCTGCTGATGGCTTTGGTAATTGTGGTTAGCGCAGTTGTTCCTGCGGCAAGGGCAATACCACTTGGCTCTGCCTGATCCAGGGCCAGTAACAAATTCCCCGTCGGAAACCAGACTGAGGCAGAAAGGGATGTTTCCTTGATACTGCGGCCCAGCTTTTGACTGAAATTTGTAGTTTCTTTTTCCATATTTAAATAGGTAGCAGGAAAAAGAGGTGGTTGCAATTATGAAAAAAACTGTTTGCGTCTAACGATACTGAGAAAGGTTTAAATCAATAGAACTGAATTCTATAAGCCCATGTTTTTCCAATAGCGTTCTGGCTTTTATGCCCGATTGGTCACGGGAGCGGAAGACATCGCCAATACTAAGTTTCTTATATCCTGCGCCAATGAAATTGACCTGTTCACGTGCTGTTGGCACCTGAGAGCAGAAAATATATTCATCCAGTATTTTAAAACCTTTCCTCTTGGCATAAATAAGAAGGCGGTTTAGCGGCTCTTGCATGAAAGAATATTTACCTGTTTCCTGCATCATGTGGTCAATATCGGAATCCTTTTTCATAGAATACCCGATAACGGCGTGACCGCGTACGCATAGGCTGAATACATCCCCTGAAGCTGTTTCAGCAAGAGCTACGGCAATTTTGCGATTATAATGCAAGGCCGATTTATGCGTAATCACCATCTCAAAAGCGGTTTCGGTTTTTGTCTCAGGCTCTATCTCCACCGGGCTGTCTTCGGCAGGCACATAGTCGGGGGCAGGTTCATATATCGTTGTGATGTCCTTATTCTTTCTGTTGACCTCATATACTGAGACTCCGCCACGCGCCATTATTTCCATGGACATATTTTTGAAATGGCCTGCACGCCGTCCCCAAAACTCCTTTTCAAACCCTTTATGGTCTATATAGGCATATTTTATTCCGGCCTCGACAATGTTTTTGGCGCAATTTGGGCAAAAGGGATCTGTAATGGCCATGGAGGCACCATCAGTAGCCTGATCAGATTTAAATATACATGCTGTTTCCGCGTGAACTGTTCCGCTACTGTTACCTATGCGCGTTTCCCGCCCCAGCTTCTCGTCTATGGAAGCGGGCCATAAATTTGTTGAGCAGATGGCGTCATCTTCAAAGAACAGACAGGCCGACACTT
This sequence comes from Micavibrio sp., assembly GCA_002695035.1. Classification (GTDB taxonomy): domain Bacteria; phylum Pseudomonadota; class Alphaproteobacteria; order Micavibrionales; family Micavibrionaceae; genus UBA2137. The sequence continues at coordinate 7,930 of NZNU01000037.1, read as the reverse complement.
TGTTGACCGGATGGGGGCTGTCATTAACGATATCTACAGCGCCTTGCATGGCGCGAATAATGCGATCTGTGCTATTCAATTGATTTACCTGATAAAAATCTTTTTTATTTTGAACTATTTTTCAGCCCATCCGTTATACTTCAAAACGAACTGAAAGGAAAACATCATGTTAAAATTTATGAAACCTCTATTCGCCGCGGCTCTTCTTCTGTCTGCTACACTACCAATGGCTGCTTGTCATACAATGGCGGGCGCAGGACAAGATATTGAACATACTGGTGAAGAAATCACAGAAACTTCAAACGAAGTTTACCGTGAAATGTAAATTGTTTTTTGACGCAAGAAAGCCTCGGTATTGCCGGGGCTTTTTTTTGTTTAGAACTTTTTATCCTGATTAAGCGTTAGCATTGTAGAGAATAATTTATAGAAAGAGAGTTAGTTATGACTTCTATGGTAACAGGTACATTTGAAACACGTGTTGCGGCCGAGGAAGCACTACGTCGTCTGGAGGCAATCGGCATTACAGAAGACCACATAAGTGTGGTGGCAACAGATGAGGGTGCAGGAAAAACCTTCAATATTGATACCCATACACGTGCAGATGAAGGCTTTGCCGGCGGTGCAACCGCAGGCGGGATTATTGGTGCCATATTAGGTGCCGTTGCTTCTGCCGGTGTGATTGTTATACCAGGTGTAAATCTGGTCGTCACAGGTGCTCTGGTTGGCGGGCTCGCAGGACTAGCAACAGGTGCGACAGCAGGTGGCCTTCTGGGTGGTCTGATCGGCGCCGGTATTCCTGAGCACGAGGCAAAACTTTACGAAAAAGATATTCATAAAGGGCATGTTCTTCTGGCTGTTCATCCCGAAAATGATGAGCAACATGATAAGGCAAAGGAAATATTTGAAGAATCTGATGCCTACAATATGGCTGCATAAGCACGTTTTAAATAGAGAAATTAGAAAAGCCCTTCCCTGTAAGCGAAGGGCTTTTTACTGCGCTGCAAGTAAAGCCTTTATTGACGAGATAACAATCTGGGCTTATCTTAGTAAAAAATAATATAAAAAATAAAAATAATAATAAATTTAACAGGCAGGTTTTATAAGCGTGGGAGCAGAATTCCTTTCCAGGCATTTTCGTGACGTTATCAGGTTACGCAATCATATTTTAGATTCCGCACAAGGCGAGTTGTGTGACAATGAAATTGCTGAGCTGACGGAAATGCTCGCCAGTGCCAAAAATTCTGAGACGTTTAGAGAGTGTATACGCGACATCTCTGATAATCTCACAAATGCGCTATCTTCAGAGGACACGAATAACCTTGAATATGCATGGCCTTTCATATCACGGGAAATAAAGCTTGCTGAGCTTCAAAGAATTGTCGACATGCAGGCTGATATCCAATCCCGCGTTTGCGGCGTTCATGTACCAAAGACTAAGGTCGAACTTAAAAATAAAAAATCCGGAGTTGCTGCAACGGCATTTGATTACAAAGCCATGGGATCGCATAACGACAGAATTTTACTTAACAGTAATAAAGAATTTCTCTTCACTGACTTTTTATCGGCGCTGGAAGCGGTAACGCATGAGCAACATCACCAACTGCATAACGCCTTGGCAAGGGCAGCAAAGCATGGAAAAATGCAAGCCCATCATCCTTTATATGATGATGCACGTTATTTCAAACACATGTGGGATCGGAAGGCATTAGTCGGATTTAAACCATGCTATGACGTGCATCTTGATGAGCGTAACAGTGAACGATTTGGGCGCCTTATCCGTAAAAATGTTGGCCGGTATCTTGATAAAGCGGAAGGGTATCTTTCTTCAGAGCCAAAATGCGCTATATAGATTATTATGAAGAAAAAAACGCTTCTTTCTAAGAGATTTCACCTTCTTGCAGTTATCGTGGGCTTTTGCCTTTTAACAGCTTGCGCACAAGTGACAAATACAAAATCGACCAGCTTTTTTGACCCGGCTTATCAGGGGCAAAACTTCTCTTCAATAATAGTATCTGCTGAAGGGCTGGGATTATCCGAACGCCATGCAATTGAAGGTGAGGCGGTAAATGCTTTACGTGCTCAGGGAATACGTGCCATGGCAGGAGGAACCTTATTTCCCCCGACACGTGATTACACAAATGACGCAAAAAGACGGATGGCTAATGAAACCGGATATGAGGCCGTCCTGACAATTACCAATATATCAAAAGACATTCACCATGATTTTGTCGAAAGTGCTCCCTTTGAACCGCGAGGTTCAGTTTACGGAGGATCCGGCTATTATGGATCTGGTGTAGGGGTCGGCTTAGGTTTTCCGCTTGGCCGTTCCGGCACGGTATACAAAGAACCCGAAGCAACTTACAGAGCCTCATTCCATAAATTGCCGTCTTACCAAAAATTATGGATTGGTGAATTTTCAACACGCGGTCCTAACGGAATGGAATGGTCGGACGTTGGTCGTAATTTTGCGGATTATCTTGTTAGGAAAATGGTTTCTGATGGCTTGATACAGCCTTCTGATATAGTCGAAAAACCTTAGATAGCTTAGCCATCGCACGGGGGTTATACCCCGATTGATGGTAATGTGCCCTTCGGCTTTTTTGTAGTCCCGTTCAACTTCTTTAATTTTTTATTATTTAATTATATAGCAATAAATTTTTGACGATTGCAACGAAAAGAATCGTATTTTACTAATAAAATAATATTCGAATGCACTGCAACGCAATAATATTACAGTAAACTGCGGGTTTCCTTAAGATATATATTGACATAATAAATAATTTGTTATATTTTTCCTGCATGATTTCGAACGGGCAAGAACTGGTTTCAACAGATATCTATAATGGATGGGCGGAAAATTACGAGCGTGACATCACCGATATGGGGTGGAGCGCGCCTGGTGAGATTCTAAAAAATGCCGCACCACATCTTGAGGATGGACAAAAGGTTTTTGAGGCAGGAATAGGTACCGGCTTTCTGGCCGATAAATTTATGTCAGTGGCCAATGTTGAGGTTAAGGGATGTGACATCTCTGCCAAAATGCTTGATTTATGTCTGCGCAAAGGCCGGGTTCCTTATGATCATCTCTCACTTGTTGACCTGAATACCGATGATGTGCCTGAGGAAAGCGCGCAGTTTGACCATGTGATTAGTTGCGGTGTGTTGGAATATGTTGAAAATATAGATCATGCGCTGGATGAACTGGCAAGGCTGACCGCCGAAGGCGGGATTATTACGCTGGCCTATGAAGGGACTTTTGAAGAAAAAGGTTCGCGCGCAATTCGCAAGGACAAATCAGGCGGGGACTTTTTCAATTACTATCATCATTGCCCCGAGGATCTGGAAGATGCTTTGCGCGAACACGGTATTTTCCCTCAAAGCCATTATACTTTCCAGAGTATCGCTGAAGGTGAGCCGATTAATTACACGCTTTATCAGGGTGTGAAACTCCCGTCGCCGTAAACATATTGAAACATACTGTCATTTCGAGCGGCCAAAGATGAGTGGAGAAATCTTAAAAGGGATGTGCAATCCATCCCTCAAGCGGATCGGCTTTTTCCGCGCGCTTAAAATTACTCTTGTAAGCCCAGGCCGCCTGAATGGCGCATAAATAAGCATCCAGATTGTCACCTGTCGGGTCCTTTACCAGATTTTCGGGCGTATCGACCGAAAAGCCATATAGCGCTTTAAAGCTAGGTGACCCGAGACCCGCCAGAATATCTTTTCGAGCTGTAAACTGTTCTACTGTTTGTTTTTCCTTCGTATCATTTTTATATGATAAACGCCCTATGAGCGCGCGCGCCAGCACACCCGGATACGCCTCGACCACAATATGTTTGGACTTCGTGTTGCGTAAACCCGGAATGCTTACATTGCTTTGAAGCAATCTTGGCGCACCCTCATAAAACATGAGGGCAACCGGTACGCCGTACAATTTCTGGGGGCTGATTGAACCGGCGGCAATATCGTTTTGACGGCGATGCTCTTTATCGCCATCTGCGCGGTCTTTTTTATAGTCTTCCAGCACCTGTCTGAATTCTTCCCTCTCAAGCGTTGCAACATGGGATATATAGCCGTCCCATGTTTTGGGCCAGCCACTGTTCTCAATAAAACGTCTTGACTGACCAAAGGGGAAATCGATACCCGTAACTGCAACAGATTGACGTTGTAAAAACTGTTCAAATTCTGTGAATGACGCCCATTCTTCCAAGATTTTATATGAAAGATGATTATCTGCGAATGTGCATGTGGCGCAGGTCAGAGGCTTTTTGCGGCTGGGCCGGCTGGTAAAATCTATTCCAAATATGTCCATATGTGTATTGAAATAGGATTTTTGCTGCACCATGTCGAGCGAAGTCGAGACATCGCCCTTTCGTCATTTCGACCGACCAAAGGCGAGTGGAGGAATCTCGAAAAAACTGTCAAAAAATTTAAAACCCGATGGAACATTTCGGCGCGTGGTGTGTTTGTATATCATGAGACAGACAAAATGATGGTCTTCGTGATCATTTATTTCTTGTCTGTCTCTTACGAAAACCTCTCAGCAAGCTCTAAGTTTCTGAGGGGTTTTCTTTTTGTTTAATCTTCACTTAACCGAAGATCGATATTCTGTAAAAGTGAGAAAATTTTTTCAAAAATTTTTAGATGGCTTCAAACCTGACACTTACCTAAAGGTATGCCTTTATACAGTCATACTTTTTTTATTAATTGCATTAATAGAAGTTACAACTCTTAAAAAACCAAGCAAAAATGACCAAATTTCTTTAGTTGAAAAATATTACAATAAGAATGTTTATAAATATTTTGAAGACATGAATAAGGGGCGTGTCAAGTCTTGCGGGAAATACTGGATTATTGAAGGTTTTGCTTTGGATGTAGATGATTTATGGATATCAAAGCGGACTGGCAAGCTAGTATGCAGGTATGGTGGCTGGCCGCATGAAGGCCAAAGTAGTAAATGTTTTGAAGAAACTAAAGAATGTAAAAATAAACGCTGAAAATAGAGTATTACTTCAGCTTAAAAATTTTAATTAAGTCAATTATATACCAAAATATATAGCCAAAAATTATAGAGTAAAAATCACTATCAGTAATCTCATTTATTTCAAAACCCAAGAAATATAAAAAACTGGGAAGCCAAATTAAGACGTTAAAAAAATAATTATTTTGAACCCAGCTTGGTTGATAGCCAACAGTAAGCTCAAGTTTATTCTCAAAAATACGCAACACCTTTAACAAACAGATGAAATACAAAATCATTAACAAAGGGTGAATACTAATTGATGCAAACAATAGACCTGATAAGTAATGGAGAAATCCGACAAAAAATATAAACAAGAACAGATTTTTATAATAAATAGTTTTATATTTTACCACTACTTATCATCGCCCATTTTCAGGGCGTTTATGAACGCAGATTGCGGAATATCGACATTTCCGTATTGGCGCATTTTGGCCTTACCCTTTTTCTGCTTTTCAAGAAGTTTCCGCTTACGCGATACATCCCCGCCATAACATTTGGCGGTCACATCCTTACGAAGCGCGCTTAAATGTTCAGCCGCAATGACCTTCCCACCAATGGCGGCCTGTATCGCAATTTTAAACATCTGCCGCGGGATAAGTTCTTTTAAACGCTCGGCAAGCTGGCGCCCGCGACGCTCCGCATTCGGGCGGTAGACAATCATGGCAAGCGCATCGACCGGGTCACCGTTGACGCGGATTTCCATCTTGACCAGATCATTCTTGTCATAGCCGATCACCTCATAATCAAAACTGGCATAGCCACGGGAGATGGATTTCAGGCGGTCATAAAAATCAAAGACGATTTCATTTAAAGGTAGTTTATATTCCAGCATGGCGCGTGACCCCGCATAGGTCAGGTTCTGCTGGATACCGCGGCGCTCCTCACACAGCTGGAGCAGGCCACCCAGATATTCATCCGGGGTCAACATGGTCGCCTTAATCCACGGTTCTTCAATATAATCAATTTGCGTAACATCGGGCATATCGACAGGATTATAAAGATCCATGACTTCGCCATTATTCATATGGATTTTATAAACAACGCTGGGTGCGGTCGGGATAAGGTCGAGGTCAAATTCGCGCTCTAAACGCTCCTGAATAATTTCCATGTGAAGAAGCCCAAGAAAGCCACAACGGAAACCAAGGCCGAGGGCTTGCGATTGCTCAGGCTCAAAATGAAGGGAGGCATCATTCAGTTTCAGTTTGCCAAGGGAATCGCGCAAATGCTCAAAATCCGAGGCATCAATAGGGAAGAGGGAGCAGAACACCATCGGGATAGACGGTTTAAAGCCGGGCAGGCGCTCAGCACATTGGCGCTTTTCTTCTGTGATCGTGTCACCAACCTGCGTTTCCTCAATGTCCTTAATACCGGCAGTGATAAAGCCCATCTCGCCCGGCCCGAGCGCATCAATCACGACAGGTTTGGGTGAGAAAAAGCCGACGCGGTCAATGTCACGTACGGCGCGCGTATTTAAAAACTGAATGCGCTGGCCTTTTTTAAGATATCCGTCAATAACACGGACAAGGATCACAACCCCCAGATAGGCGTCATACCAGCTGTCCACCAGCAATGCCTTGGTCGGTGCGTCCCCGTCACCTTCGGAAGGGGCAGGCAGGCGCGTGACTATGGCCTCCAGCAAGTCTTGTGTCCCTATACCCGATTTCCCTGAAACATTTACGGCGTCTTCGGCGGGAAGTCCGATAACATCTTCGACTTGTTCGGCCACCTTTTCAGGCTCAGCCGCGGGAAGATCGATTTTATTAATAACAGGAATAATTTCGTGATCGTTATCAATGGCCTGATACACATTGGCAAGGGTTTGCGCCTCAACCCCTTGAGTGGCATCAACAACGAGAAGTGAGCCTTCACATGAGGCAAGAGAGCGTGATACCTCATAGGAAAAGTCAACGTGACCGGGCGTATCCATTAAATTTAACTGGTATTCCACTCCGTCCTTGGCAGTATAGGCAAGACGCACAGTTTGCGCCTTAATCGTAATGCCGCGCTCACGCTCGATATCCATGGAATCAAGGACTTGTTCCTTCATCTCACGGTCTTCCAAACCGCCGCAAGTCTGGATCAAGCGGTCGGCTAGTGTGGATTTTCCATGGTCGATATGGGCTATAATCGCAAAGTTGCGAATTTCTTTTAACGGTTTTGTTTTGGGCTTCTCACTCATGGGTGAAAGTTATACAGGCCTTATGACAGTCAGGCAAATAAATTTACGACGAACGCAGGTTATCCCAGCGTTTTTGTCATCTGGGCGCCCGGGTCTTGCGAGACTTTATAAGTGCCGTATTTATAGCCCATACCGCGATAGGCCTCCGGCAGTGTTCCCAAGGCTTGTAAGGCCGCTTTATCCGCGCCTTTTTCTTTGATTTTGTCTTCTATCGCTTCGATGATGCGAGGAAGATAGCCCATGCCACGGAATTCCGGCTTTAGGGCCAAACCCCTGATTTCACTGGTAGAACTAAGTATGGATTCGATTGCGACAACACCGATTTTGTCGATACCTTTACGAATAACATAGTTTCGCCTGTTCTCAGGTGGGTTTTTATACTCTTCTTTCAAAGCCTCGCGGCGCCGATAGCCGTCTTCGGCGTGAAAAACGTCCAAAGTAACCTGGCAAAAATCCAGTGTCAGCAGGATATTATTGTTAGCCTCTTCGAGGGTAATCTTGGTATCTTTTGTCATAATGACTAAATATATGTATTGTCCTTTCAAAAGTCAAGAAAAGCAGGGCGTTTTACTGATCCACTTTATAATGAAGGCGGGAGGCTTTTGTCTATTTGCAGTCTTTACAGGAGAGTATGTATCGTTTAAATATTTGAAGGACTAAACAGCAAAATAAAGGCTTTAAAAACATGGCAAAGAAACTTTCCCGCAACGGCTTCGCTTTACTGGCGG
>NZNU01000036.1 GCA_002695035.1 Micavibrio sp. | reverse complement strand
GTGAGAGCCTTGCAACAGGGTGGATTGTACTGGTTATTATTGCCAGCGTTTCAGTCGCCTTGATGGTTCAGAAATATTTGTCGCGCTTTTCTCCGCGTGAAAAATCTTACAGGATACTAAACGAGGTCATTGAGGGAAGCCGCGGCGCAAGACTGGTGACAGATGCGGCCAACCGTACCCAGCATTCTAATCACAATTTTGACGAATTTTGCAAAAGCTACGGGCCCCCTTCTTTCGAGTCTATGCTAAAGGCCTTTTCGCAAAATCCTGAGGCTGATGCTCATATACTGGCTTTGGCCGATGATGCACGACGCGGCCTTACGTCTTCTATTGAGCTGCCAGTCGAAACAAAAGATTCGGTTTATCATTACCTTATTATCGCTCAACCTGTTCCCGGGTTGGCTGGTTATGTTCACTGGCGGATTGATGATGTCAGCGAAGACCATATCAAAAAACGCGCCCTACAAGAGGAGCGTGAGAAACTCATCGACTTTACTGATAATGCGCCCGTCGGGTTTTTCTCCTGCGATGAGAACGGGCATTTCGTGTTTGTGAATGCGACCTTTGCAAGATGGATCGGTACAAATATTGAAAGCCTTGTCGGAACCGGCCGGCTTCATTCCTATATAGCTACCCCTCCCGATAACGATCATCCATATGACATTATAGAAGGCGGTGGCGCACGGCAGGTCGCAGAGATTGAACTCAAAGGTCCTCACGGGAAAACACATCAATTTTCTGTTAATCAGACGGTTGTTCAATATGATGATGGCGCGGTCAGAACACGTGCGGTTGTAAGCGACCTTAGGGCCGAACGTGAGATGCAACGCGCTTTGGAAGAGTCTCGCAACCGTTTTCGGCGTTTCTTCGAAGAAGCACCACTTGCAATTGCATTTTTGAGTGACCAGCACGTGATTGCAGACAGCAATGAAGCGCTTGTGTCCCTTCTGGACTGCTCTGTATCAGACCTTGAAAATAAGGATTTTTTGAATTATATCGAAAAAACAGACAGGCACGTCTTTAAAAACGCCGTTGATAAAATAGCCTCCGGCGAAGATCTACCCGAACCAATGGAAATTCGCCTTTTAAAATATCAAAGCGATATTCAGGTTCCTGTGCGCATTTATGCTCATAAATTAAAAGGCAGTGCGAATATTGTTCTGCATTTCCTGGATCTGACCCAGCAAAAATCATTGGAAGCCCAGTTTGCCCAAAGTCAGAAAATGCAGGCTGTGGGACAACTGGCAGGGGGTGTGGCCCACGATTTTAACAATTTGCTTACCGCCATCATCGGATTCTGCGACTTGCTCCTGCTGCGCCACAAGCCGGGAGACCCGTCTTTTCAGGACATCATGCAGATCCAGCAGAACTCTAATCGTGCTGCCAATCTGGTACGACAGTTGCTTGCTTTCTCACGACAACAAACACTTCGTCCGAAAGTTCAGGATATTACCGATATTTTAACAGAAGTTTCGCACCTCATCCGACGTCTTATCGGAGCAAATATAGAATTGAATGTCATTCACGGAGATGATTTAGGCTTTGTAAAAGTGGATGCCAACCAGATGGAGCAAGTGTTTGTTAATCTGGCGGTCAATGCAAGAGATGCAATGGACACCGGCGGAGCCCTGACAGTTTCCACTGCCATGGAAACGACAAAGGAGGAAATACAGAGAGGTGATGACACCATGCCTCCGGGTGACTGGGTTCGTATTAACGTACAGGATACAGGTACCGGAATTCCTGATGATGTACTTGCACGTATTTTTGAACCCTTTTTCACCACAAAAGATGTTGGGCAAGGTACGGGGCTTGGTCTTGCAACTGTTTACGGAATCATCAGGCAGTCAGGCGGCTATTTGCACGTTGATAGTAAAGTCGGTGAAGGGACAATTTTTTCTATTTACCTGCCCGAGGCAGCCGATGGCTATGAGGAAGAGGAGACGCCAAAGTCCCAAAAGCAAATCAAAGAGGATTTAACTGGAACGGCCAGAATACTGCTGGTTGAAGATGAAGATGCTGTTCGTACTTTCTCGACACGAGCACTTACAAACAAGGGCTATATTGTTACTGATGCCAATGGTGGTGAGGCTGCCTTGGAAATCATCGACAGTGAAGATCTCGCCCCTGATCTGCTCATCACTGATGTAATCATGCCTGATATGGATGGCCCGGTTATGGCGAAAAAGATTCGTGAGAAATATCCCGAATTAAAAATTATCTTTATTTCCGGTTATACCGAAGAAAAGCTAAAGGAACATATGGATGAACACGTTTGGTTCTTACCAAAGCCGTTTACTCTGACCCAGCTTGCAGCCAAGGTAAAAGACGTTTTAGAAGACTAAAACCTATTTGTTCTTATTTTGTTCTTTACAGCAAGAACAAAACATGTTCCAATTATCCCAAGGACATGATGTTCGGCTTCCGGATTTTCTTTGTAACCAACCGGAAACTGTGCCACAGATGAAAGGGGATACCAGATGACTGTCACACCACTTAAAGGGAAGAATACTGATATGAGCAATTCAAGCGATAAACAAAAAGCATTAGATGCAGCACTTTCACAAATAGAGCGCGCCTTCGGTAAAGGCTCTATCATGAAACTGACCGGCGAGAACAACCCAATGAATGTTGAGGCAGTGTCCACCGGATCGCTAGGACTTGATATTGGCCTTGGAATTGGCGGGCTTCCCAGAGGTCGTATAACAGAAATTTATGGGCCTGAATCTTCAGGTAAAACAACGCTTGCCCTTCACGTTATGGCAGAAGCCCAGAAAGCTGGCGGCACATGTGCCATCGTTGATGCTGAACACGCTCTTGATCCTTCATATGCAAAGAAGCTGGGCGTTGACGTTGACAATCTTCTTATTTCCCAGCCAGATGCTGGAGAACAGGCACTGGAAATCGCAGATACGCTCGTACGATCAGGCGCAATTGATGTTCTTGTTATTGACTCGGTTGCGGCTCTTGTACCACGTGCAGAGCTTGAAGGTGACATGGGTGATTCTCATATGGGTCTTCAGGCGAGACTAATGTCACAGGCCTTGCGTAAAATCACAGGTTCTATCTCAAAATCCCGTTGTGTTGTTATTTTCATTAACCAGATCAGAATGAAGATTGGGGTAATGTTCGGCTCTCCTGAGACAACAACAGGTGGTAACGCTCTGAAATTCTATTCTTCAGTCCGCCTCGATATTCGCCGTATTGGCTCAATCAAAGATCGTGATACGGTCACCGGAAACCAGACACGGGTCAAGGTTGTTAAGAACAAAATGGCACCTCCCTTCCGTCAGGTTGAATTTGATATCATGTATGGTGAAGGCATTTCCAAAATGGGCGAGCTTATCGACCTTGGTGTGCAAGCCGACATCGTAGACAAGGCTGGCTCATGGTTTTCCTATGATGATCAGCGCATTGGCCAGGGTCGCGAGAATGCCAAACAGTTTATGCGTGATAATCCTGAAGTTGCACAGAAGCTTGAATCCCAGATTCGTAAAAATGCCGGCCTTGTAGCTGATGCCATGTTGGTCGGGGCTGAAAATGACACCGATTCAAAGGATGAGAAAGATTCGGAAAGCGGTAAAGCCAAAACTAAGAAGGCAAGCTAACCCTTTCTTCCACTCTTTATATTAATAGTTAATGCCCGGTTTGTATAAATCGGGCATTGTTATTTGCAATGCCCCTTGCGGCGTGCTAAGCCTATATTAAAGATAAATAAAAAAAATATAACAGATGAGGTACTATCAATGAAATCTGCATTTTTAAAAGCAGTCCTTCCGCTTACAGCAATGGGATTGACACCTAGCTTGGCCCAAGCCGAAATCGTAAACAGTACAGAACATACTCGGGAATATCAGGGTGAAATGGTCACCAGCTTTGAAAGCGAGTATCAGGCATGTTCCGCCGACGGATCAGTGGTTACAATGACAGCCTATTTTTCAGATAAGGAAACTGAGGCCAAAATAGATGGCCTTTTCACAGAAGTTGCCGGGAAATATGGTGATGAAGTTTTCGCAACATCCGAGCGTTCCGAGATGTTTGCCCTTGATGACTTTATTGATGGCCTGGCCGAAGCGGGTCTATTGGGAGGAAAACATCAGAAAATTAAAATTGGAGGTCATACAGGCTTGTCACTCACAGGTGAAAAATGTGTTGTTCCTGACCAACCTGAAGAAACTGATCTCCCCGAAGTTCAAATCGTTACAAACATGCCAGGATTATCCGCTTAGATATCTTTTATTCAAAAAACTAGCTGAATATTTCAAACCCGGCCTTTGCAGCCGGGTTTTTTAACGCTAATATTACTCCCATGTCTTATAAAAAATATTTATTGATCGGGCTGGTACTTGTCTGGCCTTTGAACAGTCTGGCCCAAAACGGAGATACATCCGAGAGTATCTCAAAGCCCCCTATTCCCCAGCATGCAGTTTCCATGCATGGAGAGGTTAAATATGCTCCGGACTTTACCCATTTGGATTACACGGACCCTGACGCTCCGAAAGGAGGAACGCTCAAACTATCAGCTCTTGGCAGTTATGATTCTTTAAACCCCTATATTGTGAAAGGCAGTCCAGCAGCCGGGTTGACATTCTTAGGCAGCAATCTTGTTTTTGAAAGCCTTATGGAACAAAGTAATGACGAAGCATTTACTATGTATGGTCGACTGGCTGAGACAATTGAGCTTCCTGAAGATCGTTCCTGGGTGGCCTTCAATTTAAGGCCTGAGGCCAGATGGGCCGATGGGTCTACGGTCACTGCCACGGATGTTGTCTGGAGTTTCAATACATTGATGGAGAAAGGCACGCCGTTCTTCAAGGCCTATTACGGTGATGTAAAAAATGTGACCGCGACAAGCCCTTCCCGCGTTAAATTCACATTTTTACACAATGGAAATGCTGAATTACCCCTTATCCTCAGTCAAATGCCTGTCTTGCCTGAGGCCTATTGGAGCGATGAAGCACATGATTTTTCAAAAACTACCTTAACACCACCAATGGGAAGCGGGCCTTACGAGATAAGTCAGGTTGTACCGGGAAGATCAATCACCTATACCAGACGGGACGACTGGTGGGGCGCTGACCTTGCTATAAACAAAGGGCGTTATAATTTTGAAAATATCGTTTATGACTATTATCTGGATGATAACGTGGCTTTGGAAGCTTTTTTGTCAGGAGCATATGATGTGCGTCTGGAAAATACCGCAAAGTTATGGGCAACCGCATATAACACCCCCGCGGTTAAATCAGGGGATATTGAAAAAGAGGAAATCCAAAATGGCCGACCCGCAGGTATGCAAGGCTATATATTCAATTTGCGCCGCGATATATTTAAAGACGCAAAAGTACGCGAAGCCATTGGATATGCTTTTGATTTCGAGTGGTCAAATAAACAATTTGCCTATGGATCATATACACGCACGGACAGTTATTTCGAAAATTCTGAATTGGCTTCCAGCGGAATCCCGCAAGGTCGCGAGCTTGAAATACTTGAGCAATTCCGCGATCAACTTCCCAGTGAGCTGTTTACCGAAAAATACAGCCCACCTAGCTCTGACGGCTCTGGTAACATCCGGACTAATCTGAGAACAGCAGCAAAGCTCCTCGAAGAGGCAGGCTATGTGCTTGGTGAAAATGGTATTCGTGTTCATGAAGAAACAGGAAGACCTTTACGTTTTGAAATTATTGACGGAAACCCTGTTTTTGAAAGATGGACACTGCCTTTCATACGCAACTTAAAACGTATCGGTGTGGATGCTAATTTCCGCGCCGTAGATTCAGCACAATACCAAAATCGTATGAATGACTATGATTATGACATGACGATCATGTCAATCGGCCAGTCATCATCACCCGGGAACGAGCAACTTGATTTCTGGGGATCCGAAAAAGCTGACATCCCCGGCTCCCGCAACTATATGGGTATAAAAAATCCGGTTGTTGATGATTTGATCCGTATGATCATTGAGGCCCCGTCGCGGGAAGAGCTTGTGGCGCGCACGAGAGCACTGGACCGGGTTTTGCTCTGGAATCATTACGTTGTGCCCCATTGGCATTTTGATAAATGGCGCATTGCTTACTGGAGCAAACTTTCACATCCCGAAACCCTTTCTGACCTGACCCCGGGCATCAGTGAGACGTGGTGGGTAGAGCAGGATAATAAGCCATGAATATAGCCATAGTCATTCCCGCGCGTTTTGCCTCTACCCGCTTCCCAGGTAAACCCCTGGCCATGCTTGGTGGGCAGGCAATGTTATCCCGCGTGTATCAAACGGCTCTGAAGGCTTCAGATAACATTGATAACGTAGAGGTCGTAGTCGCAACGGATGACGGGCGCATATCTTCTTATTGCGAGGAGGAAAACATACCATTCGTGTTGACCTCCCCTGATTGTCCGACCGGTACGGACCGTGTAATGGAGGCTGTTACTAAGCTGGACACTAAGCCTGATTTCGTTGTTAACCTACAGGGTGATGCCCCTTTTACCCCGTGGGATTTTGTACGCGATGTTATTGATGATTATATTAAAAGCCCAGATACAGATGTTATCACTCCCGTCACGCGGCTGAGTTGGGAACAACTTGATAAATTGAGAGACCAGAAACTGACCAACCCGTTCAGCGGTACAACTGCTATTCTGGATAAGGACAGAAACGCTCTCTGGTTTTCAAAAAGTATAATTCCGGCTATCCGCAAGGAAGATAAATTAAGAGCACTTACCGAAATATCACCTGTCTACAGACATATCGGTTTATATGCATATTCATTGCCTGCGCTAGAAAAATATGTTGATCTGGATGAGGGAAGTTATGAGGCACTTGAAGGCTTGGAACAATTAAGGCTTCTTGAAAACAATATGCGTATACGCGCCGTTATCGTTGATTACAAAGACCGTCCCGCAATGTCGGGTGTGGATACACCCGATGATCTGGCACGAGCAGAAGAACTTTTAAAAGATTTTGATGAGGTTTAAAGAATGGTAAAAACGCGGCTCCTTATTGCCAGACATGGAAACACATTTACGCCCGATCAGATACCTACAAGGGTTGGCGCGCGCACTGATCTGGATCTGGTGGCCACAGGGCGCAAACAGGCTTCCGATCTGGCACGGTATTTAGTTGCCGAAAATATGTTGCCGGATGCAATTTTCACATCAAATCTGAAGCGAACATATCAGATGGCAGAGCCAATAATAGAGCTTGCAGGCCACCCAATTCCTCTTTCAAAAGAATCGATTTTTAACGAGATCGATTACGGTCCTGATGAAAACAAAACTGAAGAAGATGTTATCTCGCGTGTTGGAAAAGAGGCTTTAGAAAAATGGGATAAGGATGCCACAGTGCCACAGGGCTGGAATGTTGAACCTGATAAAATTATTCAGGGCTGGAAGGACTTTGCCCGAAATATTGATACCTTAAACACAGGTGAGACTATATTGGTTATCACTTCAAACGGCGTAGCGCGTTTTGCCCCACACCTGACCGGTAACTTCGATGTTTTCCTGAAAGAGAATAATATTAAAATATCAACAGGTGCTCTGTGTTGCCTTGAAAAAGAGGAGAATGAAAGTGACTGGTCCGTCAAATTCTGGAACAGAAAACCAAAAGATTTTGTTTAAATCCGCGCCCTTGTGCATGGACATGATGCCATGCTTCAACTACTTTATATCCTATCATGTTTAATTATATTCTAAAGCGACTGGCTTTAATTATTCCGACACTGCTCGGAATAATGCTTGTTTCTTTTGTAATAATTCAGTTTGTACCGGGCGGGCCGGTTGAACGTATGATCGCCGAGTTGCAAGGCCACGGGAGTAGCGCAACATCACGCTTTACCGGCGGCGGGGGCGGTGATTCTGGCATCACTTCGCAAGCGAGCGTAACTGGTGGCCAAGGCGGCTATCGCGGTGCTCAGGGCCTTGATCCTGACTTTGTTAAAGAGCTTGAGGCGATGTATGGTTTTGATAAACCCACCCATGAAAGATTTTTCAAAATGGTCGGTGATTATGCCCGCTTTGATTTGGGCGACAGCTATTACCGCGATATATCTGTTATAGACCTTGTTCTGGAAAAGATGCCTGTCTCCATTTCTCTGGGGCTCTGGTCAACATTAATTATCTATCTCATATCAATTCCGCTTGGCATTAAAAAAGCAGTTAGAGACGGCCAGTCTTTTGATATCTGGACAAGTGCAGTTGTCTTCGTCGGATACGCTATTCCTGCCTTTATGTTTGCTATTCTACTGATTATTTTGTTTGCAGGGGGAAGGTATTTCGATATTTTCCCGTTACGTGGCCTCACCTCTGATGGCTGGGACAGTTTTCCCGTTTGGAAACAAATTCTTGATTACGCCTGGCATATGATTTTGCCCATCACGGCCATGGTTATTGGTGGCTTTGCAAGTTTGACCATGCTGACCAAGAACTCGTTTCTCGATGAAATCGGGAAGCAATATGTATTAACTGCCAGAGCAAAGGGTTTAAGCGAGAAACAGGTTCTTTATGGACATGTGTTCAGGAATGCAATGTTAATTGTCGTTGCCGGTTTTCCTGCGGCCTTCCTTCATATCTTTTTTACCGGTTCATTATTGATTGAGGTTATCTTCTCTCTCGATGGTTTAGGGTTGTTGGGATATGAGTCTATTATCAACAGAGATTATCCCGTCGTGCTAGGAACCTTGTACATATATGCCCTAATAGGGCTTGTAATGACACTAATACGAGACGTTGTGTATGTAATAGTTGATCCCCGAATTTCTTTTGAAGCGCAGGCAAGATAATGGCACTTTCTCCTCTTACAAAAAGGCGTCTGTCGCAATTTAAAGCCAATAAACGCGGTCTATGGTCATTTTGGGTTTTTATGGTTTTGTTCCTATTATGTCTGGGTGCCGAATTCGTAGCTAATGATAAACCGCTTCTCGTGAGCTATGACAATTCACTTTATTTTCCGGTTTTTAAAACATATCCCGAAACAACCTGGGGCGGCGATTTTCAGACTGAGACAGTTTACCGCGACCCTTATGTTGAAGAATTGATTGAGGAAAAAGGCTGGATGATATGGCCACCCATCCGTTTTTCTTACGATACTATAAATTATGATCTCCCCACCCCTGCACCCTCTGCTCCGACGTCTGAGAACTGGCTGGGAACGGATGATCAGGGCCGTGATGTCATGGCGAGGGTCATTTATGGCTTTCGGCTATCTGTCCTGTTTGGCCTGACGCTTACAGTTATCAGCAGTATCATCGGTGTGTTCATGGGCGCCATTCAAGGCTATTACGGCGGTAAGCTTGACTTGGGCTTGCAGCGTGTTATCGAAGTCTGGGCCTCGCTACCGAGCCTTTATATTTTGATTATTTTCTCTGCTCTATTTACACCCGGCTTTTGGACTTTATTGCTGATATTGCTGCTTTTCTCATGGATATCGCTTGTCGATGTTGTCCGTGCAGAATTTTTACGGGCGCGCTCCCTTGACTATGTCCGCGCGGCTGGTGCCTTGGGCATATCAAACCCGGTCATTATGTGGCGACATGTTCTGCCCAACGCCATGGTTGCTACGATGACCTTCATGCCGTTCATTTTAACAGGTTCTATTACAGCACTTACAAGTCTGGATTTTCTAGGACTCGGCCTGCCCCCGGGCTCGGCCTCATTAGGTGAAATGCTGGCACAGGGCAAAAACAATCTGCAAGCCCCGTGGCTTGGTTTTACAGCCTTTATCGTTTTGGCCGTTATGCTTACCCTTTTAACCTTCATCGGAGAGGCCGTGCGCGATGCCTTTGACCCCAGAAAGACAAGTATATGAGTGACTTCCAACAGCTAAGCGAAGATGACTTAAAAGACATCATTTATCTTCAGGATCACGTTATTGCACATATTAAAGCGGAAAATCTGGCGCCTTATATTGTAGCCCGCACGGATACTTATTTTGAAAAACACCTTCTTCCTCCACATAAAATGATTGGTTTTCGCAAAAACGGAAACGGAAAGCTCCTCGCTCAGTGCGCTTTCCACGTTCCCCAAAACTTTAAACCGGAAAAAGAAATCGGGTTGGAAGACATGCCTGAATTTGACGGAGGTGACAGCGTGACCATTCTACAGGCCGCACTTGTTCACCCCGAAGCGCGTGGTAAGGGTTTGATGAAAACTATGATCCTGGACTGGTTAGACTGGGCCAAAGAGACCAGCAAAAAACATTTGCTTGCGCGGGTTGAAGTGTCACATCAGGCAAGTATATCCGTTTTTAAGAAAAACGATTTTAACCGCATCGGGCTTGTCAAAGATGCACGTGATGGGGCGGATGTATATGTTTACCACAAGATACTTAAAGCAGAGGAATAAGATTTATGACATTGCCTTTAAAAGAACTTAGTGAAAATGCCACACAATGGCGCAGAAAACTTCACGAGAATCCTCAAACAGCCTATGAGGAGAAATTTGCTGCCTCATTAGTCAAAGAAAAGCTGGAGGAATGGGGCATCTCATATAAATCAGGCATAGCGGGTACAGGTATTGTCGCAACGATTAAAGGCAATAAATCCTCATCGGGCAAAACTGTAGGGCTTCGTGGCGACATGGATGCTCTTGATATAGTCGAGAAAACAAATGTAGCACATAGCTCAAAAATCCCAGGAAAAATGCACGCCTGCGGGCATGATGGTCATACAGCCATATTATTAGCCACAGCAAAATATCTGCATGATAATCCCGATTTTGATGGGACGGCACATCTGATTTTTCAGCCCGCAGAAGAGGGTGCAAAAGGCGCAAATAAAATGATGGAAGAAAGTCTTTTTACAGACTTCCCCTGCGATATGGTTTTCGGTCTTCACAACTGGCCTTATTTGGAAAAGGGCCAGATCGCTACACGTGTCGGTCCTATCATGGCTGCAGTGGACAGTGTTGAAATTACTGTTACAGGTCAGGGCGCACATGCCGCGATGCCGCAATACGGGCGTGATCCTTTGATTGCGGCGGCATCCCTTGTTATGCAACTACAAACTATTGTTTCCCGAAATGTCAGCCCTATTGATACGGCTGTTATCAGTGTCACCAATTTAAACTGCGGAACAGGTGCAGACAATATTATTTCCGACACAGCCACCCTTTCGGCCTCTGTGCGAAGCTTTAAGCCCGAGGTCAGAGCTTTGCTGGAGCAACGCATAAGGGAAATTTGTAAGGCAACCGGCCTTGCCCATCAAGTCAGCATAGATATTGAATACCATCAAGGTACAGAACCAACGATCAATGCAGCTGAAGGTGTAGAAATTGCCGCTCGCGCCGCCACTCAAACAGTTGGCATTGAAAATGTTATATTGGATGTTGAGCCTTGCATGGGTGGTGAAGATTTTGGGGCGATGTTACAGGATCGTCCCGGCGCATATGTCTGGATTGGGCAACGTGAGCCTGAGGTGGACAGTCGTCATAACCAGTCACTGCATTCACCTTTCTATGATTTTAATGACGAAATTATCCCAACGGGTGTGACCTATTTTGCAAATGTTGTAAAAGATTATCTGAAAGAGGACGATCAGACAGCATGACGAAAAATACCAATATACTTTCCGTAAAAGACCTCTCCATTTCGTTTAAAACGTCAAACGGTGTGTCTGAAGCCGTGCGCAATGTTTCTTTTGACATTAAACGCGGGGAAAGCCTGGCCCTTGTCGGAGAGAGCGGCAGTGGAAAATCGATCACGGCGCTATCCATTATGCAGCTTTTGCCCTATCCCCTCGCCTTCCACCCAAGTGGAGAGCTACTCTTCAAGGGGGACGACTTAATGGGACGCGATGATAAATATATGCGTAAAATTCGTGGTGACCAGATAGGTATGATTTTCCAGGAACCACTCACTGCCCTTAACCCCCTTCATACTGTTGAAAAGCAGATAGGCGAAATCCTTGAACTTCATAAAGGACTTAAAGGTGCCGATAAAGATAAACGCATTGGTGAATTGATGGACATGGTGGAGCTTTCGAAATTGAAATCACGCCTTAACGCCTACCCTCATGAACTCTCTGGCGGTCAGCGCCAGCGCGTCATGATTGCCATGGCTTTAGCCAATGATCCTGACCTTCTGATAGCTGATGAGCCGACCACGGCATTGGATGTTACCATTCAGGCACAAGTCATGGAGTTGCTGGACAAACTCAAAAAAGAGCTTGATATGGCACTACTCCTTATCACCCATGACCTCAACCTCGTTGAGAAAACGGTTGATCGTGTGGCAGTCATGAAGCTGGGTGAAATTGTAGAGCAGAAAACCACCAAATCCCTGTTTTCCAAACCCCAGCATGAATACACCAAGATGCTTCTCGCCGCCCAGCCAAAGGGCAAGGCTGTAGCCACCAATAAAAAGGCGAAGCCTCTTTTAACAGCAGAAAATATGAAGGTACATTTTCCCACCAAAAAAAGTCTGTTTGGAAAAACGCTTGAGGTGATAAAGGCCGTCGATGACATTTCTTTTACGGTTTATGAAGGCCAGACCCTTGGTATCGTCGGTGAAAGCGGTAGTGGAAAATCAACACTTGGCCTTGCGGTTTTACGCCTTCTCGGTTCGGAAGGCGATATTGTTTTTGCCGGGCAGAATGTTTCCGAAGCCGATAAACGCGAGGTCCGTAAATTGCGCGGTGACCTGCAGATCGTATTCCAAGACCCCTTTGGCTCGCTTTCACCACGTATGACTGTTGCCCAAATCGTTGGAGAGGGGCTGACCATTCATGCACCGCATCTGAATAAACAGCAACGCGATGAGGCGGTAGTGAAGGCCTTGAAAGAAGTCCGCATTGATCCCGAAACGCGCCACCGTTTCCCACATGAGTTTTCCGGCGGGCAACGCCAGCGCATCTCTATTGCCCGCGCCCTTGTTTTAAAGCCGAAGTTGATTGTATTGGATGAGCCGACCTCCGCACTTGATATGTCCGTTCAGGCCGAGGTGGTGGATTTACTGCGCGCCCTGCAAAATGAACACGGACTGTCTTTCATCTTTATCAGCCATGATTTGAAAGTCGTGCGCGCCCTGTCACATTACATACTGGTGATGAAGGACGGGAAAATAGTTGAAGAAGGCGCAACCGACCAGATCTTTGACAAGCCGAAAAAAGACTACACCAAGGATTTGATGACCGCCGCCATGGATATCAAAACCCGCAAGAAGACCAAATAAGCCTTGCAAAGCCGTGCAAACTGCACTATCACTGTTCAAACTTTTGAAAACAACATCTTAGAAACCGCCGAAAGGGGTGATTGAATTGGTAAGCGTTAATGTCAGAGAAAACAATGTGGAGCAAGCTCTACGTGTTCTGAAAAAGAAAATGCAACGTGAAGGTATCTTTCGTGAAATGAAAATGCGTAAAGACTTTGAGAAGCCTTCCGAAAAGCGCAAACGCGAAAAGGCCGAGGCCGTACGCCGCACACGCAAGCTTGACCGCAAGCGTCGTGAAAAAGATGGATTTTAATACCCTCTTTTAATTACCTTTAGATTCTAAGAAACAAGCCGCTCCGTTTATGAAGCGGCTTTTTTGCTTTCAAAGTCTCTGACCATACTTTTCCAGCTATATGTGTGGAAAGTGCTGCCAATGACAAAATTGACCAAGGCGATGGCTATAAAAATTCCTTTAATGCCAAATTGAGCTCCGATATAAACAGCAGGAAGCATAACTACCAGCATTTTGACGACAATCATTGTAAATGATTTTTTAGGCTGACCCATTGCGTTAAAAGCTGACGACCAGCCATTCACAAGATGTGAGAAAAGATAAGAGACCGGGACAATCAAAAAGTAAAGATAGACCACTTCGATTATATTCTCATTGCCGGTAAATAATCCTGCAATCTGTCTTCCTGCAACGGCAAGCATTACAGCGATAAGTGCGGACCAAATAACCGTAAAGCTAATGACCAGTTTCATTGTCGCGCGAACACGGTCATAAAGGGCCGCTCCAAAATTCTGTCCTATAATTGGTGCCATTCCTGTTGCCAATGCCATCAGCACGATAAAGACGAAAGCCTCAACCCTTGTCACTACACCGTATGCCGCGACCGCCTCGGCACTTACGGCAGCAAGCAGGCTAATGATAATTGCATTTACAAATGGTTGAATTGCTTGCGCCATACCAACAGGTATTGCAATAACCAGAATATTTTTTGCCGTTTCCCCGAAATTGGTGAAATTATGTAACCATTTAAAATCTACCATTTCTTTTTTGAACCGGAGCACATAAAGAATTGCAAAAAACGCACAACCATTACCAATCACTGTGGCAAGAGCTGCCCCCTGGATTTCCATACGGGGAAAGCCGAATAATCCAAAAATCAGAATGGGATCCAATATAGTATTAATAACTGCAGCAACTGTCATAATTGCTGCCGGTGTCATGGCATCGCCATTAGCACGAATGGCAGAATTTCCGACCAATGGCATTGAAATCAACGCAATCGCCGCAAACCAGATAAGCATGTAATCCTTAATAAGCGCGAGCAAATCACCATTCGCGCCCATGGCACTGAATAAAGCCTCATGAATAAGTAAACCTGTCAAAGCTATGAGACAGCATACACCAAAAACAAGTAGGAGGCCGTGGGTGGTAACACGTTTTAGTTTATCCTGTCCCCCCTCACCTATAAGACGCGATATAACCGAAGACACCGCTATTCCAAAACCAATTGTAATACTTAAAATTCCGTAAGTAACTGGAAATGTAAAAGAAATAGCCGCCAGCTCATCCGTGCCAAGGCGAGAGATAAAATACATATCGACCAGCTGAAAGGATATGATAACCGCAATCCCCCATATCATTGGAAGAGTAAGGCGCGTAAGGTGCTTTTTTAAGTCGCCCTCGCGCAAATTTCCCTTGTTACGGTAGCTGGCAGGAATGTCTTTTAAATTATTGGTTTGTGTCATGGCACATAAACACTTATGATTTTTCTGGCGTCTTCGCAATCTAAAACCGGATAGCCTCCCATGAAAATTCTCTATTGCCACGATAATGTCTATTACAAAGATGATCAGGAACATCATTTTTCCGCCGGACAGTTTGGCTATGACTATTGGCAACCATATCTTGAAGCCTTTGGCAGCTTAACTGTTCTTGGCCGCGGAGAATCTTTGCCTACTAATGCGGATATGCGCAAAATGTCACGCAGTGACGGTCAAAATGTTGAAATCAAAACTTTTAGCAATATCAATTCCCCCCTCGCCCTTCTAGAACATAGAAAACACGTGGCCTCTGCAATAATCAGTGAGGTTAATAACAGCGACGGCGTTATTATCCGTGCCATGTCCGAAATAGGCTGGATAGCCTTTAAAGAAGCCAGGCGTCTCGGCCTTCCTGTTGCCCATGAACTTTCGGGATGTCCATGGGATAATACCTGGAATCATGGAAGCCTGGTTGGCAAATTATATGCGCCTGTAAGATATTTGCGCGCCCGTAAAGTCGCACGCGAGGCAGACGGCGTCATCTATGTCACCCGCGATTTTCTTCCCAACCGCTATCCGGCAGCAGGATTTACGGCCATTGCCTCCAATGTCAGGCTGGAAAAACCTGGCCCCTCAGTTTTGGAAAACAGAAAGAACAAAATTCAAAATCCTGCATCACATCTTTCAATTGGTCTGATCGGACAGCTCGATCACAAATTAAAGGGTATTGATGTAGCCATGAAGGCTCTGGCCGCATTTAAAGAAAAACATCCCTCGGCAAATGTGAAACTCCATCTTTTAGGTCCCGGAAATCCTGAGAAATACGAGTCGCTTATAAAAGACTTAAACCTGACAAATCATATCAGCTTTGACGGGATTTTATCAGGTGGGCAAGCGGTCTATAACTGGCTGGACAATATTGATATCTATATTCAGCCCAGTTTCCATGAAGGGCTTCCCCGCGCATTAATAGAGGCAATGAGCCGAGGCTGCCCTTGCCTTGCCTCTACAGCAGGCGGCATAAGCGAATTGTTGGACGAAGATTTCCTACACAAACCAGGTGATCATGCTAAACTGGCTGAAGATATAAAAAAGCTGCATATATCTCCACCGTCGAGATTGATACAAATCGCCGAAACCAATTTCAGAAGCTCACTGCACTACACTTCTGATAAATTAATTCCTATACGTCGAAATTTTTGGAAAAAATTCGCTAACACAGTAAAACAACGCCATGCCCAATAAATACTTACGCATTTTTGACAGGCCTTTTGCCTTTTCCATGGGGCCTCAAAGAGCCGGGACAAGCTGGCTGGACAGATATCTGCGTACGCGCGGTGATATTTGCTTGCCCTCAGAGGTCAAAGAGGTTTTTTACTTTGATCGCGACTACGAAAGGGGTATAGCCCATTACACGGCACATTTCAGACCGCGTCCGGAATACAGGCTTATCATGGAAATATCCACGACAAGTTTTGATCACCCGGACGCACCTGCACGCGTTCACGAAACACTTGGTCCGGATATAAAATTACTCTGCCCCTTAAGACATCCTGTATTACGATCTTATTCACTTTATCTTCACTATAAAAGATACGGACTTGTAAGCGGTACACTTGAAGAAGCCTGCGCACAAAACCCTCAGATACTTGAAAGCAGTTATTACGCTAAAAATCTTAGGCGTTGGCTCGAATATTATCCTTTAAGTAAAATACATTTTATTTACCAAGAGCAATTGGAAGCAGATCAGGATAAATATATTCATCAGGTGTGTGCAGCATTGGATATCCCTTATATGCCAGCGCCGGAGGATGTTAAAGAGCGTTATAACGTAACCACATATTCCAATTCAGGAGTAGTTGCCACATTGGCGCAACACATTGCCGACTGGCTGAGACAGAGGCGGATCTATTTCGTTATTAATTTTGCCAAGAAACTTGGACTGAAAGAGCTTATATTCGGAAAAGAAAATCCCGACGCTAAACGTGGTGGCATTCCAGAGGCCGAACATAAATGGCTGACTGAGCGGCTGTTGCCTGAAGTCAAAAAGTTGGAAGAGTTACTGGGACGTGAAATAACAGAGTGGAAATAAAAAAATGGGCCGGTTCTGTTGCGAGGCCCGACCCATGCCCCACCTTAGATAGTCAAAATCCAAGGAATTCAATTTTTGCAGTTAGTAACCTAATAAAGATTAGGCGGCAAGGGCGAATGCGCCATTGTCATTAGCTGCTACGACATTTGTATTATCGTTTGCATTTATAATGCGTGGTCCTGTAACGAAGGTACCATCTCGAACGCCGCTTAATATCTTTACTACGCATGTCGATCCTGTTTCGGCCCCACAGAAGGACACAAGTACCTGAACTGCTCTCGATCAAGTCTTATGTCCTTGTGGTGGAGCCGCCGGGCACTGCCCCCGGGTCCATAGACGTTTATTCCATATCAGCGTTTAGCGTCATACTCACCACGAATGGTGATACCTTATTATATAGCATTTATGGGGTAAAAATCAAGAATTTGCCGCGGC
The DNA here is from genome assembly GCA_002695035.1 of Micavibrio sp. Classification (GTDB taxonomy): domain Bacteria; phylum Pseudomonadota; class Alphaproteobacteria; order Micavibrionales; family Micavibrionaceae; genus UBA2137. The sequence continues at coordinate 12,736 of NZNU01000036.1, read as the reverse complement.
AAATGATGTGCAGGCCAATTCATCCATTTCGCGGCGTGCATCGGCAAATAAATGCCCTTCCTGCACATTCATGGTCAGCTTAACCTGACGCGGCCATAAAACATCGGTAATTTCTTTGACAGGACGTCCGGCGATTAAATTTCTCTCAGCAAATTGCGCAAAAGCGGGCATTTGGTAGGATTGCGCAAGTACTGCCGGACAAAGCCCGTAATGTGTGGCAAGATTTACAATGTCCTGATCTATTTTTCCATCAGTGAATGTTTTGTCCAATACAGCCATAATTTTTTCCTCTTCCTTAAGAAGTTTTCCTACGGGCTATAAACAGACATACCTTCGAATCGTTCCATTTTAACTGTTGCAATGCAAAATAAGAGCATTGTTGATGAACAGGGATTAAGAGTCCCAAAGGTTTTCGATGTTGTTTATACTGCGCATTAGAATCATAAGAAAAGATGTGAAGAGAGGACGATATTATGAAGCAATATCACGATTTGATGCGCCATGTTCTGGACAACGGCACAAATAAAGAAGATAGAACCGGAACCGGAACTCTAAGCGTATTCGGTTATCAAATGCGTTTCAATCTTGAAGATGGCTTTCCTTTGGTCACTACAAAAAAACTGCACCTTAAATCTATTATTCACGAACTCCTTTGGTTTTTAAAGGGCGATACCAATGTCGGATATTTGCAGGAAAACGGCGTGCGTATCTGGAATGAATGGGCCGATGAGAATGGTAATCTAGGCCCCGTTTATGGTCACCAGTGGCGGTCTTGGCCTTCACCTGATGGCCACAAAATAGACCAAATATCAAATGTGATTGAGCGCATTAAGAATAACCCGGATGATCGCCGTCTGATCGTATCCGCATGGAATGTCGGGGATATTCCAAAGATGGCCCTTCCACCTTGCCACTGCTTCTTCCAGTTTTATGTTGCAGACGGAAAACTGTCCTGCCAACTGTATCAACGCAGTGCTGATATTTTCCTTGGTGTTCCCTTCAACATCGCCTCATATGCTCTGCTTACTTTAATGGTGGCTCAAGTCTGTGGTCTCAAACCCGGTGACTTTGTCCATACCTTTGGTGATGCACATATCTACAGCAATCACTTGGAACAGGTTGAATTGCAATTAAGTCGTGATCCTTACAAATTGCCTGAAATGCACCTTAATCCGCATGTTAAAAACATTTTTGACTTTAAATATGAGGATTTCGAACTGGTCGGTTATGAAGCACATCCACATATTAAAGGTAAAGTCGCGGTTTAATGTCACCTGTTTCTATTATAGTGGCGGCTTCCCAAAACAATGTCATTGGTCGCGGCAATGAACTTGTCTGGCATATCCCGGAGGATTTTCGCTACTTTAAGGAAAAAACCTCCGGCAAGCCCTGTATCATGGGTCGAAAAACATTTCAGAGTATCCTTGACCAGCTTGGTAAACCCTTGCCAAAACGCACCAATATAGTTGTGACCCGCTCAGATTACGAGCATAAAGGGGCTATATCCTGTCATTCTTTAGAGGCCGCTATCAATCAGGCGAGGAGCGAACAGCCAGATGAAATTATGATTTGCGGCGGCCAGCAGATATATAAACAGGCACTTGAAGACGGACAGGTTGACAAAATCTATCTGACGCGCGTTTTAGAAACTTATGAAGGCGATGCCTTTTTCCCTGAATTGGATGAGGACATCTGGCAAAAAACAGAAGAGCGGAAAAGTGAAACCACGTCCCCGCCCTGCCTGTTTCAGGTTTTTGAAAAAACCTGAGATCGTTTTACAATATTCTGCATAAAGTCGGCAGCATACTCCTTGCTGTCCCTTATCTTCATATCCAAAGGGATTTCGCCCAAAAACGGAATACCTCTTTTTTCGGCCTCTGTTTTGACATGGCCGTGGTCAAAAATATGTGCCTCGTGCCCGCAATTCTCACAAATATAGGTGGACATATTTTCGATGAGCCCAAGGACGGGCACATTTGTTTTATTGAACATCTCAATTGCTTTACGCGCATCAATCAAAGCCAGATCCTGTGGGGTCGAAACGATGACCGCACCTGTCAGAGGCACCTTTTGCGCCATTGTTAATTGCGCATCCCCAGTGCCTGGTGGCAAATCAACTATCAAGGTATCAATACCTGTCCAATCAACATCGCGCAACATCTGGTAAATCGCGCTTTGCACCATTGGCCCGCGCCATATCATGGGTGTATCTTCCTCGACCATAAAACCGATGGACATTACTGACACACCCTTTGAAATTAAAGGAATAAGCTGTTTTTTATCGTTCAGCTCAGGCTTTTGCCCCTGCAAGTTCATAAGATGGGGAATGGAGGGACCATAAATATCCGCATCAAGTAAACCAACGGCATGACCATGTTTTGCCAATTCGACAGCTAGTCCTGCTGCTACAGTTGATTTCCCAACACCGCCCTTGCCCGAGGCAACTGCGATAATGTTTTTAACGGGGAGGCTCAATGGCGGATTTTTATTCATGCCATGCGGATCCGGCGCTTCCTTTGGAGGCACTTTTTCAGCGGTCAATATCACAGATACTGATTTTGCGTCAGGAAACGCCCTTCTAACTTCATTTTCCACGTTTTGCCGAAAGTCCTCCAACTGCGCTCCCAAGCTCCGGTCAACTTTTAGAAGGATAGTTACCTGACCGTCTGAAATATCTGCATGTTCGACCATGCCGCTTTCCAGTAAATCACTTTCATGAAGAGGGTTTTCTATTTCTTTCAAAATTTTAAGAAGAAAATCTTTATTTAATCTTGTCATTTTTCTGGCCCAAACCTTGTTTTTCTATGCAAAAACGGTATTGTAACGGATACATTCAGCTATCTTTTCAAAAGAGAGACTACTATGGGTAATGATAACGGTAAAGACAAGGGTTCAGACGGCGATAAAGACAATAAGCGCAAGAACCCTTGGGCAAAAAGCAATGTCGAGGACAAGCGCAGCAGGGATATATGGGCAAAAGGTCCGTCTAAGAAACCTCAGCAGCATAGCTCCAGAAAACATAGCGGCTCCTCGCATAATTTTGAAGATGGGTTCAAAAACCTGCAAAATAATTTCAAGGACATGATGCCCGGCTCTGTCGAGCCTGGCAAATTCATTCTCCTAGGTATCATCGCCGCGATCGTGATCTATCTTTTATCAGGCTTTTACTTTGTACAGCCAAGTGAGCACAGTGTTGTCACGACTTTTGGTAAATACAGCAAAACGGTCGAACAACCCGGCTTGAAATGGCACACCCCCTATCCTTTCCAATCTAATGAAATTGTGAATGTGACAAATGAACGGCGTGTGCAAGTCGGTTTCAGAAGTTTCGCAACCAACAATTCTTCTTCCGGTGTACAAGATGTTGAAGACGAAAGTCTGATGCTTACCGGTGATGAAAACATTATCGACATCGACTTTGTTGTTCTATGGCGTATCAGCGATGCCGCAAATTATATTTTTAATATTCGCGATCCCGAAGCAACAATTAAAATTGTGGCGGAAAGCGCCATGCGTGAGATTATTGGACAAACCAATATTCAACCCGCGCTGACACAAGCACGTGGGGAGATACAATCTGACACGCGTGAATTGATGCAAAGGATGCTGGACGAATACGAGGCCGGTGTTAATGTTAATATTGTGCAGCTACAAAAAGTTGACCCGCCACAACCCGTTATTGATGCCTTTAACGAGGTGCAAAGAGCGCGTCAGCAAAAAGAACAGCTTCGTAACCAGGCAGAGGCTTATCGAAACGATATAATTCCCCGCGCCCGAGGTGAAGCCGAAAAAATGCGCCAGCAAGCCGGTGCTTACAAAGAAGAGGTTGTTAACCAGGCCAAAGGGGATGCACAGCGTTTTGTTTCAGTCTATAACGCCTACACAAAAGGTCGTGACGTAACCGCAGAGCGTATGTATCTGGAAACTCTTGAAGATGTGTTAAATAACGCCAATACCATCATTTTGGATGGGAATAGTGGCAATGGCACAGTGCCTTATCTCTCTTTAAACGAGTTGCGTACACAATCTGCTCCGGCGACGACGACGCCGAGACAATCAGAACAAACAGCACAATAGGAGTTACCTGATGAATGATAAAAAAGCAGCCATTGGCCTGGTAGGCCTGATCGCCGTTGTCGTCCTTTTATTAGGTTCGGTGTTTATAGTCAAAGAAACAGAGCAGGTGCTCGTTTTGCAATTCGGGGATCCTGTGCAGCAAATCACAAGTCCCGGCCTACATTTTAAAATTCCTCTTATTCAGAATTTAAAGGTTTTCGACAACCGGATTTTGAATGTTGATCCTCCTTCTGAGGAAGTATTGCTATCTGACCAAAAGCGTCTTGTTGTTGATACTTTTGCACGCTACAGAATTTCAGACATGCTGAAATACTACCAGACGCTCGGTACCGAAAATGCCGCCGTCCAACGCCTTTATAACATCATTACATCCACTATGCGGAGTGAGCTGGGTAAGGCTCCCCTGCCAGATATTCTTTCAGATAAAAGAAAGGGGCTAATGCGTAGCATTCAGGAAACTGTAAACAATGAAACATCCCGTTTTGGTATCGAGATTGTCGATGTTCGCATTGTTCGCGCTGATCTGCCCGAGGAAGTAACACAAGCCACTTATGATCGTATGCGTTCCGAGCGTGAACGTGAAGCCCGCGAAGCCCGAGGTGAAGGGGAAGAGCTTTCCCTTCAAATCCGTTCCCGTGCAGATAAGGATCGTACAGTTTTGCTATCAGAAGCAGAAAGAGATGCGGAAATTGCACGAGGGGAAGGCGATGAAGAAGCTATTTCTATATATGCTGAAGCGTTCAATCGTGACCCGCGCTTCTATGCTTTTTACCGCTCCATGGAAGCCTATAAGAAATCTCTGGCAAACAAAGACAAGACACTTGTTCTTTCGCCTGATAGCGATTTCTTCAGATATTTGGAAAATAATCCCGCACGTTAAATATGCAGGATTTTGTCCTTTATATATCGACTGCTTTTGCACTGATATTTGTAATCGAAGGTCTGCTTTACGCCTGTTTTCCTGACACGATGCGAAGAATTCTCGCAACGGCTCTTGTGCTTCCGAAAGGAAAGCTCAGGCATATTGGCTTTTCCATGTTTTTCTTTGGTATTTTTCTGGTGCTGCTTATGGACAGGCTTCTATGACTCTCCGGTTGACTGGGGCGCCTTTTCACTTATCTTAATATACGTATCTATTATATTTTAGTTTGATGCCTAATCTTTAAAAGGAGACTGTTTTCTCATGTTTGCGAAATCCCTTACACGTATCGCCTTTGTATCATCTTTGCTTGTAGTGTCCAGTATTGGAGCGAACCAGCCTGTACACGCCCAGTCTGTGTTAGATGGTGATACTAAAGCCGCCGATGTAGCGCCAATGCGCAACGCACCGTCAAGTTTTGCGGATCTGGCCGAACGTCTCTCGCCAACAGTTGTCAATATCAGCTCAACACAAAAAGCCCAGGAATTGCCTAACTTACCGGAATTTCCAGAGTTTCCGGAAGGTTCTCCGTTTCAGGATTTCTTTAATGAATTTATGGGTCAACGGGGCCAAGGTCTACCAGTCGTACCCCCCGCCTCTTTAGGATCCGGCTTTGTCATTGACGGGAATAAAGGCTACATCATCACAAATAGTCACGTGATACAGAATGCCGATGAAATCCGCGTCACTCTTTTTGATGACACGACAGTTGACGCCGAGGTCGTAGGTATAGACGAGAAAACTGATCTTGCTTTGTTAAAAGTGGAAACACGTAAGAAATTACAGGCCGCCAAATTCGGCGAAAGTCATAATATGCGTGTAGGTGACTGGGTTCTTGCCATTGGAAACCCTTTTGGACTTGGTGGAACGGTTACTGCAGGTATTATCTCTGCGCGCCAGCGTAATATTAATGCGGGCCCCTATGATGATTTCATCCAGACAGATGCGTCAATCAACCGCGGGAATTCCGGTGGGCCTATGTTCAACTTGGATGGGGAGGTGATTGGTGTAAACACAGCTATCTTCTCTCCCACAGGTGGGTCCGTCGGTATCGGATTTGCTATCCCCTCAGATCTTGCAAAACCTGTTATTGAACAACTTATAAAATACGGCAAGACACGCCGCGGCTGGCTGGGAGTTAAAATCCAGACTGTTACAGAAGATATTGCGGAAAGTCTTGAACTTGATGAACCAAGAGGCGCTCTTGTTGCCAATGTCGGCAAAGGCGGTCCAGCCGAGAAGGCGGGCCTCAAAACTGGAGATATCATCCTGAAATTTGACGGCCATGATATTTCTGAAATGCGCACCCTTCCAAGAGTTGTTGCAGAAACCAATATAAATAGCACTGTTGACCTTGTTTACTGGCGTGATGGAGAAGAAAAAACTGTTTCTGTAACAGTAGGTGAACTTGAAAAAGCCGAGGAGGATGGAATACTTCAAAACAATCTTCCGCAACCTCCCCAGGAAGGTGTGAAAAATGAACTTACCGGTCTTACATTTGGTCAGGGCGATGATGAGAATGATACCCGGATAGTTATCACAGATGTTGAGCGCGGAAGCGAAGCCGCCGATCAGGGACTAATGGTTGGTGACATTCTTTTAGAAATTAACCAGACATCACCTGCCTCCCCTGAAAATGCTGATGCCCTTATCCGTAAGGCCTCAACCGATGGCAAAGACTCTGTTCTATTCCTTATTGATCCTCAAGGTGAGGGTGATTCCCGCTTTGTGGCACTCAATATTGAACAAGAATAAGCTTTTGCCTCCTTCCGAAAAACTTATATCTGTTGTCGCTGGGCCTACCGCCAGCGGCAAATCAGCTTTTGCTTTGAAGCTTGCCAAAGATAAAAAAGGTTGTGTCATTAACGCTGACGCTATGCAGCTTTACAAAGAGCTACCACTTCTTACAGCACAGCCCTCTCAAGAGGAACAAGCCGACATTCCACATAGCCTTTACGGCATTCTGGACGCTGGCGAACGCATAAATGCCGCCCGATGGTGCATATTGGCAAAACAGGAAATTAAGCGTTGTTTTGAGCTCGGTTTGCACCCCATCCTGACAGGAGGAACCGGATTTTATTTGAAAGCCCTTATAGAGGGTTTGTCCCCTATTCCCGACACGTCTGATGAGATGCGTCGTAACTCTTTGGCTAAGGCGCGCGAGCTAGGCTCAGAAAAATTCCATCAGGAGATCAGCAAATTCGATCCTGAGCTGACTGAGCGCATAAACCTGAATGATACGCAAAGGCTTGCTCATGGCTGGGCCGTTTACCAAGAAACAGGAAAACCTTTATCAGAATGGCAAAAACTGCCTAAAACACCCCCGCCTGCCGAGTGGAAATTCGACATTTTCCTGATTTTGCCTGAACGCGAAAAATTATATGAGCGCATTGAAAAGCGTTTCGACCTGATGCTCGAAAACAACGTCATGGAGGAAGTCACAAACTTATCCAGACGCATTGATAAGAATGAGGTTGAACGTGATGCCAGTATAATTATTGCACACGGGTTTCGAGCTTTAAGGGGATACTTGAAAGGTGAAAAAACTTTTGAAGATGCACGGCACATTGGGATTAAAGACACTCGTCATTACGCGAAGCGACAATTTACGTGGTTTCGCCACCAAATAAATGACGATTTAGACAACATTAAAAGCGTAGAAATAGTAAGTCCTTAATATCAGCCCTTTATGAATTTCATGATAATATTCAAGCTGTATTAAAACATTGTCAAAATGGTGTTATCATCTGCCAATTGATAAGGAGATTTTTATGAGATTTTTTCTATGCTTACTATTAATGCTTGGGCTGACATCGTGCCAAAGCCGTGAAGAAAAGAATGGTTTAATGGCCAAAGGCTGCGAAGCAGCAGCCCAAGGCCTCATGGCAAATAGCGAGGATCAAATAGATAGCATATCTGCCCAAACCTTCTCGAATAGCACCTATGGGAGTGGTTATAAATCCGTTGAGCTCAAAGCTAATCTTATGCGGGATGGTTACCTCGAAGATGAAAATATTGAGTGTATTTTTTATGAAAATGAAGGGCCTTTTGGCATAGGTTATTCAGCTGAATTTATTCATATTTCTTTTGACGGAAACGATATTGGCAAAGATGTCGACGGTAATATCAAAGGTGGAATAAATGATTTTATGTCGATAACAGACTCAGTTGGAAAGGCTACAAGGTAAAAGGTTAGTGGGGGAAAAGCCAAATTTTGATGACAATGTTGTTCTTGGCATCGTTTTTATTTCACTGGCAGGGCTTTTTGTTACTTTAATGAATGCTTGCGCAAAGCTTGCCTCTGAAAGTTACGATATATTGGAAATTGTCTTTTACAGAGGACTTTTTATACTTCCCCTCCTTTTTTTATATATGAGCGTGACCCGCAAATGGTCAGTTTTGAAAACCAGTGCCTATAAAACCCACATTCTGCGAAGCATTATAGGTACAATAAGTGTCTGCCTGGTTTACTTATCCTATTCTCTCTTACCTATGGCTGATGCAACTGCACTGCTGATGACTTCAGGACTTATTATCACGGCATTATCAGCTCCTTTTTTAGGTGAAAGAGTTGGTCCGCTTCGCTGGTCGGCAGTGATTATAGGCTTTATCGGAGCTTTACTTGTTATCCGACCTGAAGGCGATAGTTTCAAACCACTGGCGGGTGGCATAGCCCTGTCGGGTGCATTTACGATAGCCAGCGTAAATCTTCTGCTTAGAAAGCTGGGTAGGTCTGAACCACCATTGACTACGATTACTTATTTTATAATCTGCAGTCTGGCAGTTTCCGGCCTCTACGTCCTTTTTTACAAAGGCGTTCAGCTTGATATTGCAACTCTACATATACTTGCAGGCGTAGGTTTCTTTGCACTGTTACAACAAATATTCAAAACCTATGCTACAGTTTGGGCAGAAGCCTCAGTTTTGAGCCCATATACATACCTCAACTTGTTGTGGGCAGTAATATTGGGAGTTGTCGTCTGGGATGACTGGCCAAGCCTGTCTGTCTGGATAGGCGGATTTATAATAATCGCAGCCAATGGTTTTGTTTTATGGCGAGAGCAAAAGCTCAATAAAAACTTGTAAGATCACAAAATTTACAGTAAATTTATAAATTATGACAATTTCAGTTGAGTTATATTCCGGGTTGGATTTGTTGGAGGCTCATGCCAGCAAGTTGGAGAAGCATGCTTTTCATCCGGATTACTTAACTATGGAAGCTTTCCTGCAACGTTCTCTCAATTATGCCCCTTATGAAATTGTTCTTACAAATATGTTTGTAGAAAAATTTAGATATTATCTTTCAAAATCCAAATTCAGAAAAGAAATCGATAAACTCTCCTCTTGGACCCCCAAAGAAATTATGCTGAAGATGTCACCTGTGATTGTAGGAACACTCAAAAAAGAACAGTATCTGGAAAAAGTTCATAACCTGGCAGATGGCCCTTACACTGCTATTTCAACAACGGATGCAACACATGTTTATGGCCACGCACAGAATTTTATCGCCCATCTTATCCGCCAGATAATGCCGCATTCAGAGCGTATAGAAACTACAACACGCAGCTCTAATTCTAAATCAGGTAAAGTCTTTAAAGGAAAAAAGACATCAGACCAGTCCGCTTATACAATTCAAAAACCGGGCGGTCTTGTTTTTTAGATAAGCTGATCCTTCGTTATTGCAGGACAAGCTCACCATCTTTGTATACACCCACAACTGTATTACAACACCAGTCGCGCAGGCGGAACATTTCGGGTGTGTTCCCTGTAAAATCATAGGCGGCATCTATGGTTTGAGCTACGCGTCTTTTATCCCAGCCTGAGAGATGATAAAAATTCGGCCCTACGCGCATATAGGCAATGCCTTGCCTGTCCACGCCGTGTTCTGCCAAAATATCTATTTCCCGCCAGTGATTAACCAGCCAAGCCGGATTGGCATTATATGGCGCGATATCATCATATTGGAAAGTCAGCTCGTGTTTCGGGTTTTCATAGCGATATTCAGGATAGCTAAAAGGATTGTTGTGGCTATGCCCGTTAGTACAGGCCACATTAGCCAGCACTATAATCCAGAATGATAAAAAGAAAGTTTTTTTCACAGAGACAAACCCTTCTAAAATGCCTGTGTTTAATGCTTGTTAATATTTACCCTGATATAATAAACACATGGTTAATATAATTGGTTCAGCTCTGCAAGGTATGAATGTTCAGACGAACAAGCTGGCCAATGCCGCGCATAATATTGCCAATTCAGGCGATAAAGGCGTAAATATTGAGGACTTAATTGATATTACAGAAGCGGAAATGGCTTACAAGGCTAATGTCCAGCTTATTCCGCGCGCCCGAGAAATGCATAACGACCTGTTGCGCATTTTCGATAAAGAGGTTTAGCATAAGGTTTTCCTTTCAATAGATTTAATCTTCACCTGAATGGTCACTGACCAGAATTTCACGTTTACCCACATGATTTGCGGGTCCAACAACACCTTGTTTTTCCATTTCCTCAATGATACGTGCGGCACGATTGTAGCCGATTTGCAGGTAACGCTGGATATAGCTGGTTGAAGCCTTTTGCTCGCGGGCCACAAGTGCAACAGCCTGGTCATATAGCTCATCCACATCAGAACCACTCTCTTCGCCGCCAATTCCTAGCAGATCCATGCCGTTCTCAAGGCTGCCTTCGGTGACTTCATCCAGATAATTTGGTTCGCCCTGAAGTTTAAGGAAGTTCACAACCGATTCCACCTCATCATCAGAAGTAAACGGCCCATGAACACGAGTCAGACGCCCACCACCGGCCATGTATAGCATATCACCCATACCCAGTAATTGCTCGGCCCCGCCATCACCAAGGATGGTACGGCTGTCTATTTTGGATGTAACCTGGAAAGAAATACGTGTCGGAAAGTTTGCTTTAATAACTCCTGTTATAACGTCAACAGATGGACGCTGTGTCGCCATAATCATATGGATACCGGCTGCACGCGCCATTTGCGCCAAGCGTTGAATTGCCCCTTCTACATCCTTACCTGCAACCAGCATAAGGTCTGCAAATTCATCTATTAAAATAACAATGTAGGGAAGCTCTGACATATCCATTGGCTGGTCTTCATAGACTGGCTTGCCGGAGTCTACATCAAATCCGGTCTGGACTTTACGCATAATGACCTCACCTTTTTTGCGGGCCTCCTCCATACGCGCGTTGTAGCCGTCAATATTTCGCACACCTAGTTTTGACATTGCGCGGTATCTTTTTTCCATTTCAGCCACAGCCCATTTCAGCGATACAACGGCCTTGCCTGGCTCTGTCACCACTTCTGACAAAAGATGGGGGATGTCGTTATATACTGACAGTTCCAGCATTTTAGGATCAATCATAATGAAGCGGCATTTTTCAGGGGGCAGTTTATAGATAAGCGACATAATCATTGTGTTCACTGCGACAGATTTACCGGATCCTGTTGTCCCCGCAACTAAAAGGTGGGGCATTTTGGCAAGGTCAGCGATGACAGGCTTACCGCCAATATTCTTACCTAAGACCAAAGGAAGCTTTGCCTTTGTCTTATCGTAATCTTCCATTTCCAGCATTTCTCGCATATAAACAGTCTGACGCTTTTTATTTGGTATTTCGATACCAATAACATTCCGCCCCGGTATAACACTGGCGCGAACAGAAACAGCAGACATTGAGCGCGCTATATCATCTGTTAAATTTACGATACGTGCCGATTTCGTTCCTGGAGCTGGCTCAAACTCATATAAAGTTACAACAGGTCCTGGATGTATGGACACTATTTCCCCTTCAACATTGAAATCTTTCAACACATTTTCGAGAAATTCTGCGTTATGTTTTAAGGCATCTTCATCAAGATGCTCTTCGGTCACAGCAGGTACTTCTTTCATCAGATCAGTTGTCGGATACTCCCAATCACCGTCATCAAGGTTAAGTTTACGCTGGTTTTGCTGTTTCTTTTTAGGTGGTGTCGTTGTGTTATTTTTTTGTTCTTTACTTGAAACAACCTCGATAGTCTTCTCGACAATAGAGGGCTTGTTTTCCTTCTGAAGAACTGGCGCAACTTTTTTCTTTTCAGTTTTTGCGGCCCTCTTTTTAGGGGGCGCAACATAGTCCGGATCGTTATATTTGCGGATCCAATCCTTTGCGGCGTTAAGCCCGGTCACCATTTTGTAAAGCCCGGTTTCCGCTCCGGCCTTGAACGCAAGTACCGCATTTGTCCATGCCTGCCGGCTTATCGGTAGGGCAAGTGAGAGAAGGATAATACCTGCCAAAGCAAAAATTGCCGCAAAAATGCTGTGGCTCCATGCCCCTAGAAAAGATGATGCAACATCAGAAACGCTATTCAGTACAAGCGCGCCACCCGCGCCACCTGCATATATGTGCGGTAAAAAACCCAGAGAAGGTATACGTGCGAAAGCTGCGGCAAGTAGAACAAGAGAGCCGGACAGCAAGCAAATTTTGAAGAACGGCCTAACCAGCTTTCTTTCTTTCCAAAGCTTTATGCTCCATGTCACCGCAGCAACAGGCAAGATAAAAGATGCGAAACCAAATATTTGTATAAGGAAATCCGATAGGAACGCGCCCCCCTCACCCAGCCAGTTCTGAACAGATCCGCTATCTGTTGAGGCCGAGTTTAAAGACGGGTCTGATGGCGCATACGTAAACAGAGCAATTAAAAGTGCTATGCCCGCCAACACCATTACCAAGGCTGTAACATCAACTAT
>NZNU01000035.1 GCA_002695035.1 Micavibrio sp. | reverse complement strand
TTTTTTAGAATATTAATAATAAACATGGGCTTGGGTAGCATTATTTTTTGGTTGAACGCAACCCGATTTTTAAAGTTTAAGACTCAGGAGCTTTTCCAGATATTGTATATCAAAAGGAACTTTTACCTACCCTACACCGTTGAAATTAAGATATTTTTTAAAATGAAGGGGATAACATGGATTTTTTACAACCACTTTTAGAGCAAATTAATGTAATGACCGTCGGATTTATAAAGCTTTTGCCGATGCTGGGTATAGGCTTTGCGGTTATAATATTGACCTGGCTGGCATCTAAAGTGGTTAAATTAATTTTTGGTAAAGTACTCGACAGATCCAATATCAGACCATCTCTTAAGAGTCTTTTCCTGACACTCGCAGCCATAGGTGTTTGGACAATAGGTGTCCTTGTTGCCATGGCAATTATTTTTCCGAGCCTTACGCCTGCAAAATTACTGGCGGCGCTTGGGCTTGGTTCTATTGCTATTGGCTTTGCGTTTCAGGATATTTTTGAAAACTTCCTTGCCGGTGTGATGATTATGTTACGTCGTCCGATGCGGATAGGCGACTTCATAATTTGTGAGGATGTCGAGGGTAAAATTGAACAGATTAATATTCGTGATACTTTTGTTCGCCAGACCGACGGAGTCCTTATTCTAGTGCCTAACAGTAAACTCTTTAAAAACGAGGTATTCGTGCTCACTGACCAACCCATCCGTCGTTTCGAAATTATTTGTGGCGTGGCCTATGATGAGGACCTTGAGCAATCCAAATCCGTTATTCAGAAAGCAGTCGAGACTGTAGATGGTATCGACAGGGACAAACCTATTCAAGTTTTTGCGCGTGAATTCAACTCCTCAAGCGTTGATTTTACAGTGCGCTGGTGGGCGAAATCCAAGCCGCTGGATATGCATGAAAGCCGCGATAAGGTAGTCATTGCTGTTAAGAAAGCACTGGATGATGCCGGAATCGAAATTCCGTTTCCTTACAGAACGCTTACTTTTAAGGAAGAGCTTGGTATCAAATCTGATGAAGGTGATAAAAAAACACAGGAAGACGCGTAGATTTAAAATCTTGTCCCGATGGTGACTGTTCCAACATACGCATCAGACGGTGCATCCTCTGAACCGGCTATAGTTTTGGCGGGAAGCCAGACGCCGCGCAGTCCGATTTCAACTTTGTCAGTTAAGTGATATCCAGCGCCTGCATATGGTGCCATGGCAGGGCCGACAGCCATATCATAACCGGTAATCAAGCCTGCATATGTGCCTGCGTTGAAGAAGACGCGGTCTGTCGCATGTGTCTCAATTTCGGCTACGCCTCCTGCAAAAACGGATGTATCAAAAATAGAGTTGTCGAAAATGCCTGCTGTTGCCCCGAGGCGCAAATCTGTCGACTGTCCCAGGGAGTAGACAGGCCAGCTAATGTCAGCAAAGACCCCTTCATTTTGAAACCAGCCATCATTCCAGTCCCTGGATCCCGGTCGATCATCAGGGTGATACACATAAAGTGGAACGCCAATTGTTACTTTGGTGTTGTTTTCCTGACTATTGGCAGATGTAATATTTGCGAAAAACGTAATCAGAAAAAAGATGGAAAATATTTTCAAAAAATTTAGCATATAGTCCTTTGGGGCTAAGGTACAGTTCCTGAATAACCTAACTGAAAGTGTTCCTAAAATCCATAAGGAATGAGAAAGCGAGCAGCTCCTTAACCGGGAGATATAGTTTTACGATTTTTATAAAAAGGGGTGGAATTTTTTTTTCAACTATATTAAACATCTTTTATCTCCCTTATAGTGTTAATCGTTTTCCTTGGATCGCTCGCAAAGATCAGGTTACGAACCACTGGAGAAAACCAAAATTAAAAGGAAGTAGAGCCGTGGCTAAAACAGGACCCGTACAATATACAAAAGAAGTTAAATCCGAAATGAAAAAGGTCACATGGCCTTCAAAGGATGAGACGATAAAAAGTACTATTGCCGTTTTTGTTATGGTGACTTTAATATCGCTTTTCCTGTTTTTTGCTGATCAGGTCATGGCGTTTGTAATCAAGCTACTGTTATCACTATAATTTATTAAGACGGAAACTAAAGGAATAATAAAATGGCACAGCGCTGGTATGTAATTCACGTTTATTCAGGTTTTGAAAACAAAGTCGCCGAGCAGATCAAGGAAAAGGCTGCAAAGTTAGGTCTTGAAGAAGATGTTGGCGAAATCATGGTGCCGACTGAGGAGGTCGTTGAAATGCGCCGTGGACAAAAGGTAAATGCAGAGCGCAAATTCTACCCCGGTTATGTTCTTGCAAAGTTGAACATGCATGATGAAATCTGGCACTTGGTTAAAGATACGCCAAAAGTTACTGGTTTCCTAGGCGCGGGCAACAAACCTTCACCTATTTCCCAAAAAGAGGCAGAGCGTATAATTCAGCAGGTTCAGGAAGGCATTGAGCGTCCGCGTCCTTCTGTGACATTCGATATAGGTGAAGAAGTCAAGGTTACAGACGGGCCTTTTGCCTCTTTCAACGGGTCTGTAGAGCAGATAGATGAAGAAAAACAAAAGCTGAAAGTTTCTGTGTCTATTTTTGGCCGCGCAACCCCTGTCGAGCTTGACTACACCCAGGTCGAAAAAGCGTAAGCCTTGTAATTTTCATAAAGTCTGTTAATATGTCTCCACAATAATATTACTTTGTGGAGGTTGTAATGGATAATAATCAAAAAAATAACAAAACAGATAAATGCGGTTGTTCTAAATCTTGGAGCTGTGCAGGGCACACTTCTATGGAAGATATGGGTAAGCGCGTTGGCGGAAAGCAGGTCTATTCCGATCCAGCGCCTGCCCAGCCGTAAAATAAAAAGCTTTTTTTCTTGCATTTCCGCGCCAGCTCGCATAAGTTGGCGCGGTTTTCGTGGGAGGTCTTCCGGTAAATAGCTGCCTTTTTGGTGGTTGCCATCCGTGAGCCGTTACCACGACACTCTTTAAGTTAAGCCAAAAAGCAAAACAAGGAGTTTATAATGGCTAAGAAGAAAAAAGTATCAGGCTATATCAGCCTGCAAATACCGGCGGGTGCTGCTAACCCGTCACCACCAGTAGGGCCGGCACTTGGTCAACACGGTGTTAATATCATGGATTTCTGTAAGGCATTTAATGCTGAAACAGAAAGCATGGAAAAGGGCATGCCTGTACCGGTTAAAATTACCGTGTATGAGGATCGCTCTTTTGATTTTATTACAAAAACACCTCCTGCCAGTTACCTGATTTTGAAATCAATCGGTCAGAAAAAAGGCGCGAGCAATCCTTCCAAGGAAGTTGTTGGAACAATCACCAGAAAACAACTCAAGGAGATTGCCGAAACAAAAGCAAAAGATTTGAATGCCAATGATACGGACGCCGCGATCAAAATTATCGCCGGTACAGCACGTTCAATGGGCGTAGAAGTAGCGGAGGGTTAATACAATGGCAAAAACTTCAAAAAATATGAAAAAAGCTTATGAAGGTCGTGAGCCGGGACAGCTTTACACATTGGCTGATGCTATCAAGGATTTGCAAGGCTTGGCAAAAACACGCAAATTTGATGAGACTTTGGAAGTCGCTATGAATTTGGGTGTTGACCCCCGTCATGCTGACCAGACAGTTCGCGGTGTAGTTCTTCTTCCGCATGGAACAGGTCAAAAACTACGCGTTGCTGTTATGGCGAAAGACGCCAAGGCAGATGAAGCTAAAAAAGCAGGTGCCGATATCGTTGGTGCCGATGATCTTGCTGATCAGATCCGTGATGGTAACATGGATTTTGATAAGTTGATTGCGACCCCCGACATGATGCCTCTGGTTGGGCAGCTTGGTAAAGTGCTTGGTCCGAAAGGTCTTATGCCGAACCCTAAATTGGGTACGGTGACAATGGATGTTGCAAAAGCTGTTGAAGAGGCAAAAGGCGGCGCTGTTGAATATCGTGCTGAGAAAAACGGTATCATTCATGGTGGCGTTGGAAAATGCAGCTTTGACCACAAGAAACTGCTTGAAAACACTCAAGCCTTTATTGATGCAGTTGTAAGAGCCAAGCCATCAGGCGCAAAGGGAACGTATGTGAAGAAGATCACAATGACATCTTCCATGGGCCCCGGCCTTGAAATTGATGTTGCAACAGCAATTGAGCGCATTAACACAAAAAGAGCGGCTTAAGTTTAAGTCTGATCTTTAGATATTTTTTAAGACCCCGCCTTATTCAGGTGGGGTTTTATTTTATTGACATAATTACAGCCATTATATATTATTTTTCCTCTAGTCTACATTTATTGAGGAGTTTCGATGGCAAGTTTACCGGTACAATCCCTTTCACCCATTTCTGTTGCGGGTCTGGATGCATCGCGACAGGACCTATTTGGCTTGGCCAATGAGTTTATGAGAATTGCGCCCGATAGCAGGGTTGGTTTTGAGTGTAGCTCTCTTCGGGCAAAGCTTGGGGAGGTTATTGAGGAGCTGGATTGTATGGAAATGGCCTCTATGCGGTTTTCGGATCTAAGCGAAGATCAGCAAATGAAATTTGATAATCTCGAAAATGCGATGAGGTTTATCGATGATGAACTGAAGAAAACACCGGGGCTTTCCCAATTGCCCCATCATGTTAGGAAGGTGTCTCTGAACCATGGCCTTCCGGAAAAAATAAGATCTTTCACTTGTTCGATGGGGTAGCCGCATGATTGAGATTACCCATAATGTTTTTGATGAAACAAGGCCGGCCATGCTTGATCTGGCGCGCCAGATAGCTTCACCTACTGAGGCGTTTCGCGATGCTGGCGAAGTGGATCAATTCATGCAGAAACTGGGGGTTGTTCTGGAGGAGGCGGCTTCTCTGGAAAGTAAAGGGTTGAGACACCAGATTTCAGACCCTGATATCAGCCGGGATTATGAGGTGCTGGAAGTGTCACTGATGAATATATGGATGGATATGGTGACAGAAAAAGAGGCGGCGCAATCTCATGGTGTGGTTACTGCATATCCGTTTGTGCTGGCAGATGAACATAAATTGTCCGATACGGTCAAAAGCCTCACTTTTGAAAATTTTTAGTTGACATCTCTAGTTTAAACCCGTTATATGCCCCTGACTTTGTCCGGGACTATGGGTTTCCTATTGGAGTAATTGCCTGTACAGATAAAGAGAAATATAAAGAATAGCGGCTTATGGCGCGCTTTACATTATTTTCTTTTAATCTTTACGTTTTGGACAGGGCTTGGTTTCAAGCCCTTTTATTTTGACTTTATTTATTTAGGAGATACGCCATGGCAATGAACCGTGAGCAAAAACAGGAACAAATCGAGTGGTTAAAAGACAAATTTGCCAATAGCCGCATTGTTGTCGTCACACACAATACCGGTTTGACTGTTTCGCAAATGACTACACTCAGAAACGAGCTTCGTGAAAATGGCGCTGGTTTTAAAGTTGTAAAAAATACTTTGGCTAAAATAGCATCTAAGGATACTGACTATGAAGGATTGAACGATTTGTTCTCTGGTCCTGTCGGTATTGCCTATTCAGAAGATGCGGTTGCTGCGGCCAAAATAACACAGAATTTCGCCAAGGATAACAAGGCCCTTGTTATCCTAGGTGGTTCACTCGGCGCCAAGAAGCTTGCAGCTTCTGACGTTGAGACATTGTCCAAACTACCAAGTCTGGACGAACTGCGTGGCAAGCTTGTCGGTCTTATACAGGCACCTGCCACAAAAGTTGCCGGTGTTCTACAAGCTCCGGCAGGTCAACTGGCACGCGTAACTGGTGCTTATGCCGCCAAGGGCGAATAAAATTAACACTGACGTTTAAAAAATTTAGAAGCTTAAAAGGAGAAATATTATGGCTGCTAACTTGGAAAAAATTGCTGATCAACTATCAGAACTAACAGTGATGGAAGCTGCTGAGCTTGCAACAATGTTGGAAGAAAAATGGGGCGTTTCTGCTGCTGCACCTGTTGCTGTTGCTGCTGGTCCAGCTGCTGGTGGCGCTGAAGCTGCTGAAGAAAAAGATGAATTCGATGTTGTTCTGGCTGAAGCTGGCGGAAACAAAATCGCGGTCATCAAAGAAGTTCGCGCAATCACAGGTCTTGGTCTGAAAGAAGCCAAAGACATTGTTGACAACGCACCTAAGCCACTAAAAGAAGCTGTTAAGAAAGAAGAAGCTGAAGAAATGAAAGCTAAAATCGAAGCAGCCGGCGGTAAAGTCGAACTTAAATAATTTTTTTGTGGACAAAGTTTATTTGATCCGCTAAATATCCAGCCAAGATGGCGAAGGGCATATACTGCCCCTCGCCCCTTTGCATTTTTAAATCGGGGCTGTCTGTAAAGATATCTTCGACCAACATATCGGCACTAATACTTGCAATTATTAGAGTGCCGGCACCTTTGAAGGTTAGGGTTTGCGGGTCTGTCATGGGATCATGTTAACCGATACGCCTCTCTTTACAGGTCATGTTAAACGCGAGTATGGGAATCGTTTTTAGCTAAATTCTGCTTCCCCATATGGAGCAGAGATTTAACAAGTATAAGGGAAGAGCCATGAGTGCAAAAAAAGACGCCAATCAACACGCAATAGAACAAGCAACCGGATTTACCGGACGCAAGCGCATAAGACGGTCTTTCGGGAAAATCCGTGAAGTCGTTCAAATGCCGAACCTGATTGAGGTTCAGAAGAATTCTTACGAGTCATTTCTACAGTCCAATATCACATCCGATGACCGCATGATGCAAGGTCTGCAGGAGGTGCTTTCTACTGTATTTCCTATTAATGACTTCAATGGCAATGCCGAAATTGACTTTGTGGCTTATGAGCTTGAAGAGCCAAAATATGATGTTGAGGAATGCCGTACACGCGGCATGACATATGCAGCACCTCTGCGTGTGACACTGCGTCTGTCAGTATTTGATGTTGATGAGGAAACAGGTCTGAAGTCTATCCGCGATATCAAGGAACAGGATGTTTACCTGGTTGATATGCCTTTGATGACTGAAAACGGAACATTTATTGTAAATGGTACCGAGCGTGTCATCGTGTCCCAAATGCACAGATCACCTGGTGTGTTCTTTGATCATGATGGTGGTAAAACGCACGTATCCGGTAAGTATTTGTTCTCATCACGCGTTATACCTTACCGCGGTTCATGGTTGGACTTTGAATTTGATGCAAAAGACATATTGAATGTTCGTATCGACCGCCGCCGTAAGCTGCCTGTAACAACATTCCTTCGCGCGTTGGACTCAGAAGAGACAGTCAAATACCGCAAGGAAATGGAAGACAAGGGCGGGGAAATCGATCCACTGATGATTCAGGGGATGAGCAATGAAGAAATTCTTGCAACTTTCTATGATGTCTTGACTTACAAGTCAGGCAAAAAAGGCTGGACAACGGCTTTTGATCCTGAGCGTATGCGCGGTGTTAAGCTTACAAGCGATCTAGTTGATGCGAAAACAGGTGATGTTGTAGCTGAAGCAGGCGCAAAAATCACACCTCGCAAAGCCAAGAAAATGGCCGAAGATGGTTTGAAAGATGTTCTTGTTCAGGATGATGATCTTGTTGGTCTTTATCTTGCCCGTGACCTTTTGGATGAAAAGACGGGTTCTGTGCTTTTTGAAGCAGGACATGAGATTGAGGAAGACGATCTGGAGAAGCTTGAAAATCTTGGTGTTTCCGAGCTTCCAATCTTGTCTATTGACCACGTAAACAAAGGCGCATGGGTGCGTAATACGCTGGCGGCTGATAAATGTGATACACGCGAAGAAGCGCTTATCGATATCTATCGTGTGATGCGCCCGGGTGAGCCACCGACCGTTGATAGTGCTGAAGCACTTTTCAATTCACTTTTCTTTGATGCTGAGCGTTATGATCTTTCTGCTGTGGGTCGCGTGAAAATGAATGCACGTCTTGACCTTGATGCGGAAGACAGCATGCGTATCCTGCGCAAAGATGACATTCTTGCAATCCTGAAATACATGCATGATCTGAAAGATGGTCAGGGTGAAGTTGATGATATCGACAACCTTGGTAATCGTCGTGTCCGTTCCGTTGGTGAGCTGATGGAAAACCAGGTGCGTGTTGGTTTGCTGCGTATGGAACGCGCCATTCGCGAGCGCATGTCTTCTGTTGAGATCGACACTTACATGCCGCATGATCTGATTAACTCCAAGCCTGCGCAAGCGGCGATCCGTGAGTTCTTCTCATCATCGCAATTGTCACAGTTTATGGACCAGACAAACCCTCTGTCAGAAATTACGCATAAGCGTCGTTTGTCAGCATTGGGCCCTGGTGGTTTGACACGTGAGCGTGCCGGATTTGAGGTGCGTGACGTTCACCCAACTCACTATGGTCGTATCTGTCCTATTGAAACACCGGAAGGACCGAATATTGGTCTGATTAACTCTCTGGCGACTTTTGCCCGTGTCAACCCTTACGGCTTCATCGAAAGTCCGTACAGAAAAGTAACTGACGGCAAGGTAACCGATGAGGTTATTTATATGTCTGCGATGGAAGAGGCGCGTTATACAATTGCGCAGGCCAACGCCGAAATAGATGATAAGGGTAAGTTTACAGCTGATCTTGTTTCCTGCCGTAAAGGTGGTGAGAACTTGATGGCAACTGCCGACATGATTGAGTATGCTGACGTTTCACCGAAGCAGATTGTGTCTGTGGCTGCATCTCTTATTCCTTTCCTTGAAAACGATGATGCGAACCGTGCTTTGATGGGATCAAACATGATGCGTCAGGCTGTGCCTCTATTGCGTACAGATGCGCCATTGGTTGGTACAGGTATGGAATCAACCGTTGCCCGTGATTCAGGTGCGGCAATTACTGCCCGCCGTTCAGGTGAGGTATTGCAGGTTGACTCAAACCGTATCGTTATTCGTGCAACCGAACAGCTTCGCGCTGATGAGCCTGTCGTTGATATCTACAAGCTGATGAAATTCCAGCGTTCAAACCAGTCCACCTGTGTAAACCAGCGTCCATTGGTAAGAGTTGGTGATAAAATCAATGCTGGTGATATTGTGGCTGACGGTCCTTCAACACAGCTGGGTGAGCTGGCTCTTGGACGTAACGTCCTTGTGGCGTTTATGCCTTGGAATGGTTACAACTTTGAGGATTCAATCCTTCTTTCCGAGCGTATCGTACATGATGATGTCTATACCTCTATCCACCTGGAAGAGTTCGAGGTCATGGCGCGTGATACAAAGCTTGGCCCAGAAGACATCACCCGTGACATTCCAAATGTCGGGGAAGAGGCTCTGAAACACCTTGATGAGGCAGGAATTGTCCATATCGGTGCGGAAGTTAATCCTGGTGATATTCTTATCGGTAAAGTTACACCAAAAGGTGAAACACCAATGACACCGGAGGAAAAACTTCTTCGTGCGATCTTTGGTGAGAAAGCGGCTGATGTGAAGGATACTTCACTTCGCTTGCCACCTGGCACAACTGGTACAGTTGTTGAGGTGCGTGTATTTAACCGCCGCGGTGTCGATAAAGATGCCAGAGCATTGACTATCGAGCGTGAGGAAATCGAGCGTCTTGCAAAAGACCGTGATGACGAGCGTAAAATTCTGGAAGACGGGTTCTATTCACGTCTTGAAGAACTGCTGGTAGGTCAAACTGTTGCGACAGCGCCCAAAGGCGTTTCATTGAAGAAAGGCGATAAAATCAAAGCCGCTGATCTTCACGGAATTGAAAAGCGTGGTCAATGGAGACAGATTGGTGTATCTGACGAGGCTATCATGAGCGAAATCGAAGCCATGGGTAGAGGTTTTGATGATGCTGTTGATAACCTGAAAGCGCGTTTTGAATCCAAGGTTGAAAAACTTCAGCGCGGAGACGAGCTTCCACCAGGTGTGATGAAGATGGTTAAGGTCTTTGTTGCGATCAAGCGTAAGATGGCACCGGGCGATAAAATGGCCGGACGTCATGGTAACAAAGGGGTTGTATCAAAAATTATGCCTCTTGAAGACATGCCTTACCTTGATGATGGTACACCTGTTGACATCGTGTTAAACCCGCTTGGGGTGCCATCACGTATGAATGTCGGACAAATCCTTGAAACGCATCTTGGCTGGGCTTCGGCATCGCTGGGACGCCAGATTGGTGAGATGATTGACGGTTTTGATAACCCGAAAGAATTGAAATCCGGTGAGGTCACAACTCTGAAGACCAAGCTTAAGGATGTTTATGGTGACAAGGAATACGACACCAAGGTAACAAGGCTTGATGATAATCAGGTGATCGAAATGGCCAATAACCTTCGTGGTGGAGTTCCAATGGCAACACCAGTCTTTGATGGTGCCATAGAGAGCAGTATTACTGATCTTCTGGAGCAGTCGGGCTTGAGCGGTTCCGGTCAGGTGCAACTGATCGATGGCCGTACGGGTGAGCAATTCCATAGACCTGTGACAGTTGGTTACATGTATATGCTTAAACTGCACCACTTGGTTGATGACAAGATCCACGCTCGTTCTATCGGTCCGTACTCTCTTGTTACGCAACAGCCTCTTGGCGGTAAGGCCCAGTTTGGTGGTCAGCGCTTCGGGGAGATGGAAGTTTGGGCACTGCAGGCATATGGTGCGGCCTACACCTTGCAGGAACTGTTGACAGTCAAGTCGGATGACGTTGCCGGACGCTCCAAAGTTTATGAATCCATCGTTCGCGGTGAGGACAACTTTGAGGTCGGTATTCCTGAATCCTTCAATGTTCTTGTAAAAGAACTGAAGGCCTTGGGTCTGAATGTCGAAATGACAGACGAAGAATAAAGCTAGCGGCAGGGCCTTCTAAGTGAGAAGGTCCTGCACTTCTAAAAGAATTTGATTTTATCTGCCTTTAAGAAGGCAACAAGCAGGAGAAAAAAATGAACGAACTAATGAATCTTTTTGGACAGCCACAAGGCCCACAAAGTTTTGACTCCATTCGCATCGCGATTGCAAGCCCCGAGCAAATCCGCTCTTGGTCTTTTGGCGAGGTGAAAAAGCCCGAAACAATCAACTACAGAACATTCAAGCCTGAGCGTGACGGTTTGTTCTGTGCACGTATTTTTGGCCCGGTAAAAGACTACGAGTGCTTATGCGGTAAATATAAGCGCATGAAATACAAAGGTATTATCTGTGAAAAATGTGGTGTTGAAGTTACATTGACGAAAGTGCGTCGTGAGCGCATGGGTCACATTGACCTGGCGGCTCCTGTTGCTCATATCTGGTTCACGAAGTCATTGCCTTCACGTATTGGCCTGATGCTCGATATCACTTTGAAGGATCTTGAACGCGTTCTTTATTTTGAAAACTATATCGTCATCGAGCCTGGTATGACTCCACTTGAGCCTTACCAGATGCTGACAGAAGAAGAATATATTGATGCTCAGGAAGAATACGGCGAAGAAAATTTCGAAGCCGGTATCGGTGCGGAAGCATTGAAAGTTATTTTGTCGAATATCGACATTGAAGCTGAGCTTGTTAATGTTGAGGAAGGTCTGGCCGCAACAAAATCAGAAGCCAAACGCAAAAAGCTTGTTAAGCGTTTGAAGCTTTTGCAGGCCTTTATCGAGTCTGGTACACGCCCTGAGTGGATGATCATGGATGTGCTTCCTGTTCTTCCGCCAGAATTGCGTCCTCTTGTTCCTTTGGATGGTGGTCGTTTTGCAACATCTGACCTGAACGATCTTTACCGCCGTGTTATCAATCGTAACAACCGTTTGAAGCGTTTGATGGAACTTCGTGCGCCTGACATCATTGTGCGTAACGAAAAGCGTATGTTGCAAGAATCTGTCGATGCCTTGTTTGACAATGGTCGTCGCGGAAGAACAATTACAGGTACAAATAAGCGTCCTCTTAAATCCCTTTCAGACATGCTTAAAGGGAAACAGGGGCGTTTCCGTCAAAACCTTCTTGGGAAGCGTGTTGACTATTCAGGTCGTTCCGTCATCGTGGTTGGCCCGGAATTAAAACTCCACCAATGTGGTCTGCCGAAGAAAATGGCTTTGGAGCTGTTTAAACCGTTTATTTATCACAAGCTTGAACTTTACGGCATGGCCTCAACAGTCAAAGCCGCAAAGAAAATGGTCGAAAAAGAGCGCCCGGAAGTCTGGGATATTCTGGAAGAAGTTATCCGTGAACACCCGGTTCTTCTAAACCGTGCGCCGACATTGCACAGACTTGGTATCCAGGCGTTTGAGCCGACCTTGATCGAAGGGAAAGCAATCCAGCTTCACCCTCTTGTCTGTACAGCATTTAACGCTGACTTTGATGGTGACCAAATGGCTGTTCACGTGCCGCTTTCGATCGAAGCGCAACTTGAGTCACGTTGCCTGATGCTTGCAACAAACAATATTCTGTCACCTGCAAACGGCAAGCCGATTATCGTGCCAACACAAGATATCGTGCTTGGTCTTTACTATCTTTCCATCGCCCGTGATGGTGAGCCAGGTGAAGGTATGATCTTCCGTGGTGTAGGTGAGATTAACCATGCCCTTAATGCAGGTCATGTTTCAATGCACGCAAAAATCAAATGCCGCTATGAGACTGTTGACCGTGAAGGTAACAAGATCATCAATATCATTGAGTCCACACCGGGCCGTATGTTGATTTCAGAGTTGCTACCACGCCACCCTGATGTTCCTTTGGAACTTTTGAACCGTGTTTTGACGAAGAAAGATGTGTCCAATTTGATTGATGTCGTCTACCGCTTCTGCGGTCAGAAAGACACAGTTATCTTCTGTGACCGTCTGATGAAACTTGGTTTTAAACATGCGTGTATTGCAGGTATCTCCTTCGGTAAGGATGACATGGTTATCCCACCGGCAAAGGAAAAACTGGTCAATGCTGCCAAGGAAAAGGTCAAGGAATTTGAACAGCAATACATGGATGGTCTGATTACACGTGGTGAGAAATACAACAAGGTTGTTGATATCTGGTCACAATGTACAGATGATGTTGCCGATGCGATGATGAAAGAAATTTCAAATATCGAGACAGGCTCTCTTAACTCTGTTTACATGATGGCGCATTCAGGAGCTCGTGGTTCTGCCGCGCAGATTCGTCAGTTGGCCGGTATGCGTGGTCTGATGGCCAAGCCTTCAGGTGAAATTATCGAAACACCGATTATTTCAAACTTTAAAGAAGGTCTGACCGTTCTTGAATACTTTAACTCAACCCACGGTGCGCGTAAGGGTCTTGCCGATACAGCGTTGAAAACAGCGAACTCAGGTTACCTGACACGTCGTTTGGTTGATGTATCGCAGGACGTTGTTATCATCGAGAAAGATTGTGGTACTGAGAAAGGTGTTACAACAGCAGCTGTCATGAATGGCCCTGATGTAGTCGTTGCACTGTCCGAACGTATCCTTGGACGTACAGCTCTTATTGACATCACAAACCCTCTGACAGGTGATGTGATTGTCAAAGCTGGCGAGATTATCACGGAAGAAACGTCTGAAGAAATCGAAACAGCAGGCGTTGAATCCGTACAGGTACGTTCACCTCTGACATGTGAGACGCGCGGCGGAATCTGTGCTTCATGTTATGGTCGTGACCTTGCCCGCGGAACACCTGTGAATATGGGTGAGGCTGTTGGTGTTATGGCTGCCCAGTCTATCGGGGAGCCTGGTACACAGCTAACAATGCGTACATTCCACATTGGTGGAGCGGCGCAGCGTGGTGCGGAACAGTCCTCTGTTGAAGCAGCTTCCGAAGGTAAGATCGAGGTTCGCCACGAAAATACCGTTCAAAACTCAGAAGGTGCAACCATTGTTATGGGGCGTAACACTGAAATTGCCGTACTTGACAGTAATGGTAAGGAAAAGGCCGTCTACCGTATTCCATACGGTGCCAGATTGCTGGTGAAAGATAAGGCGAAGGTCAAGCCGGGCGACCGCATGGCCGAGTGGGATCCGTTCACTATTCCGATCGTAACTGAAAAAGACGGTGTGGCGCATTTCTTTGACCTTGTTCAAGGTGTGTCGATTTCCGAACAAACTGACGAAGCAACAGGTATTGCATCGAAAGTGGTTATTGACTGGAGAGCCCAGCCAAAAGGACAGGATTTGAAACCTCGTATCTCCTTGCTTGATAAGAAAGGCGAAGTGATCAACCTGGCTAACGGACTTCCTGCGAATTATTACCTTTCAGCCCAAGCTGTTCTGTCCGTTGAAAACGGTCAGGAAGTAAAGGCCGGGGACGTGATTGCACGTATTCCGCGAGAGACATCAAAAACACGCGATATTACAGGGGGTCTGCCTCGTGTGGCCGAGCTTTTCGAAGCCCGCCGTCCGAAAGATGCTGCTGTTATTGCCGAGGTTGATGGTCAGATCGAATTTGGTAAGGACTACAAGACCAAGCGTCGTATCATCCTGAACCCAACAGATAAATCAATTGAGACTGTTGAGTACATGGTACCTAAAGGCCGTCACTTAGCGGTTGCCGAGGGCGATTTCATCCGTAAAGGGGAAGCCATCATTGACGGCGCGATCGTGCCACATGATCTTCTTGATGTTATGGGTGTTGAAGCTTTGGCTGACTATCTTATCAACGAGATCCAGGATGTTTACCGTCTACAGGGTGTGAAAATCAACGATAAGCACATTGAAGTCATTGCGCGTCAGATGTTGCAGAAAGTTGAAATCCAAAGTGTTGGCGATACAACATATCTTGTTGGTGAAGTCGTTGATCGTGAGGAGTTTGAAGCTGAGAACCAGAAATTCATGGATGATGGTAAGCGTCCGGCGGAAGCCAAGCCTATCCTCCAAGGGATTACAAAGGCGTCTCTACAGACACGCTCCTTTATCTCTGCGGCATCCTTCCAGGAAACAACACGCGTACTTACAGAGGCCGCTACACAAGGGAAAGCAGATTCTCTTATCGGCCTGAAAGAAAACGTGATTGTCGGACGTTTGATCCCAGCTGGTACAGGGGCCTACATTAAAGGCATCAAGAAGATTGCCCATAAGCGTGACCGTGAAGCAATTGCCTCACAACAGGTTGATACACCTGACGCGTTGGAAGGCATGGGCGACCAGACCACAGCTGAAGACCAGACAGACGGTTCAGATGATGTGGAAACAAAAGAAGCCGCCAACGGTTAGGAAATGTTAAGTTTAAGGAAAAGCCCGCTTTCACAGCGGGCTTTTTTATTGACTGGTTAAACACATCCGGATACCATTATACATAAGTGATGCGATAAGTTATGGAGATGTTGTAATGTCTAACAAAATAAAAACTGATGTAAACGCGAATGAATCTTGGGAAAATAGCGTGTCAGCGAGTAAGCGGGGCATATCTCCGGCACAGATGGCGGCTTTGCATCAACCTGAAAAACCCAACCCATCTGCACAACAGTCACCTCAAAAACCGTTACGATTTCCAGCTCGCGGACATTAAATGCGTATCTTATTTACCAAAGTAAAACCGCGATACCTTACTTCTGAGCAAGGTGCAACAGCACTTGAATATGCAATTATCGCCGCGGGAATCGCTCTCGTTATTTCAAGCGCTGTTTATGCTTTTGGCGGTACATTATATGAATTCTTTTATGCGGGTCTCGAAGATTTGATAAATTAAAACTAACTCTGGATATGAAGTCATTTATTAGGTAAAACAAACACTAACTGGATGTTTGCGGAGGGCTTTAGAGGTTGGTTTTATTCAACTTTGCTGGAAGTCTTTAAAAAAATTAAAAAAAAGTGAATTTCGTGCTTGACCTTTCCACAGGTTTTCCCTTAGTATCCAGCCGAATTTGAAGAATCGGATCGGCTGGTCGTAGCCCCTAATTTAAGGCTAAACACAGAGCGAACGAAATTTTAAAGGCCAAAATTGGTAGTATTTGAGGAGTCACATTTTGACTTGTTGCAAATTCCCTACCATGGCCCTTATAGTGTTCGACCAATCATCCACTAGCAAATGACTAAATAAGTAGAAGAGGAACGGCCTACGATGCCTACAATACAACAGCTTATTCGTAATCCCCGCGCCAAAGGCGGTAAGAAAGCGATGAAAACCAAGAAAAACCGTGCCCTGAAGTCTAACCCTCAGGTACGTGG
This sequence comes from Micavibrio sp., assembly GCA_002695035.1. Lineage (GTDB taxonomy): Bacteria > Pseudomonadota > Alphaproteobacteria > Micavibrionales > Micavibrionaceae > UBA2137. The sequence goes on along the minus strand of NZNU01000035.1, from coordinate 4,148 downwards.
CGTGTGCACACGTGTTTATACAACGACTCCGAAGAAGCCGAACTCTGCTCTTCGTAAGGTTGCTAAGGTGCGTTTGACAACGGGTTTTGAGGTTATTTGTTACATCCCGGGTGAAGGTCACAACCTGCAAGAGCACTCAGTCGTGCTTGTACAGGGTGGTCGTGTTAAGGATTTGCCTGGTGTTCGTTACCGCATTATCCGTGGTGCATTGGATACACAAGGTGTTAAGGATAGAAAACAATCACGTTCCGCATACGGCGCGAAACGTCCGAAATAAGGTTGATGGAGAGAAAATATGTCACGTCGTCATAAGGCAGAAAAAAGAGAAATTTTACCGGATCCTGTTTTCGGTGATGTCACACTGAACAAATTCATGAATAACATCATGATCGGTGGTAAAAAAGCGATTGCAGAGCGCATTGTTTATGGTGCTTTGGAAAAGCTTTCGGACAAGAAGGTTGCAAATGATATTGAGGTTGATGCCGACACTGCACAGAAAAACCTTGGTTTGGCCGTCTTCTACCGTGCGTTACAAAATGTTAAGCCGCGCGTTGAGGTGCGTTCTCGCCGTGTTGGTGGTGCAACATACCAGGTACCTGTTGAGGTGCGTGCTGACCGTGGTCAGGCTGTTGCGATCCGCTGGATCATTAATGCTGCTCGTAAGCGTAGCGAGAAAACAATGACTGAGCGCCTTTACGGTGAATTGCTAGATGCTGCAAATGAGCGTGGTTCTGCGATCAAGAAGCGCGATGAGACCCATAAAATGGCAGAGGCCAACAAAGCCTTCGCTCATTACAGATGGTAAGACATAAACGAATTTAGATAATTTAGAAAAAGTAGAGCTGATATCATGACTGACGAATACGACATTGCCAATTACCGTAACTTTGGAATTATGGCGCATATTGATGCGGGTAAAACCACAACAACTGAGCGTGTTTTGTTCTATTCCGGTAAGTCTCACAAAATCGGTGAGGTGCATGATGGTGCTGCGACTATGGACTGGATGGAGCAGGAGCAGGAGCGTGGTATCACAATTACGTCTGCTGCAACGACAACATTCTGGAAAGGTCCTAAAGATGGTCAGTTCGAGGATGAGGGCTTCCGCCTGAACATTATTGATACTCCAGGTCACGTTGACTTTACAATTGAGGTTGAGCGTTCACTTCGCGTACTTGATGGTGCGATTTGTGTGCTTGACGGTAATGCGGGTGTTGAGCCTCAGACCGAAACAGTTTGGAGGCAGGGTGATAAGTACAAAGTGCCTCGCGTTATCTTCATTAACAAAATGGATAAAATCGGTGCGGACTTTTATGCATCTGTTGAGTCAATTAAGGAAAGACTTGGTGCAACACCTGTGTGCTTGCAGCTTCCTATTGGAGCAGAGGCTGACTTTGCTGGTGTTATTGACCTTGTGAAAATGAAGGCGATTGTCTGGAACTCAGAAAATCTTGGTGCAACATTCCAGGAAGAAGAAATCCCTGATGATTTGAAAGCAAAGGCCGAGGAATTCCGTGAGAAAATGGTTGAAACAGCTGTTGAGCAGGATGATGAAGCCATGGAAAAATACCTGGAAACTGGCGATGTTGATATCATGACATTGAAAAAATGTATCCGTAAGGGAACAGTCAACAATGCATTTTATCCTGTTATTTGTGGGTCAGCTTTCAAAAACAAAGGTGTTCAGCCAATGCTTGACTGTGTTGTTGATTATCTTCCATCTCCTTTGGATGTTGGTTCTGTTAAGGGTAAGGAAGTTGATGGCGAGACTGATATGGCACGTAAGCCTTCTAAGGATGAGCCGTTTTCAGCACTTGCGTTTAAAATCATGAACGATCCTTTTGTTGGTTCATTAACATTCGTGCGTATCTACTCAGGAAAGCTTGAGTCTGGTACATACGTTCAAAACTCTGTGAAAGATTCACGTGAGAGAATTGGGCGTATGCTTCTTATGCACTCAAACAACCGTGAAGAGATCAAATACGCAGAAGCAGGTGATATTGTTGCGCTAGTTGGGCTTAAGGCTACAACAACAGGTGATACGCTTTGTGACGCAAATAATATGATCGTACTTGAGCGTATGGAATTCCCTGAGCCTGTTATCGAGATTGCGGTTGAGCCTAAGTCTAAGGCTGACCAGGAGAAAATGTCTACAGCACTTCAGAGATTGGCAGCGGAAGATCCTTCTTTCCGTGTGTCTGTTGATCACGAATCTGGTCAGACAATCATTAAGGGTATGGGTGAACTTCACCTTGATATCCTGGTTGACCGAATGAAGCGTGAATTTAAGGTTGAAGCGAATATCGGTGCGCCTCAGGTGGCTTACCGTGAGACAATTACTAAAGAAGTTGATATTGACTACACACACAAGAAACAGTCAGGTGGTTCAGGACAATTTGCTCGCGTCGTATGTACATTCAAGCCTAATGATGCTGGTGAAGGGTTTGAATTCACCAACTCTATCGTTGGTGGTAATATTCCAAAAGAATATATCCCTGGTGTTCAAAAAGGTATTGAGCAGCAAAAGGAAACAGGCATTATTGCTGGCTTCCCGGTAGTTGACTTCGCTGTTGACCTGAAAGACGGAGCATATCACGATGTTGACTCAAGCGTAATGGCGTTTGAAATTGCAGGTCGCGCAGCAATGCGTGAAGCTATGCAAAAAGCGGGTCCGCAACTTCTTGAGCCTGTTATGAAGGTTGAGGTTGTTACGCCTGAAGAATATATGGGTGACATCATAGGGGACCTGAACTCACGTCGTGGTTTGGTCCAAGGTATGACTGATCGCGGTAACGCGAAAGTTATTACAGCGATGGTTCCTCTTGCCAATATGTTTGGTTACATCAATAACTTGCGCTCTATGTCGCAGGGCCGTGCGCAATACACAATGTTGTTCGATCACTATGATCCTGCACCAAACAGTGTTGCCGAAGAAGTTAAAGCCAAAATGGCCGGTTAATAAATATAAGTTTTAAAGAATATCTATAAGGAGAAGAAAAGATGTCTAAGGAAAAGTTTGAGCGTAATAAGCCTCACGTAAACATTGGAACGATTGGTCACGTTGACCATGGTAAGACAACATTGACAGCTGCGATTGCCCTGAAATACGGAAGCGGTGAGACAGTTGACAAGATTGACAAGGCGCCTGAAGAAAAGGCCCGTGGTATTACAATTTCGACCGCTCACGTTGAGTATGAAACAGATGCGCGTCACTATGCCCACGTTGACTGCCCTGGTCACGCTGACTACGTCAAGAACATGATCACAGGTGCGGCGCAGATGGATGGTGCTATATTGGTTGTGAACGCAGCTGATGGTCCTATGCCACAGACTCGTGAGCACATTCTTCTTGCCCGTCAGGTTGGTGTGCCTTCATTGGTGGTTTACTTGAACAAAGTTGACCAGGTTGATGATGAAGAGCTTTTGGAGCTGGTTGAAATGGAAGTTCGTGAACTTCTAAGCTCATATGACTTCCCTGGAGATGATATTCCTATCGTTAAGGGATCTGCTTTGGCTGCTGTTGAGGGCCGTGACCCTGAAATCGGTGACAAGTCAATCGAAGCCCTTCTAAAGGCTGTTGATGAGTACATCCCGACACCTGACCGTCCGATTGACAAGCCATTCTTGATGCCTGTTGAAGACGTATTCTCAATCTCAGGCCGTGGTACAGTGTGCACAGGCCGTGTAGAGACAGGTATTGTAAAAGTTGGTGACGAGATCGAGATCGTTGGTATCCGTCCGACTCAGAAAACAACAATCACAGGTGTTGAAATGTTCCGTAAGCTGCTTGATAGCGGTGAAGCCGGTGACAACATTGGTGCACTTCTTCGTGGTACGAAGCGTGAAGATGTTGAGCGTGGTCAGGTTCTATGTAAGCCGGGCTCAATCACACCTCACACAAAGTTCACAGCAGAAGCCTATATCCTTTCCAAGGAAGAGGGCGGACGCCACACACCATTCTTCAACAACTACCGTCCACAGTTCTACTTCAGAACAACGGATGTAACTGGTGAAGTGACACTACCATCCGGTACAGAGATGGTTATGCCAGGTGATAACACAAATCTTGAAGTGACATTGATTGCTCCTATCGCGATGAACGAAGGTCTTCGCTTTGCTATCCGTGAAGGCGGACGCACAGTGGGTGC
>NZNU01000034.1 GCA_002695035.1 Micavibrio sp. | reverse complement strand
TTTTAAATGAGAGAGACTAAAAATGAAAACGACTAAATTTACACTCGCAGCTTCTGCCCTTATCCTGACAATGTCAGCCGCAGGTGCAGCAAATGCAGCAACATGCGCATCCGCTATTAACAGCCTTCAAGCCAGTGTTGACGTATCAGCTTTAAATGCTGATGATCGCGCTGATTACAATTCAGAGCTTGATGCTGCGATGGACGCACAAACAAATAACAATTCTGAAGTATGCCTTGAGCGCGTAGCAGAACTAGAAGAGCGCTTCGGTACCGAAGCACAGGCCAATATGATCGAAAATCAATTAGATCGCGCTGAAGACCGTGCAGAGATGATGGAAGATCGCATGGAAGAGCGTAACCAACGTCTTGAGGAGCGCGCTGACAGACTTGAAGAGCGCGCGGAGGAACGTGCCGATGCAAGAGAAGACCGCATGGAAGACAGAATGGATAATGGAACAAGCTATTCTGCCTCATCAGGTGTTAATGCCGATGCTGATATCTCTGCAAATGCTAACAACATGGCCAATATCAATACAGCCGCCAACACATCAACAGGATCAACTGTGATCGTTGATGACATAGATGGTCAAACAATTTACAACTCAGCCAATGGCAGAGTTGGAACCGTCAATCGTGTTGTATCTAATTCAGCATCAGGTGACACATATGCTGTAGTTGAGCGTGGTGGTATCCTTGGTTTTGGTGCTAAAGAATATTTGGTACCTACAAATCAGATAAGCATGAATGGTGATGCTGTTACAGTATCTAATCTGAGCGGAACTGATATGGATAGTTACACACGTTTGACAAACGATGTTCAGACAAATTATGTGACACTAAATAGCGATCAAAATGTTGATGGGATTGTAACTATCGGCAGATAAATCTATCTTACCCCCAAATAAGAAACCCCGGTTGTTAGCAGGCCGGGGTTTTCTTATGTTATTAACTTCTATGAAATCTGAGAACTTTCAAATCTCTCAGACAGGGATGGCGTTCTTTGATGTCGTGTCATTTCCATTAATCCGAGTTTTGTAAAACCGTGAAGTTGTACAGTGCATGGGTCATTGTCGCACATTTCAGAAAGATGTTTAAAAAGCTGTTTGCGCTCCGCATCTGATTTCATTTTGAGGAAATCAACCATAATAATACCGCCTAGATTGCGGATGCGTATCTGGCGGGCTGCTTCCTCCGCAGCCTTGCGGTTAATATTTAATATACTGTCAGAATCTGCACCGCGGTTTACATCTATGGCTGTAAGGGCGGCTGTTTGCTGTATTACGATATTTGACCCCCCTTCCAGTATAGCATAAGGCTGAAACAATAAGTCTATCTGGTCAAGGATATCCCTGTAATCGTAGAGGGCCAGATTATCATATGGATTCTCCAGCTCAACGGGTGTGATTTTGGTCACAAATTCGGGGGCGAATAATTCGCACCATTCCTCGACTTCTTGCATTACATCCATCGTTACAATCTCTATCGTGTCAACATGATGTGACGACATATCGCTCAAAGTTCTTTGCACCGCATCAGGGCCTAGCATAATCAACTGAGGTTTGCTGCCTTCCGCATGCTTTTCAAGTTGCTCCCACATGGAGCCGAGTAGTTTATGTTCACGCTTTATTATGTCAGTCTGGGTATTGGCTGCAGCAGCTCTTAAAATACATGCATCGCAACCAACAAGATCTTCCAGCATCTCCTGCAATTGTGCACGAAGCTCGGCCTTTCGAATACGCTTTGAGATACGATTTCCTTCTTCAAAGGGTGTATAGATCAGGTAGCGCCCCTGAATGGCGATGTTCATCGTCACTTTGGGTAATTTAGTATCAAAAGCACTGTCTTCGGCAGGATGGTTCAGTTTTCCATCTTTTGTTTGTACAAGAATAAAATCACCGGGCGATAATAGTTTACCTATTGGCAAGTCACCGCCTTTGTAAATTTCGCCATCTTGCTTTATGCGCAAATCTCCGCTTTGCAAAATTCCCTGATTATCACCATCCAGTGATACAAATGCTGCATCCAGTTTTGCATCAATGCGCGCCACCTGTGCCCAGTAGAGAGAGCCCCAGCGCACTTCTTCCGTGACAGGGTCAACCTCAAGCCCACGAATTTTATTTTTATCAACGGCGGCAACCCACAGGCTGCCATCCATTTCATCTATTAAAATATCCAAAGAATTTCCCCTTATTCAGAATTTGGGCAAGACACGCAATTAAAGCTTAAAGCCAAGACCTTTTAACATGGCAATTGTATCATAGCAGGACAGTCCTACAATATTTGAATGCGACCCCTGAATGAATTTCACGAAAACAGAGGCTTTCCCCTGCACGGCATACCCGCCTGCCTTCCCTTCCCAGTCGCCCGTTTCAATAAACCAGTCTATCTCATCTTGTGTCAGTCTTTTGAAAGACACTGTGGTCACAATCACACGTGATATCTGTTTGCCGTCCGGGGCAATAATCGAAATTCCGCCATAAATCTTATGGCGGCGGCCCGATATCATTTTCATGCAATATCTGGCTTGGTCTTCTGTTTCTGCCTTGGGCAAAAGACGTCTGCCGCATGCTACGACCGTATCTGCGGCAAGGATAAAATTATTATTCTGATCAGCCCCCAGCATATTTTGAACAGCATTTGCTTTACCTTCAGCCAGACGCAGCGCAAGTGGGCGTGGTAATTCGCCGGGCTTTTCAGTTTCATCAATGTCAGCGGGTATAATCCGGGAGGGTGTAAGCCCCATCATTTCAATCAGCTCTGCCCGGCCTTTAGAGGCCGAGGCAAGAATAAAGGGGCTGTGCGTGGCCTGCTTATTTTTCACGGAAGATAATGCGGCCTTTTGATAAATCGTAAGGGGTCATCTCAACAACAACGGTATCACCCTGTAAAACGCGAATTCTGTGACGACGCATCTTGCCGGCAGTATGTGCCAGTATTTCGTGGTCATTTTCCAGCTTCACGCGGAACATTGTATTAGGCAGGACTTCCGTCACAACACCCTTGAATTCCATTAAATCTTCCTTAGCCATGTATCTCCTTAGTGTTTTCGTGGTAAAGACTCTTGCCTAATATACGGATACAGGCAAATTTTTCAACGACTTCTTGAACATCAAGCCCGCCTATACATCGAAACGGTTTTTTGTATGGGCTTTTATGTCTTCATATATACGCATGTACCCCTCCAAAAGTTGCGCGCGCGTAATTTCTCCAAAGGGTGGCGGGGAGGCTATATCCCAATATTCAAGCTCTGCGTCGCCTAAACCCCCTTGCGCCTTCAAGAGCTTCAAATACTCATAAGCTTTTTTTGATAAACTTATAATCAGATCAAACGCATCTAAATCAACGTCTTCCACGCTTTCGGGGTCTTCGGCAGCTATGTTTATATTTTCTGCTGCCAATATTTCCTCAACCAAAGGATTAGAAAATGAGGCTGGTGCAATACCCACAGATGATACGTGGTTAAAACCTAACGATTCAAGGTGATGTTCAAGCAGTACAGAGCGCGTAGTGTTCTCATCACATACGCATAAAATTTGCATGGTTTTATGCTCTATCATATACGTGGTCCCCTCACCTGCCCGATATGCAACACACAAATCAGGGTGAATAGCGCGCGCGCAGTATCCTCGTTCATCTCAAGTCGCGAGGACAGTTTTTGTCGCAGAAAATCAGCTGCTTCGTTATGGATGCCGCGACGTGCCATATCTATAGATTCAAGACGTGCTCCGCCGGCATATTTGGCCTGCTCATAGCTCTCGACAATCAGGAAATAGTCTTTGATAAAGCTTTTCAGACTTCGTAAAGGCAAAGTGAAAGCTCTCGACAGATCCCCGTCCACAGAAGTAAATTTCAGAGAAAGTGCATTCTTCTCTAGAGCTATGGACAGGTTATAAGGTTTATGTTTTTTTTCCAAAGACGGGAAACAACCACTTTCCTTCAGAGCTTTTAAGGCCAGTTCGCGCTCATGCTGGACGACAGGCGCATATCTGACAGATTGCGGCGTTAAAAGCGTAATCTCATATATATCTGATAGGGTTTTCTCGGCATTCATGTTGCCAAGTCTACATCCGAACACTGTGGAATGCGAGGGGGTGGTTTCCACTTAAATGACGGGCATCCACATTCGCATCTCTTTTTGTCTGGCAAAGAGACTAAACATTCCATCTGCGACACGGTTTAACACTTCCGTATAGCGCTCGGCTTCGGGAGTAAACTGCAAATATGCAGGATGAAGCCTATCTATGTCATAACAGCGACGATAAAATTCTTCCTGCAAGGGTGTCGGCGCTTTGCCTAAAGAAATATCAATCTCAAAGCCAGCCAAATCTTCTGAAAACAACTCAAGTCGGCGTAGTTTTTCCTCATCCTCAATGGATGGGTCACAAAATGTATAACGCCAGTAATTTTGAGATAACATAAGAACCTCCCGCTCCTTTTCATAAGAGTTACGGGAAGTTTATTAGGTAATCAATTAAATATTGTGTCGCGAAGCAGCAAAGGCGCTAAGCAATACGCTCAATATCCGCGCCACAGGCCGATAGCTTTTCCACGAGGTTTTCGTACCCACGGTCAAGATGGTAGATGCGGTTGACTGTTGTCGTTCCCTCGGCCACCAAGCCGGCAAGCACAAGAGACGCCGAGGCACGCAAGTCTGTCGCCATAACTTCAGCCCCTTTCAGTTTTTTTACGCCGCGCACAATCGCCGAATTTCCCTGAACAGTGATATCAGCGCCCATTCTTGCAAGCTCGGGCACATGCATAAAACGGTTTTCAAAAATGGTTTCTGTAACCATGCCTGCGCCCTCACATAAAGTCAGCATCGTCATAAATTGCGCCTGCAAATCCGTTGCAAAGCCGGGATGCGGCTCCGTCATGATATCAGTGCCTTTTAGGGGCTTGTCTGTTCGGGACGCGATTATGGCATCGCCTTCTTCAGAAATTTCAAGACCTGCTTTCTCAAGTGGCTTGACCAGCGCCTCAACCAGGTTAAGCGAGGTATGTTCCAGTCTTAATGTGCCACCTGCTAAAGCAGCAGCAATCATCCATGTTCCCGTTTCAATACGGTCTGGAATAACATCATGGGTACAGCCGTGAAGCTTTTCAACGCCTTCAATCGTGATTGTTGACGTGCCAAGCCCGGTGATTTTTGCACCCATTGCGTTGAGCATGTTGCCCAAATCAACAATTTCCGGCTCACGTGCCGCATTGATAAGCCGCGTTGTGCCTTTGGCCAAAGTTGCGGCCATCATATTGTTTTCAGTCGCTCCAACCGATACAACCGGAAACGTGATATCCGCTCCTTGCAATCCACCTTCGGGGGCTTTTGCCTTCACATAACCCTCTTCCAATGTAATGGTTGCGCCCATTTTTTCCATTCCCATCAGGTGAAGATCAACGGGACGTGTGCCTATCGCACAACCGCCGGGGAGAGATACTTCGGCATAGCCACATCTGGCAAGCAAAGGCCCAAGCACCAGAATACTGGCGCGCATTTTTCGCACCAGATCATAATGCGCCAAGGGCTTGTCTATCACGCGCGCATGAAATGTACCTGTTTTATCTTCACGTAAAGTAAGAGCGACACCCAATTGCTGTAAAACTCCGGCAAGCGTTTGAATATCCTGTAAAGCGACAGGCAAATTGGTCATTTCCACAGCTTCATCTGACAGAAGTGTGGCGCACATCAGTTTCAGCGCTGAATTTTTTGCACCACTTATACGAATTGTACCGTTTATGGTTTTGCCACCTGTCACGCGGATTTTTTCAAGACCCGATGACTGAGTCATAGCATCAGCATTAGCAGGAATTGAAATGATATTATCGGTTTTTTGTGCAGTCGCATCATGTTCTTGGTAATGTAACACCTTGTTGCCCCATATATTTGCCCCCGCGGTCTGAATAGCTGACCTCACAGGGTGTAGATCCCTTAAAAAAGAGGAATTGTGCAATCCCCTCATTCGCATAAACACGCGCCGGTAGAGGCGTTGTGTTTGAAATTTCCAGCGTTACATGCCCCTCCCATCCCGGCTCAAGCGGCGTGACATTGACAATAAGTCCGCATCGCGCGTAAGTGCTTTTGCCCAAGCACACAACCAGAACATCTTTCGGTATCCGGAAATATTCAACAGTGCGGGTTAAAACAAAGCTGTTAGGGGGTATAACGCATATATCGGTTTTTCGTTCCACGAAACTTTGTTGTGAAAACGCTTTCGGGTCGACAATCGCATTATCAACATTGGTGAATATCATGAATTCATCGGCGCATTTGGCATCATATCCGTAAGAAGACAGGCCGTAAGAGATGATTTTCTGCCCGTTTTTTTCGCGGTTTTGCTTCTCGGCAAAAGGCTCAATCATACCGTGATTTTGCGCTTGTTCGCGGATCCAGTGGTCAGGCATTATACCGGGTACGTGTTTTAAATCCTGGTCGCTCATCGGCATATCCTTTAATGCTTTTTGTCCGCTCATGTATTTTCCCCCTTAGTCTCATCTGTCGCATTATCTGCTGATTTTTCCATTTCACTACGGGCACGCTGCATCATTTTGCGCTTTTTCAGATTTTCGCGCATGACATCGGCACGTTTATCTCGCCACGCCGCTTTGTTCTTTTTCGGTTTGTCGTCTGCGTTGCTCATAAAGCCCTTCAACATTTTGTCTATATAAAGGGCTTTATAAGGCAAACTATGAGATTCCTCAACAAAAAAGCGGGACTGGCATTCAAGCCGTTATAGCATCTGCTATATCACCGCCCAAATCTATCAGTCCGGTCGCTGATAAATGAGTTTCGTTACCGGATTGGGCCTCTTTTCCTTCCGCAGATACCACCGTATGATTAGGATACGTAAAGGCCTTTTGCGCGGTCTGTATGTCATTCCATGTCAGGTAACCGCTTGGCGGCTCGTCATGCAGCGCGATTGTTATAATCGGCACATTACCCACATGCCTTCGTATGACATTATAAAAATCAGTCAACACGCTTGCATAATTTGCACCCGAAACGCCGGATGCCGCATCCGTTTCCCCCTGATGCCAGACAACCGCTTTCAGGTTTCCGAATTGCTGTGCGGTTTGCAAGGTTTTAATTGCAGCGTAGCTGCGTTCATTCATGACCGACTGGCCGGTTACCTCGCTAATCACGCCCCAATTGGCCGGGTCTACAAGGCCAGTGCCACCCATATTAACAGGCAGGGCCACCGTTTCGCGCCCTGTTATGCCCATCACCGCATCACACACAACACCGCCATAAGAGAATTTATTATTAGTGCTATTAAACAGGTTTGCAAAAGTGGGATTGGCGGCATAGCCATAAGGATCAATATAGTTTTCTATGCCTTGCGACAAATCTTTGGACAGCAATTTTATCGCGTGGGTATAGCTCGGCGCCTCAACAAGACTGCCATCACCCAGAGAGTTGGATTGCCCCATAAAGGCAATAATATCGCGGGCCGCGCTAAATTCGGCATCAACAATATCGGTTTTGCGGCTCAGGCGGCGGACATCATGCACGCTTAAGGCTTTATCATAAAAAGAAAATTCGGATATATCTCCGGCGAAAATATTGCCTCCTTGCGCCAACTGCCCAATATCAAACCCATCGGCGAATGAGGCTGGCATCAGATTAGTGTTATGGGTGGCAATAACAATGCCGTTCAGCGCCACAGCAACACCGCCGGCTTTGAATGAAAGCGCAATGCGGTTAGTGCGCCCGGGGACAATGGCATCGGGCTTATAGTCAAATTTTAGGTAATGTGTATTATTGCGCGTCACACGGAATAGCAGTTCGCCATTGGCCATATATTTGACCAGTGCAACCTGATTGGATGATCCGCTGGTTCCCAGATAGAATATATTCTGATACCCGTCAGAGGATGAGCGCGGATTATCATCTCTATATTCGACAACTATTGTGCCTTCTGTAATATTGCCGACTGCAGATAGAGGAACAGTTGCCGGAATGGTATCACCCTTGGCGGTTATATATGAAAAAACCGGACGGGGCGCATTGATATGCATGGCGGCAGAGCCAAGGCCGCGGCCAAGTGAAAGTAGTGACATGAATATGCCTCCTTTTAAATTTTAAAAAGTTTAAAAACAAAAAAGCCACGAGGGACATGTGCCCTTCGCGGCTTCAAATACGTGGAGTCGTGGTGTTGATGAAAAATATATTAGGAAATAAATCCTAATAAATCAAGTTTTATTTTGGCGTGGCGTCTGGCGCGTTAATTGTAATGATAGGCTTGCCGTTCACGACATCAGTGAAATGTTCATGAAGTGCGGATTTTTCTAATGATACAGGCATTTTATCGCCGTAATGAATGTCATGATAATTGCGCGCGATAAGCTGTTTCGTTTTGTCGCTGTCCAGCTCCCGCGCCGCTTCCTCACACAGCAAGGCATAGGTCAGAACATCTGACATGGCTTTTAGAAATCGATGCGCGACCAATTCGCTTTTTTCCGGTGCGGCAGCAAAGGCTTTCAGCGAAGTATCCATTTCAATCGCTAAATCAGTCAGGCGAGTGGTTTCCAGCTTCATGCCCGCCCTATCCCTTAATCCGTCCAGAACGGTGTCGATCCGCGACATAAAGGCATCTGCCCCGCCATGTGCCAGAACACCGGCCAGTTCGCGCGCCTGAATATGAGTTGGTCCTTCCCAGACGCGAAGCACCATTGAATCTCTGTAAATGCGCTCTAAGGCATGATCTTTGGTGTAGCCCAAGCCCCCCACAAGCTCCAGCGCAAGAGCCGAACTTTCCACCGCGCGTTCAGCCGTTGCAAATTTGGCCAAGGCTGTCACAACACGCAACCAGGCGCGTTCATTTTTGTCGCCCTTATCGCTCAGGGACGCGTCAAAGGTACGCGCAGATTCAAAGGCCAGTGCCGACCCTGCAAGCCATTCCGTTTTAAGTTTCAGTATATCTTCCTGAATGCCTTCGCGCTCAATCAAGTTCTTGCCGAATGTTTCCCGCGTGGACGTCCAGCACACCGCCTCCACATAAGACCTGTGCATCACACCGGCCGCAGCCATTGCGTTATGGACACGCGAACACCCTAGGCCCTCCATCATCATTCGCAAGCCACCCTGCCCGTCAGCCAGCTGATAGGCCGTTGTGCCGCTCAGCTCAATCTCGGCGGTGGGCAACCCTTTTGTTCCCATCTTGTCTTTAAGTTGGGAAATATAAACCGGGTTTAATTCCTGTGCCGTCTCATCGTCCCAGTCCTCATTTAAGTATTTGGGAACAAGGAACAGGCCGATGCCGCCATCTTCCGTGCGCGCGGTTTTAATGGTGATCCAGCGGTCGAAACCGGCCGCACTGGCAAACCACTGATGCCCGTCAAGACGGTAAGCCCCATCTTGTTGCACGGTGGCCGTTGTGGTCGTGGCGGGAATATCGCTCCCCCCGTGCTTTTCGGTAGCCCATGTTCCGCCAATTGCGGTTTTTCCATCAATGCGCGTAAATTGCGGCAGGAATTTTTGGGATATGTCTTGCGGCACTTTGCCGGAAGCCAGAAGCAGGGCAATCGGGTGAGTCATGGCCAGCGGGCAACCGACTGAGATATCGCTGTAAGATGTCATATATTGCGCCAGAAACCCCAGCATATGCGGTGATGGTTTATCATTTTTCAGAGTATCTGCCACAAAGCCACGGCTGTATATTTCTTGCTCACAGGACTTATAGCGGTCATTAAGGATGATCTCGTTGCGTCGGCCTGTCGGGTTTGACGGGTCGTCCAGAACGGCTTTTATTTCCGGCTGGGCATAACGGTCACTGTATTCGGCCTGTGCCTCCAGCTCGGTGCGGACATAATCACCATAACTTTCCAGCCTGTCTTGATTGTCTTTTAAAAATCCGGGGTAAACAGCCTCCAGATAGCGCGCCAGATTGGCGTCATGTGTAAATGGGTTGACCATTCTCGAGGTTTTTGGAAAATCAATTTTCGCACTTTTGGCCATGTTTTTGCCCCTGTTCATATCTTTATACGTTAAATAAAAACATAGCGTTTATGACCGCCAATTTAAAGGATTTTGTGCCCTGCTCTGCAAAAAGGGGATGACTTGAAAATCATTTTGTTGTAGCGTAGCGCCGTTCGTTTATCTAAAGGAACATGCTGCCGTAGCTCAGTGGTAGAGCACACCCTTGGTAAGGGTGAGGTCGGAAGTTCAATCCTTCTCGGCAGCACCATTTTCTTCTTTTGCTTCTTCAGAATTTCCAAATAGAGCAGTTATCAGCAAAGCGATTGGCGTAATTAAAAAACCAAAAATTGAATGGTTGACCTTTAAACTTTTAGAACCATCGAGTCTAATTTTTTAATAACCCCTAATCCATAAAGGCCTAATAATAAACTACAACTGTATGTCTAAGATATTGCAAAGATAAAAGCAGCTATGATCGCTCATGATATTAGAGGTACAAGGCTTATTATCACCATGTTGTGCAATTCATACTTCCTGCTACGGCGTTGCAAGTTGTTTTAGTAGGCATGTGCTGGACTAACTACCTAAACTTTCCATTAAAACTCGAGGCCTTCCGTTTTGGCACAATTTTTGCACGTATGATTTATTGGATTTTAAAACGTAATGACCGCAGGAAAGGACATCCCATGACCGCCATATCTGGAGCCACCCTCAATTTTGCTTTCGACAAAAACATGTTTTCCGACCCCTCAATGCGCCCCCACCTTGAGGCATATTACAATGAAACTTATGATGCCCTCAGGGAAAATATTGCCGCTAGGAAAGAGGCTCAGGAGAATGGGGACTTCCCGGAAACCATACAAACAAAAGATGGGAAAACAGCCTCACCAGTTCACCTCCTGGACATGGAAAAAGCCATCCCAAGCTTTGATAAGTGGCTGGATATGCAACAGCATGGCGCATCCCTATTTGATTTTGCCAAGCACGCTGAAACAGGTTTAATGCTCTCCCGGGTCAATGATGGTCAGCAGAACGATTTTTATAACCAGCAAATGGAAAATCTGAACAATTTCCACGCCGCCATGGTTGAGATTATGGAGGAAGCACAGAATGCAGAAAAGGTACAACCTGATCAGGAGATAGCCGCAGCCTCTGAAAACGTGTCTGTAGAGAAAACCACCTCCAGCCCCCATCTTTCTTTTAACGAAATAGCCGCAAAATATAATATACGCGATATCTCTCCACAGGAGGTCGACAAGCTTGTCAAAGAGTTACAGGATAACAACCTTCTTTCCTCCAAGGATGCGTTGATGCTGATGACGCACGGAGAGGACTTCCTGTCTCATATGCCAGGGGAATTTTATTCGCAAGCCCGCCTTTCTGAAAAAATAGACCTTCTCGGCCTCTCGGAATATCAGCGCAAGATAACCAGTAGCCCAAAGGAACATTGGGACAGGCAAATTGCCCTCTTAAAGCGCTTGGACGAAGCGGCGGGGTAAGATAGACCCAGCATTTTCAGATAACTCCAGGTCAGTACATCACTCCTCTTTCAAAAAACCGCCCGATTGCATTGCCCAAAGCCGGGCATAAGTGCCATTTTGTTTGAGGAGTGCATTATGCGTGCCATCTTCAATGATCTGCCCCTTCTCCATAACTATCAAGCGGTCGAGGCTGGCAATTGTGGACAAGCGGTGGGCAATTGCTATAACCGTTTTGCCCTTCATTAAGCCTTCCAGAGAATCCTGAATTAAAGCCTCGGATTCACTGTCCAGTGCGGAGGTCGCCTCATCCAGGATAAGGATTGGCGCATCCTTTAATATGGCGCGCGCAATCGCGATACGCTGACGTTGCCCGCCTGAGAGTTTTAAACCCCGCTCCCCCACCATCGTGTCATAGCCGTCGGGCAGGAGCTTGATAAAATCGTGCATATGGGCGGCACGGGCGGCCTCGATGACCTCCTCGTCACTCGCCTCAAGTTTCCCGTATCTGATATTTTCAAGTAAAGAGCGGTGGAATAGTGACGTGTCTTGCGGGATAACCGCTATCTGGTTCCTGAGTGAACTTTGCGTGTGGGTCGCAATAGCCTGACCGTCAATCTTGATTTCCCCGCTGTCCAGGTCATAAAAACGCATTAGAAGGTTGACCAGTGTGGATTTACCAGCCCCGCTTGTGCCAACAAGGCCAATGCGCTGGCCTGCCGGTATATCCAGACTCAAACCTCGAAAGACAGGCTCGACAGCATCTTTCCCATAAGTAAAATGTAAATCTTTAAATTCTATATGTCCTTTGCCTACCTTTATATCTTTCGCATGCTTACTGTCTTCCAGAGTGTGCTGTTTCATAATGGTGTCCACCCCGTCACGGAGCTGTCCCATATATTCCAGGAAGTCGGAAAAGGTAAAGCTCAGTCCCCGGCACTGTTCAATGAGCAGCAGGACAAGCGAGAAAATAAAGGCGATGTCCCCGACTGTGATGTCACCGGAAGCATAATCATTGAGCGCCATGTATAACAGGCCCATCATCAGGCCAAAACTCATGGCCGAATAAAACCAGCTCATGCCCTCGCGCGCAAACTGAAAGAATTTTGCCTCACGGATTTCACGGGTCATTGCGGTGTTTATTTTGTCTTGTTCCCATGTCTCATTGGCAAAGCTTTTGACCGAGTGGATGTTGCTGGCCATATCAACGACAAGGCCGGTGATGCGCGAGCGTTCATTCGACATGCGGGTGACAATTTTGTATTTGATGGAGGCTATCTTAGCAACCACCGCGAAATAGACAAGACACCAGGCTCCTAGTACCAATCCCATTTCCTTATCGGCCATAAAGATAAGAATGCTGGCGACAATAAATTTAATGGCGATAGGCCAGATCAGGAAAACAAATGTCCAAAGGCCTAATCGAAGGCCTATCACCGCTTGATGAATCTTATTACCAAGCGCCCCGCTTTGCCTGTTTTGGAAAAAGTTAAAGGCATGGGCCTGCATATGCTCAATCAGCCTTCTGCGTGGCTCGACACCATAAACAGGCGCCAGAAACAACAGTATAATACCTGTCGCACGTGAAAAGAATACAAGTCCGATATTGACGCATACAAAACGCCAGAATGGCTCGTTAATGACAGCCCAGATAGACGTCCCCGTTCCCTGACGGTAAGCCTGCACAGCATCGATAAGATCACGGATAACAAAAGGGAGGAGAAGCAGAAAAGCTGCTTGCAGGGTTTCGCACAGGAAAAGCCCCGTAACTTTGTATTTATGATCCCTCAAACTGCGTTTAAAAAACTGAAACGGTGTTTGTATCTGGGGGCTGGTCATTTACCTTACCTGCAGTGAGAACTTTATTTTCAGGCTGCTATTTTTATTGTTAAGTCAAAGTTGCGGACCATGTTCACATATTCATCCAAGGTATAGCGACCAGAATCTATGCCTTTTTCTATTCGAGATAAAAATCCAGGATATATGCTTTGGGCCGTCCAGAAACGCCGTAATGTGCAAGGCAAAACAGCATCATCAAATTTGTAACGAATTCGCAAGCCTTCAATTGGCTTGTCTGCGTTTTCATGCTTTTCAATAGCAACCTGAAACGCCGCCTGTATCCTTTTTTTATCTGCCTCTGTTAAAGACAATTTCACCTACCTGTTAAAATATTATTTTGAGTATCCTATCCCTTTATTCCCATCATAATCAATAGTAACAGCAGGATCATAAACTTCGACCTCGCGGTTTACCTCCACAGAACATGTCAAAGGCATGCTAAGAAGCACTTTCCACTGCTCAACCCAGCCATCCTCATGTGTCGCGTTATCAACTAAACTCATCTCGGAACAATTCGGTTCGCCCATAGCCTGATCATAGCTATGGAACAATGCGGGAGGTACCTCTTGGTCAAGTTGACCAACAAAATGGCGTTGTGGCAAATCTGCCAGATCAGAGGCAAGCTCTATTGGATTAAAAGAGTTATCTACAGACGGGCGATTGTTTATATTTGCGTAAAAACGTGTATCCAGAATACCGGCAACTGTTCTTAAAGACAAAACGTCATTCCTGACCGCGGCAAGCCCGGCACCGACTGCTGCCCCACCATCATAGCCAACGATGTGGAAGCCTGTAACGCCGTGTGCTGCCTTGATGTTGTCCAAAGCACGGCTCATCGCATCCAACACTTCACCGGAATATCTTGCCTCTTCCCAGAATTTTTCCGGGCATTCATCTGCCTCACCGACCAACTGACAAGGACGAGCTAAATAAACAACATTTGTTTTACCATCCATGGTTGCCAGTCGAAGCCCGACAGGATTTGTCGGGCCCGGATCTGATTCAAGTGTATGGAAATCATTTCCATCACCTTCTATATAAAGCATGGTTGGCGCACCTTGCTCATAGACCCTCTCATATGCCTGAACAGTGAATGGAGCAACTTCAATCTTTCTGGGCAGTAGAAATACGGGGGCTGCTATGCGCTTGACCGATTTTTCCCTGTAATATTCGGAAGAACTACAGGCGGCCAGTCCCGCCAGCATAAGCGTTGAGCAAATTACCAGTTTTAAGCCTTGCCATGATTTCATTTTTGTCCTGCCTTTAAGATTTAAAAATTAGGCTATCAATCTAGCACGTAATTTTTACAAAATCACGTCCTCGAATTCCAATAGCACCGGAGTGTGATCTGAAGGTTTTTCCCAAGCACGCGGGCCCGCATCAATTCTGCAGGCTGTGACCTTATCGGCTATCGCTGGCGACACGAGGAAATGGTCGATTCTAATGCCTTTATTTTGGGGCCAGCATCCTGCCTGATAATCCCAGAATGAATATTGGCCAGCTTCATCATTGAGCATACGAAATGCATCATAAAGCCCCAGATTTTTTATTTTTTCAAACTTCTCACGTGTCCGGGGTAAAAATAACGCATCCCCTTCCCATGCTTTCGGATTATAACAATCACGATTTTCAGGTATGACATTAAAATCACCGCCTATCAGGAAACTGGCCCGCTTTTCACGTAATGTCTTGGCTCTCTCATAAAGACGATTTATCCATGAGAGCTTGTATTCATATTTTTCGGTTCCGGCAGGGTTACCGTTAGGCAGATAAATATTAATGAAAGTCACACCATTAAGTTCGGTCTCTAAAAAGCGGGCCTGCTCATCAGCAGCATCACCCTCTAAAACGTCACTGTGTTTGACGACATCCAGCTTATCTTTAAATAGCGTCGCTACCCCGTTATAGGCCTTTTGCCCTTTTACATGTGCCTTATATCCAATGGCCTCGAAATCCTTCTCAGGAAATTCCGTACCCTTTAGTTCCTGTATCATTAAGATATCAGGAGATTCTTCTTCCAACCATTTCCGGACATGGTCTTTGCGGGCTTTTATAGAATTTACGTTCCAGATTGCACATTTCATAATGACTATTTAATCGCACAGATTCTGCCAACTCACAAGACAAGGGGCATAAAAGCGCCAATTATCTTTGTTGAATTATTTCAGAATTTACTTAAAGATAACCACATATGATAAATACACCGATTACTTTGAAAGAAAGTCGCATTAGCGCAAAAGCTGTCCTTCTGGGACCACGCATATCTTTAAAGTCCGTTCCTCGCGAAAACGAGATTGCGGCTTATCCGCTTACACTAAAGGTGAGTGAAACCGGTTTTGCCGTTTTATTCAGGTATGGTGCCATTGTTATGTTTGGTTTATCACAGGCTGAGGAAGAAGAATTTCTCAAAGAGGTTCTGTCACATGTTCCTGACATTTATGAAACACGTGAAGAAGAAACAGAGCCTATTCACCTTTCAAAAACAGCCAAAAAAGACAGTATCAACCCTGATAACATCACACTTTGTGAGTGGAGTATCGAGAAGTTTCAATTGATTGCAGATATATTGTCCAAAAATATTGTTCTTTCTAAATACGAAAACTCTATCGCGGCGACCTTCGATAAAATCGAACCTCTTGCGATAGACATTGAGGCCAAGGGCACACTCTCCCGCAAGAAAACCCGTGAATTGCTACAGCACATAGGCACAAATTTGCGCGTTCAGCGGACAATTGTCGGTCATGTCGAAATTCACGACAAACCTGACCTTGTCTGGGATAATCCGGATTTGGAGCGTTTCTATGCGCGGCTGGAAGATGATTACGAAATCAAGGAACGGCATGATGCCTTAAAGCAAAAACTTGATCTGGTTTTTCACACTGCCGAAACATTGATGGGATTATTGCATTCGAAGCAATCTTTGCGTGTGGAGTGGTATATCACCCTTCTCATCGTTTTTGATATTGTCCTGCATTTAAGTGAAAAATATTTCGGAATTTAATCCAGACATAAAAAGCGGTTTTATAATAAAACTTATGAGGCTTATTTAGGCCCTTGCCTTTGGAAAGGCGACGGTGACGACGCTCTTGCAGATGCCATTGCAGGCTTAGGAGCAAATGCTGATCTTGCGAAAGAAGCTCGGGGAGCCAGCGCTGCTGATGCTTTCTTTGCTGGCGCGGTCAATTTACTAAAAGCTCGGCTGGCGGCTGCCATCGCACTTCTGCTTACATGCTTAATTGGCTGTTGTAAGCTGGATGCAAAAGAAGATCTGTTTGATGTATTTTTCATACTTATACTATATGTTTCCCGCTAATAAATGTCCAATATAATTATTAACCAATTGTTTTTAAAAAGAGAATCACGAAAAGTTATTGCCAAAAAACTCTTATTTCAGTGATTCTTTGTTGTATTATCTTCTGTCCACCTTAATTTTGGCTGGCGGGCAGCCTTGACCTCATCAAGACGCCTGCGGGGTGCGCTGACAGGGAAGTTATGAAATTTATCCGTATCCCCTGCTTTGGTATCTTCTGCAATTTGTTTCATTACAGTAATAAACCGATCGATATTTTCCTTTGATTCTGTTTCAGTCGGCTCAATCAACATCGCGCCGGAAACAACCAATGGGAAGTAAACCGTCATTGGATGCATACCATTTTCGACAAGCGTTTTTGCAATATCCATGGTTGTTACCTCGCCATCTTTCTGACGCTTATCTGTTAGAAGACATTCATGCATACAAGGCCCTTCAAAAGGCACATGATAGTCGTCTTTTAACTGGCTTAAGATATAGTTTGCATGCAAAACCGCATCTTCTGAAACTTTGCGAAGCCCGTCCTTACCGTGGCTCATCATATAAGACAGAGCGCGCACATGCATACCAAACTGGCCTTGAAACCCTTTCAACCTGCCAAGAGATGTTTCGCGTTCATTGTCCTCCTCAAGCCTGAATGTACCACCATCCTTTACAACCAAAGGACGCGGAACGTAAGGCAATAATTCTTCAGTCACACAAATTGGCCCGGAACCAGGCCCACCTCCGCCATGGGGCGTTGAAAAGGTTTTATGCAGATTGAGGTGCATGACATCAACGCCGAAATCAGAGGGTCTTATTTTCCCAACCAGCGCATTAAAGTTAGCACCGTCACAATAAAAATACCCGCCGGCCTCATGCAGCAATTTTGAAAGCTCTTGAATATCGCGCTCAAACAAACCGCAAGTATTCGGATTAGTCACCATCATACCCGCAATATCCGCGCCTGTTTCATCTGTTTTATAAAGGGCTTCTTTGAAAGCCTCCACTGAAACGCGCCCTGTTTCTTTCGTATCAATAATACGTGTTTCATAACCACACATCACGGCCGTTGCCGGGTTGGTGCCGTGGGCACTATCCGGGACTAGGACATATTTACGTTGTGTCTCGCCCTTTAGCTCATGTGCGCGTTTAATGGTCATCATACCTGCAAGCTCGCCATGGGCACCGGCAGCAGGTGTAAGACATACACCGGGCAGGCCTGTCAGTTCTGCAATCCAGTTTTGAAGCTCATACATCAATTCCAGCGCGCCTTGGACTGTTTCTTCGGGCTGCAGGGGGTGAATATGTGCAAAGCCGGGCAGTCTTGCCAATTTTTCATTTAACCGCGGGTTATGCTTCATCGTGCAGGATCCAAGAGGAAAAAAGCCGCTGTCAATTGAGTAATTCCACGTAGACAAGCGTACAAAATGTCTCATCACTTCGGGCTCGCTGACTTGTGGCAAACCTATCTCGGCGCGTGCCTTTGCCCCCGTCCTGCTTTTGAAATCCTCAGGAGCTTTCCAATCCGCTCCTGAATGATCGCATTGCTCTTTTTCCCAAAGCAATGGCTCGGCTTGGTAAAGGGCATGGGTCGTATCTTCAATGCGCGCATCCGATGCGCTATGAACATTTGAATTTCGCGGGTCTTTTAAAGCGGCTCCACTCATAATACCTGATCCTTTTTCACGTTTCTCTCATTACGCACGATTCCGGTTAGAAGCGCAATCACCATAAGAAAATTAAAGCCTAATGCCAAATAAAATTCATTACTGTAGTTATAAATCATCCAAGGTATGCAAGCCGTTAAAAAACCCGCCCTTATTATAAGAGTCCGGGAAGACAGCTCACCAAATCTGGATACCACCACGGATATGAAAGGATATATATCCGTCAGGTTGCGCGCCAATACAGCAATACCCGCAATACTAAGTACCACAGCCAAAATAATTCTGATTTTTAAGGTTTTACCAAGATATTTGTCAGGCGATGCAAGCTGTATCAAAGCGCCTAATGCTGCTATCCCAGCACTCATTGTACCGGTATATCCCCCTAAAAAATACAAGTAGAGCGCAAAAAAGACATCGCAGAAAAACTTGCAACTGAGAATGCGCCGACGGCCATTTGCGGAAAGTCCGTAAACTCCGAACATTGCCGAAACAAGAAGCAAAATATCTATTGTCGAAAATGTCATAAAACCGCCTGTAATTGCACACCCCCGTGTAATAAGAATTATTTTTTTGAAGACATGCTTTTGATTTCTAACAGGAATTTACCCTGCCGTCTTTTTATCATCTTTAGCAGGGAACAAGCCCGGCATTAAGAGCGTTTATAGTGCATCACCAACCAAGATATGTCTAGGAGGACTATCATGAAAAACCAACCCCAAAATCCAAGAGAAAATAAACAGGATCAACAACAGCGCCAAAAATCGCCGAGCAAAAATCCAGCTCGTGAAGGCTCACGTGATCGCTCGAGCCAGCAACGCCAGAAATAAAAGTCAAATTAAAAGGATGTCCTGCAATAAAGACATCCTTTGACTTTAGATGCGGTAAGTTTTGTTAATACTCCATAACGCCGCATTCGCGCAAAGGCTTTGCTGGTTCCCAAGGCAGGGCCTTTGCTGCGTTGCTTTGAGGGGACAACAATAATTATAAAACTAAAGCAGGAGAAAATATGACAAAAGGAACATTGAAACTTTTTAAGGCTGACCCAAAACCACAACCCGAAAAATACGAGTGGTTACCAAAAGGCGTGCAACAAACTTCAGAACCTGTAAGACATTAATAGAACGTCAAAATTCATCAAACCAGAGATGGGTTTCATCAAACAGGAGTTCTACGGAATTACCTGAAGTGAAGCAATGGTCTGCGTTTTGAATATATGTATGTTTCTTGGGCTCAGGAAAATGTTCGAATATCTTTTGCTGGCCCGGTCTAACAGCATGCTTTCCAGCCACAACAAGCTGAGTAGGTGCTTTCATTTTTGCTGCAGCTTCTGAAACGACTTCAAAAGTAAGGTTTTTTGCATCTTCATACATTTCTTTTCCAATAATTACAGGATATCCGTAATCATAGATACGTGTTTGAAACTCATCTGACCACTCAGTCTCTCGTTCCCAATACTCAGTATAAGGATAAAGCGAACTGTCCCATAAAGAAACGGCCGTAATGTCGGGATTAAGCATAACCGCTGTCATACCCCCATATGAATGACCGCAAACAAATATTTTTTTATAAGACCCTTTAAAATGGTCAATTGTTTTTTGAAGATCCACTACGTGATCTTTTAATGTCACATCTTTAAATTTTCTGGCGTGTTCGTTACCGCTGTAAAAAGAAATACGCACCACATCAAAGCCGTTATCACTGAAATAACGTGCCGCCATAAGGTATAAAAATTCGTTTAAATATCCAGTTAGACCGTGTGCAATAATGATTAATTTATCCGTCTCACCTTCTCTGTTCTTATTAAATAGACCATCAATTTTATAAGGAGCGGTTGTATCTATTTCAAATTCGGTCTCAGTCATTAATCAACTCTTCCAGTACAGTACAAAAATTATTTATATCCTCATCTGAGGTCATCTCTGTTGCTGTTACCAGAAGGTGATGGGAGTTTTCAAGAGCATATCCTGCAATAATCCCTTTTTTTGTCATTTCTTTTACGACCTCTTTAGCAGGTTTTGGCAGTTTAATAACGAATTCGTTAAAAAAGTGGTCATTCAAAACGTTAACGTTTTCAATTTCAGACAATGAATCCGCAAGTTTACAAGCTCGCTCATGATTAATCTTGGCAAGAGATTTAAAACCGTCTTCGCCTAGCAAAGCCATATGAACAGTGAAAGCCAGCGCACACAACCCCTGATTGGTACAAATATTCGACGTCGCCTTTTCGCGCCTGATATGTTGTTCACGAGTGGAAAGCGTTAATACGAAAGACCTTTTACCATCCGCATCTGTAGTTTCCCCGCATAGCCGCCCCGGTAGCTGTCTCAGATATTTTTCTCTTGATGCAAAAAAGCCGAGATGCGGCCCGCCAAATGACATTGGAAGACCGATGCTTTGCGCCTCCCCGCATACTATGTCCGCCAATTCTGGCGCAGGTAAAAGCCCAAGCGAAATGATTTCATTGATAACGACAATGAGTAACGCATCTGTCTCGTCACAAAAATCACGCCATTTTTGGTAGTCTTCCGGCTTACCTGTGAAACTGGGAGACTGGATAATCACGCAAGCCAGACTTTCATCAGAAATTGATGTGTGATCGGCCTCAACCTCCAGATGAGGAACATATGTTTTTAACACCTGCTCATAATGCGGATGTAAATCGTTAGCAACCAAAACACGGTCTTTTTTTGTTACACGCATAGCCATAAGCGCAGCTTCGGCTAAAGAAGTCGCACCATCATAGAGAGAGGCATTAGCCACATCCTGCCCCGTTAATTGGGCAATCATTGTCTGATATTCAAATATCATCTGCAATGTGCCTTGTGCGATTTCAGGCTGATAGGGCGTATAGGCCGTCAGAAATTCCGACCGCTGAATAATGTAATCAACCGTTGCCGGCACATGGTGATAATACGACCCCGCACCCAGAAAAAAAGGACCTTGAGTGGCTGCATGGTTTTTAGAAGCCATAACCGACATGTGACGCTCAACCTCAAGCTCAGAAGCATGATCCGGTAAATCAATCTTTGCCGTCTTCAATGCGGATTGAGGCACATCTTTATAGAGTTCATCCACAGTCCCAATGCCAATAGCATCGAGCATTTCCTGATGTGCTTTTTTTGTCTGGGGAAGGTAGCGCATATCTCAAACTATATGGTCAGACACGCTGGTCGCGTGAGGCCACTGCCCTGAAATAGAAAAAGGAAACGATGCCACTACCTATCAGCACAATCGCTACGCCAAGAGATAACATGGGTGACAAACCGAACAAAGATGGTCCAAAAATAAAGAAAAGTGTAGCAACAATGAAATCTATAATTAAGATAAGTGCCCCTATCTTCTTTAACTTGGCCGGATTTCTAACTGATTGGTTCATAAATTTACTCCTTGTCCTTATAAGTCTTTAATATAGGTTTGATAGGCTTCCTCGTCCATCAGCATTTCCAGCTCGGACTTATTCGACAGGTTCATCTTCACAATCCAGCCTTTTTCCGGGTCGCTACCCAAATCATCCAGCATATCGACTAACTGCGCATTAACTTCTGTAATTTCACCTGACACAGGCGCATAAATTTCGCTGGCGGCTTTCACTGATTCCACAACGGCAAAATCCCTGCCTTTTTCTATCTCTTTTCCTTCGTCAGGCAGTTCCAGATAAACAAGGTCACCCAGAGCTTCTTTCGCGTAATCAGTGATACCAATAACGGCAACATCGCCGTCCATCATCACCCATTCATGGTCCTTTGTGTATTTTATGCCTGACATATCATTTTGCTCCGTTTTTATTTTAGGCTTTCTTTGCCGTTTTAACATTCGGGGTTATAAATGGCATTTTGACAATTTCCGCTGCCAGTTTGCGTCCACGTACCTCAACTTTTACCTGACTTCCAGGCGAACTATAATTACTTTCAACATAGCCCTGCCCTATTGAGGTCTGCAAGGTTGGAGAAAAACCACCGCTCGTCAGTTGGCCTATAGGGTCGTCATTTTCATTTAAAATGACCGCCCCCTCGCGCGCTACACCTTTATCAAGAATTTTTATCCCCACACGCTTTCTGTCTGATCCGGCCTCTTTTTCTGCCAGAATACGTTTTGAGCCAAGAAACACATCTGCGTCCTTACCTACGAGCCAACTGAGATCGGCCTCAATAGGAGAAGTTTTTTCATCAATATCATGCCCGTACAGGCAGTACCCCATCTCAAGCCTGAGAGAATCACGTGCGGCCAAACCGATAGGCTTGACCTCTTCATGTTCATTAAGCCTCTCCCAGAATGTCGGGGCATGTTCTGAAGGCAGGCTAACTTCAAACCCGTCTTCACCAGTATACCCAAGCCTTGAAATATAAAGTTCATCAATCTGGACCATACGCATATATTTCAGCCCTAAAATATCCAGATAGAGTGTTTCATGGAGAACTTTTTCCGCCGAAGGCCCCTGCAAAGCTATCAGGGAACGGTCCTTCAAAACAGTCATCGTCACAGTCTCAGGACATTGACTTTCAATCCACTCAATATCCTTATCCTTGCACCCCGCATTTATAACGGCAAAAAATTTCGTCTCAGAAATTTTAGTCACAATCAGATCATCGATAATACCACCATCTTTGTTCGTCAGAACGGTGTATTTAGCCATACCCACTGGAGTACCCACAAAGGTTGAAGGGGTAATGGTGTGCAGAAGAGCCATTGCTTCCGCGCCCTCTAACATTATCTGACCCATATGGGATACATCAAAAACCCCGGCATGTGCACGCGTCCACAAATGTTCATCCATAACGCCCGCCTCGTAATAAAGCGGCATATCATAACCGGCAAATTCGCCCATTTTGGCGCCTGCATCTATATGGGACTGATGTAGAGCTGTTTTTTGCATGGTTAATTCATAGCAAAATCAGGATCAAAAAATAAGGGGAAAAAGAAAAATTCTCCCCTGCTTTTATAATATATCGATATCAGGCTGTCTGGATTTCGTAATCTTCTATCACAGGGTTGGCAAGAAGCTGTTCACACATTTTCTCTATATCATTTTGTGATGTGTTATCACTGACATCCAGTTCGATAATTTTGCCTTGCCTAACACTTTCAACACCTTCAAAGCCAAGCGTATCAAGGGCATGTTCAATGGCCTTACCTTGAGGGTCAAGCACCCCGTTTTTAAGCATGATTTTGACTGTAACTTTCATCTTATTTCCTTTCCTCTTATATATCAGGATTTCCAAGGCTTTTGCGGAGGAGTCTTTTTTACGCTTCTCAATTTTCTCTCGCGCGCAAGATCATTTTCAATCTCCTCCAGCTGCGAGGCGATAGCTTCATTAATCTGGCCGCCTTCCCCTATTAGCCCCTCTGGTATTAACCCTAAGCGACGTGCTATTTCCTGATAGCCCTCTACAACTTCACCTAAATCCTGACGAAAACGGTCTTTATCCAGTTTCTTATCTGATTTTGCATCCCAAAGCCTACAATTATCAGGGGATATCTCATCAGCAAGAAGAATATAAAGCTCATCAAACTCGCCCCAAAGCCGTCCAAATTCCAGCTTGAAATCAACCAGCTTAATGCCAAGCCCTCCGAAAAAGCCGTTCATGTAATCATTAATACGCCAGGCCATGCCGACAATTTCTTCCAGCTCGTAAGGATCAGCCCAGCCAAAGGTTATAACGTGGTCTTCACTAACCAAAGGATCTCCCAGCGCGTCATCCTTGTAATAAAACTCAATCAACGGTTTGGCCAGATAGGTTCCTTCTTTGACACCAAGGCGTTTACATAGTGACCCGGCCGCAATATTGCGCACCACGACTTCTAGAGGAATGATATCCACCTGCCGCACAAGCTGTTCGCGCATATTCAAAGACTTCAGGAAATGGGTCGGGATGCCAATGGCTTCCAGTTTTGTCATTAAATGTGCCGAGATGCGGTTCGTTAAAACCCCTTTACCGGATATCTCATCCTTTTTTTGAGCATTAAAGGCCGTTGCATCATCCTTGAAGTATTGCACTACTGTGCCGGGTTCAGGGCCCTCATAAATTATCTTGGCCTTACCTTCATATAATTTTTTACGTTTCGTTACCATTTAACACTCCAAAACAACGGCTTTTTTCGTATCCAAATATTGGCTTTATTTATCTAACATGCTATATCCTAATAAGTAAATGCACGAAAGCTTTTAACTAAGCCAATCCTCAAAAAACGGAGTATCATGTAATGGCAGATTTTGACGACAGACGCGATGCGTATGAAAATAAATTCG
Source organism: Micavibrio sp. (assembly GCA_002695035.1). Taxonomy (GTDB): domain Bacteria; phylum Pseudomonadota; class Alphaproteobacteria; order Micavibrionales; family Micavibrionaceae; genus UBA2137. The sequence continues at coordinate 8,961 of NZNU01000034.1, read as the reverse complement.
CGCTCGATGCCAGTCTTATGTTCAAAGCGGAAGCAAGAACATGCAAAATAGTTGGTCTCTGGGCTGCAGATCAGATGGACATGGAAGGCGATGCCGCCAACTTATATGCAAAAGAAGTTGTCAGCGCAAACCTGCAAGAACCTGGTTTTGACGACATAAAAAGAAAACTTATTGCTGATTTCAGGGATGCTGATGTTGAGGTTTCGGAGCACAGCATTGATCGTAAGATCGAAGAGGCGTTTGCCCGCGCTCAACAGGAAATTCATTCCGAAGAAGGATAAAGATTTATATGTCTTCCACTAGAAAAAAGCCCCGAAACTACGGAGCTTTTTTTTATTTTTCCTGTTCAAGTCGCCGGTATTTTTATTCTTTTGGTTACCCGTGTAACTTCTTAAGCCACTTTGTTTTTTCGCTTGGAATATTAGAAGTAAGACATAAACTAAAAACATTATCAATAGTTTTTTTAAAAAATTGTGGAACTTTTTTTGATTCTTCTTTTTTAGAAAAGTTTCTCTTATTTTTTCGCCAGAATCCCTTTATAAAAGAATCACTTATCTGTCAAAAGGAGCACCCATGAAAACCGCAATTCTGATTTTTCCAGGCACAAACAGAGAGCATGACATGGCTGATGCTGTGGAAGAAATTACCGGCAAAAGGCCGGGTATGATCTGGCATAAGGAAACAGAACTAAAAAATTATGACTTGCTAATTCTCCCCGGCGGTTTTTCGTATGGTGATTATTTAAGATGCGGAGCCATGGCTGCGCACTCCCCGATTATGAAAGAGGTTATTCGACAGGCTGAGCGTGGCACACGCATATTTGGCGTATGCAACGGATTTCAGATGCTTGTCGAAACGCGCATTCTCCCCGGAGCACTTTTAAAAAACAAATCTCTGAAATTTATTTGTAAACAAACTTACATTAGGCCGGAAAACACTGAAAATGGTTTTACGGGTAAGCTAAAACCCGATGATGTCCTCCGTGTTCCAGTAGCACACGGCGATGGAAACTATTTTGCAAATGATGACATTCTTCAGGATTTAAAAGACCATAGCCAGATCGCTTTTCGGTATTGTTCCGAAAGTGGTGAAAGTGATAACGTTTCTAACTTTAACGGCTCGGTATACAATATTGCGGGTATTTTCAACAAAAGAAAAACCATTCTCGGTATGATGCCGCATCCTGAAAATGCAACCCTTTTACATCAGCCAGATAAGTCCGGGGTAAACTTGTTTAAAGGCATACTGGACAATATAAGCTGATTATGTTTATATAGACATAATCCATAAGCAAGGAGTTTTATCGTGGTTGTAAACCCGCATCCTGAGAACTGGCATGAAGATTATTTTGCAACCAAAAGCGGCGAAGGCGTCCGCTTTGGCATTGCTCTGCCGGACAACTCCCCTCCCAAAGCTGTTGTTACACTTTTGCATGGTCGCGGCGAGTCTATGGAAAAATATTTTGAAACCATGCGTGATTTAAATGCTGCGGGGTATGCCTGCGCGACACTTGACTGGCCAGGCCAGGGTTTAAGTGGCCGCGGACTCCCAGACGAGCCCCAAAAGCATCACAACACCTCCTATGACGATCTTTTAAGTGCTTTGCTAAAATTTAAAAAAGATGTCATCCCGTCACATATTCAGAATTCAGGTGATATCCCGCAGCTCCTTATGGGACATTCAATGGGTGGTCATCTCGGACTTCGCTATCTTGCCGAGCATGAAGGAGATTATCAGGCCGCAGTATTTTCTGCACCATTGATTAGATATCATATCATCCCGCCAGTAAAATATAACGGCAAGGTCGTTTCTGCGCCTGCCTTTCTTGATAAAATACTTTTCAAAATTATCAAGCGCGCCGATAATGATTACATTCCTTTTGGCGGTAAGTGGACTGAAGAAAAGCAATTACATCAAATGGACCGCCTGACAAGTGATGCACGACGCCACAGTTATCTGCGTCAGGCCTTTTTAGAAAATCCAAAATTGCAAGTAGGATCATGGTCAGCCATTACAGCCAAAGAAGCTTTCCGGTCCTGCCAAAAGCTAAAGTCAGAAACTGTAGAAACGCCTACCCTGATCTTTATGGCGGAAAATGAAATGGTGGTAGATAATCACGCCATTAAGGAGTTTGCACAAAAGCAACCCAATATGGAAGTGAGGACACTTGAAGACGCTTTGCATGAAATCCCGGTTGAGCGAGATGAAATCAGAAACAAATTCATGTCCGGCATGACCGATTTTTTCGATCATCATGCGCTTAAGATGAAATAAGCGCCAACCATTCTTCTTCGGTTAAGACATCAACCCCCAAATCCTTCGCTTTTGCAAGCTTGGAACCTGCATCCGCGCCAGCCACAACATAATCCGTTTTCTTTGATACAGACCCTGCAACCTTTGCGCCTAAGCTCTCAGCACGCGCTTTGGCCTCAGCACGCGTCATTTTTTCAAGAGAGCCTGTAAAAACAACCGTTTTTGCACTGACTGGAGTGTTTTGCTTAACATCCTGTACGTGATTATCTACTCTTATTTCCTGTGTAAGACGCTCTACAAGATCCAGATTATGGTTCTCAGCAAAAAAACCGGTAAGGTCTTTTGCAACAGCAGGTCCGATATCCTCGATATTTAAAAGCTCTGCATATGCTTCATCCTCAACATCCCCCGCTTTTATCATCGCCTCTTTCAAGCCCTGGAAACTCGTATACGTTGCGGCCAGCCTTTTGGCGGTGGCTTCACCAACCTGGCGAATACCAAGCGCATATATAAAGCGGTTTAATGAAATCTCGCGTTTGTTATCGATGGCTTCAAAAAGATTTTTGGCTGAGACATCCCCCCAACCTTCTTTTTTACGAATTGGCGTAAGCGATTTTTTGTCATTTGCCTGAAGCGTGAAAATATCTACTGGCGTTTTGACAAGACCTTCTTCATAGAACTGCTCTATGATTTTTGCACCAAGGCCATCAATATCGAAAGCTCCCTTACTGACAAAATGTTTGAGACGCTCTTTCGCCTGAGCCTCACAATACAGTCCCCCTGTGCAACGCGTTACGGCCTCCCCTTCTTCGCGGATTGCAATAGAGTCGCAAATTGGGCAGTGCTCAGGAAAGTCGTAAGGTTGGCTGTCTTTTGGACGCTTTTCTTCCAACACTCTCACAACTTGCGGAATAACGTCCCCTGCCCGTTGTATTTCAACTGTGTCCCCTTCGCGTATATTTTTACGTTCAATTTCATCCTGATTATGAAGCGTTGCATTCGATACAACTACACCTCCGACAGTCACAGGCTCAAGCCGTGCTACGGGAGTGAGCGCACCTGTTCTGCCCACCTGAATATCAATAGCATTTATTTTTGTGATTGCCTTTTCAGCCGGAAATTTATGCGCCGTTGCCCAGCGGGGGGCGCGGCTGACAAAACCAAGCCGTTCCTGAAGCTCAATATCATTTATCTTATAAACAATTCCATCTATATCGTAAGAAAGCTCCGGCCGTGCCTCTTCCACCTGTTTATAATAGGCCATCATGTCCCCAGGCGTTTTTGCAACCGTGGATGGTTCAGCCTGCTCAAACCCGAACTCCTGAAGGCGCGCTCTTATTCCCTGTTGCGTATCGGCAAGAGGGGCGGAAAATTCACCCAAAGCGTAACCGAAGAAACGCAAAGGTCGCTCCTTTGTAATGGAACTATCCAGTTGACGCACGCTTCCCGCCGCTGCATTACGAGGGTTTGCGAAAGGTGGCTTACCATTTGCAACCTGGCTTTTATTCAGACGTTCGAAGTCGTGACGTGCAATATAAATTTCACCGCGCACTTCAAGAATCTCGGGAATATGGGTGCCTTTTAAATTTTGAGGAATATCAGAAATTGTAAGCACATTATGTGTGATGTCCTCGCCGGTCGCACCATCGCCGCGCGTAGCACCGAGCACCAACTGCCCTTTCTCATAGCGCAGCGAGCAGGACAAGCCGTCAATTTTAGGCTCGCAAACATATTCCAGCTTCTTATCTTCCGGGTATCCCAAAAAGCGGTTAACGCGCCCGCAAAACTCTTCAAGGTCTTCTTCGCTAAACACATTAGAAAGCGAAAGCATGGGCACCGCATGCGTTACCTTTTGAAATCCCTTTGACGGCTCCGAGCCCACATTTTGTGTTGGGCTGTCGGGCGTTACAAATTCAGGAAATTCGGCCTCAAGTTTTTCCAGTTCCTGTCTTAGGGAATCATATTCAGCATCACTGACAGTGGGGTTGTCTTCCTGATAATAAGCCGCGTCATGTTTGCGGATTTCTTTGACGAGCTTAGTATGCCGCGCCTTGGCATCTTCCATATCCATATTGAACAAAGCAGTTTCAGACATTATGCAGCCTCACGGCGTTCAAGCAGCTTAACCGCCGCAGCACGGGCCTCTTCAGTAATTTCAGCACCTGCCAGCATTCGGGCGATTTCTTCACGCCTTTCACCATGCTCAAGCACGCTAATATCAGTTTTTATCTCAGCATCACCCTGCTTTGATACTTTCCAATGATGGGAGGCTGCTGCTGCGACCTGCGGTGAATGTGTCACAACAAGGAGCTGCTTATACTGTCCAAGCCTGGATAAGCGTTGCCCTACAGCATCAGCAGTAGCCCCGCCAATGCCTGTATCCACTTCATCAAAAACTAAAGTCGATGCTGTGCCGACTTCTGCAAGAATAACTTTAAGGGCCAGCATGAAGCGTGCCATTTCCCCGCCAGATGCGATTTTATTCAAAGGCCCGGGTTCCGAACCGGGGTTGGTCGCAACCAGAAATCTTATAGCATCCTTACCCATCGGTCCCCACCCGCTTTCCTCAAGGCTTTCGACTGATGTTTTAAAAACAGCACGCTCTAGTTTGAGCGGTACGAGTTCCTGCATAACCAAATCATCCAGCTTTTGACCTTTTTGCTTACGCAGAACAGATATTTCATCAGCCAGACTTTCATAGGCCGCCCTGGTTTCTTTTTCGAGAGATTCCAGTTTCGACAACATGCCATCCTGATTGTCTATCATGTCGAGCGCATTAAAAAACTCCTCCTGTTTTTGTGGCAAGTCATCGATTAAACAGTCATGTTTACGAGCCAGAGCCCTAAGCGCGTAAAGACGGTCTTCTATCTCTTCCAAAGAAGTACCAGGCTCACTTAATTCCGCTGCCAGATCTTCTATCTGACCTGCCGCCTCGCGAATAGATGAGACAGCTTGATCGAGCTGGGCCAATATTGTATCGCCTTTTTCCCCAAGCTTATCGGATAATCTTTCCAATGTGCGTGCCGCATGCACACTTGTCGTTTCTGCGCCCTCTTCGGAAACTATGGCCTTAAGGGCACTGTCCAAAGCTTCGAGAATGGACGCCTTGTTTTTCAACTTTTGTCTTTGCTCATCAAGATGTTCTTCTTCCCCTGATTGAGGAGCTAACTTATCCAATTCTTCCCAACATGCACGGATATAGTCTTCCTCAGCCTTTGCGGCCTCCGCTTTAGCACGTGCGTCAGCCAGATTTTTTCCAGCCTCTCGCCAATGCCTCCATAACTCTGATAGCTTATCGAGCTTATCGGAAAGTTCTGCATAATCATCAAGCAGGCCTGCATGGGTTTTAGGGTTGAGCAATCCATGTGTCTCAAACTGTCCGTGATATTCGACAAGCATGTCACCAATTTCTTTTAAAAGACCAATACTCACAGGCTGATCATTAATCCATGCGCGCGAGCGTCCATCATGCCCTACCTGCCTTTTAAGAAGAATATCACCAGCATTCCAGGAAAGACCATTATCTGTGAAAATATCATCCAGAATTTTACTCTCTGCGACATAAAATGAGGCAGTTACGATTGCCTGTTCCGCACCTTTTCGAACGAGCCGGGCCTCAGAACGCGCCCCGGTAGCAAGGCCAAGAGAGTCCAAGAGAATTGATTTACCTGCCCCCGTTTCACCAGTGAGTGCACATAATCCCGATTGAAAGTCTATGGAGAGATTTTCAATTAAAACGACATTTTGGATATGCAGGCTCTGCAGCATCAGGCGAATTTCCTCTTACTGCGGGCCAAGCAGAGAATCCACCGTTTTGTCAAACCAACCTCTATCTTCCATCAAGGCTTTGCGCTGTTCGGGATTAAGTAGAGAATAAGACCTTTCATACCATTCACTCCCCGGATAATTGTAACCAAGGACAGCAGCCACCTGAAGGGCCTGCGCCTGAAGACCCAATGTCATATAAGACTCTACAAGCCTGTGCAAAGCTTCGGGGGTGTGGGTTGTGGTATCAAAGTTTTTCACAACGGCAAGAAAACGGTTAATAGCGGCATTAACATGGCCTCTTGTCAGGTAATAACGGCCAATCTCCATCTCTTTACCAGCCAGATGGTCAAATGTCAGGTCACGTTTGTACTGTGCTTCGCGTGCCCATGCACTGTCGGGAAAGCGGGAAATAACAGTCGAAAAAGAGTCCAAAGCGCGCTTTGTCATTTCCTGATCACGCTTTACATCAGATATCTGCTCATAATAGCAAAGCCCTTTCATATAGAGGGCGTAAGGCACTTGTTCGTGACCCGGATGTAACTCTACAAAACGATCAAATCCGATAATCGCCTCATCATAACGCAGGTTTTTATAGGCGGATAATGCGGCATTTAATTGCGACTGAACGGCAAGCTGCGAATAAGGGTGTTGGCGTTCCACCTCATCAAATAAACGGGCGGCTTCAACATATTCTTCGCGGTCATAGGCAGCTTGTGCTTTATTATAAAGCTGTTGGGCCGGCTGTTCTGGCTCCAGCTGGGCATTAACGTCCTTATTGTCCCCGCCACACGCCGTGAGAGTTATAATTGCCAGTCCACTCAATAATAAAAAATAATGCTTCATAAGATACCGCTTCATGTAATCTGATTCTTATACTTGTCCATGCGCTGCATTTTAAAGACAGGCAAGATTAAATCAACGCCTTACTTAAAGTTAGCCGCGTTGATTAACAATACATTAAATCAGGAAGGTTTTATGCTCTTAGGCTTCTGCGAAACTGGAAACAGATTGCGAGCGCCCGGCAACAATCAAATGCGTTACAGAATCAGCCGCTTCTTTAGTTTCAAAATCAACAATCTCATAGGCTGTGGGATCAGCAAAAAGCGTATGCAAAATCTGGTTATTCAGGGCGTGGCCTGCCTTATAGCTTTCATAACGACCAATAATAGGAAGTCCTGCAAGATAGATATCACCAACAGCATCCAGTAATTTGTGACGTGAAAATTCATTGTCGAAACGTGTTCCGTTGGAATTCAGCACACGGTCACCGTCAATCACAACCGCATTATCCAAGGATCCGCCAAGTGCCAGACCTTGTGAGCGCAGATATTCGACCTCATGTAAAAAGCCGAAGGTGCGCGCATCAGAGGCTTCTGTCTCAAAGTCCTGTAAGGTTAAATCAAGAACAGAGCGCTGCTTGCCGATTGCCTTGCTGTCAAAGTCAATTGTGACATCAAATGAACATCCCTGCCCCGGCATCAATGTAACCACCTTGTCACCGTCTTTAAATTCGACAGTTTTCAAAATTTTGATGGCTTTGCGTGGCTGGTCAAGTTTCTGTGTGCCGACTGAGTCAATCGCGCGGATGAAGGGGCGGCTCGAACCATCCATAATAGGAATTTCCGGCCCGTCCAGCTCAACAACTGCGTTATCAATGTCACAGGCGCGAAGGGCCGCCATGATGTGTTCGATTGTGCCAACGGACACACCTGCATCATTACGGATAACAGTACAAAGCGTTGTTTCCTTGACGTTGGAATAAAGACCCTTGATCGTGTTTTCACGGTCAGTTACATCGGTGCGGACAAATGTAATGCCGCTATTGGCCGGCGCCGGGAGAATTTTAAGAAAAGTTTCTACACCGCTATGCACACCTACACCTGTGAGGGCAACTTCTTTTGCGAGTGTTTTCTGCAACATAATCTTAAGCTTTCTGTTGGGTGCGCCTCTTAAGGTGCGCGGGGGTTTGTTACAGTTTTTATAATATGTTGCGGGCGCGTAAAGAACAAATCACGCTTTGTTGCCTTATGTTACAATTCTTACAAAAGCCAAAAAAAGTCGGAAAAGGTACCTATATTCAACTTGACAGGCAGGTGCATTTTAGGACATAACATCGTTTCGATACTTGGTTCGGCGGGGTAGCTCAGGTGGTTAGAGCAGAGGAATCATAATCCTTGTGTCGGGGGTTCAAGTCCCTCCCTCGCTACCAATCCCTATTTAAGGGCTTGAAACCAAACAACTTCCTGATAATAAATAATAAAATTTTCCAATTTGTTACACATTTATGTTACACATTGGAGATGGAAGACTTGTCTAATTACCCTGGATTAAAACGCCGAAACAACACTTGGTATGTTCGAAAACGTGTACCACAAGACGTCTCCGATATGTACAATTCAGAAACGGTTTCAAAATCCTTGGGCACTGAAACTCTGGAACACGCTAAAAAGCTATATCATAAGCAAATGCTCATTTTCGAAAATGACTTTGAGCAAAAAAGAATATTAAAAATAAACCAGAAGGAAGCTGATCAGCTCTCTAAATTTAGTGATGTTGCCCTCCTTGGTCTTGCTTTGGAGTGGTTTCAGGAAAAGGAAGACAAATGGGAGAAGGCTAAATTAAAATCCTTAAACACTCAGCACACTGACGTAGAAGTGGAGCATTTGTTAAACGAAGCCCGATTGGAGCACCAAAATTATATAAGTGCACTCAAGTGCAACAATTATGAAATAGTCTACCCCTCAGCACAGAGATATTTAAAAAAACGAAATATATCGTATTCTGTAAGCTCAGAATCTTATAGAAAATTCTGTTATTACGTGGCGAAAGCTCTCGAATTTTCATTACAAAACGATATTAAAGAGTTTCAGGGGAAAAGCATCATCGCCACCCTTCCTCCAATCTTTGGAAGCCTGCCAGATAATTACAAATTTGGGATTA
>NZNU01000033.1 GCA_002695035.1 Micavibrio sp. | reverse complement strand
TGGGCTAGGCCGCGCGTTTCATACGCCACCATCCATCCTGCATTATGATGACCCGCTTCTAACCACGGTGTTGGAGCCGGGAATGTTTTTCACTATTGAGCCTATGCTTAATGCCGGAAAATGGCCGACCAAGATACTTGCCGATGGCTGGACTGCAGTAACGAAAGATAGATCACTTTCAGCGCAGTTTGAACATTCTCTGGCGGTAACGGATGATGGCTATGAAATCTTTACGCTGTCTCCTAAAGGCTATACGAAGCCGCCATACGCGTAACTTTCAATGACAGCGGAGAAACCCCATCATTCTGGTCACAGAGACAGGTTGCGTGAAAGATTTATAGACGCACCCAACGCACTGCCTGATTATGAACTTCTGGAGTTGCTTCTCTTTCTTGCTATACCGAGGCGCGATGTTAAGCCAATTGCCAAAGACCTTATCGCAAAATTTAAAGATTTGAACGGCGTTTTAAGAGCCAGCCCTGAAGAGCTGGAGCAGGTCAAAGGCATTTCCCGCAATACAGCAATCGCGCTCAAAACCGTACAGGCTGCTGGCCTTCGCGTATTACGCCAGAATGTGATGAAGCAACCTGTTCTTAATTCGTGGTCAAAGCTGATTGATTACCTCACAGCCTCAATGTCTGAAGAGAGCAGGGAGCATTTCCGCCTGCTTTTCCTCAATAAGAAAAATGAGTTGATTGCCGATGAGTTGCAAGGGTCCGGCACGGTTGACCATACTCCTGCCTATCCACGCGAAATTATGAAACGGGCGCTGGAGGTCGGTGCAACAGCATTGATTATGGTGCATAATCACCCAAGTGGAGATCCCTCACCGTCGCGCGCCGATATAGACCTAACCAATGCCGTTATCGCGGCGGCAGATACATTCGATATCGCGGTTCATGACCACATAATTATTTCCCGCAACGGGTACACAAGTTTCAGGTCGGAAGGTCTCATTTAAGTAAATTTCCTTGTGTTTTCCTATTAATTTACATAGGATTTATTTTTTCGGGAAGATATAATGCGTTTAGAAGGAAAAGATAAACTTGAATTAAAGCCTTTAAATAAGGCTCAAATCCGTATGTTGCAGATTATGTGCAAGGGACGCGAAGGCGGAGGAGCTCTTTACAAAGCGATAAAAGACAATCCCGTTTATCTGACAATCTTTCTCTTTCCAAGTCCCATCCCTAAGAATCCTATCATTGCCGCAGGATATCTTGCTTATTGCATGTCGGGCGTAACGGCACATGCCCGCCAGCAAAGGGAGAGAATAAATTCATCACTTGTCAGTTTTTACAGAGCAGAGGCTTTACCAAAAGAGGCGCATGATTACCTTAGATATTGTGAGGAAACAGGTCGCCCGTCCATTATGTACGATACTTTTCGGCGGGACACTTACGGTAATTTGCAAAGCCTTAACGCAAGCATGAAAAAAGAGCGCGAATTCAAACGTATTTTTAAAAGGGCTGCGCATGAATTTGAGATTGCAAGCCTTCCCGAAGGGCATCTCTCAGTGACTGGAATACCAAAACTTCATGTCAGCGATATGAACGGCAATAATCATCATGGAGTGGGACTTGAAAAAAAATACGGATATGCATTAAGTCCACGATCCCATCCTGAATATCACCGCCTTAGCTTTGTCCAAAAGTTGAAGTTAAAGTTAATGGGCGGGGGGTATCAGTTTTTTGGTAAATCGATGTTTAAACATTTCAAAAGAAACCCATGGAATCTGGCAGCGCTTGCAATTTTACCACTTTCAGTGCCCGCAACTCTTTTTAGTTTTGGAGGATACACCGCATTTGCCAGAACCAAAAATGCCCGTGAATACAGGCAGGATTTTTACGAGGGATGGAATGCAGATTTTTCCGACCCCCAAAACCTGCCAATGACAGCCAGCTTCATCGATTTTAAAGGCAAGGAGGGTGCCCCGAGAGTAAGGGCTTCACGTTATCTAAGGTCGGTGCGTTATGATTTTATGGATCAGATTAAAAAAGATATTTTCAAGCTGACAATACCTTTTAAACTAAAAGCACATTTCAAAAAAACACGTCTGGATATACCGTCCTCCACCTCACTTTACGAAGATCACGGGGATAAGACGATTTATATACCGCCTGTGGTTTAATATTAATTACGGGGTAGAAGTTTAGCGGAAAATAAGCTAAGTCTATTTTCCATGATACCACGTTATTCACGACCCGAAATGGCGGCTATATGGGAGCCGGAAAACAAGTTCAAAATCTGGCTTGAAATTGAAACCCTTGCGTCTGAGAAAATGGCGGATCTGGAACTTGTACCTAAGTCTGTTCCCAAGAACTTGCGTGAAAAAGGCGGTTTTGAAGTTGAGCGCATTGACGAGATAGAAAAAGAAGTCAAACATGATGTTATTGCTTTTTTGACATCAGTTGCTGAGCATGTCGGCGAAGACAGCCGCTATGTCCATCAGGGCATGACATCATCCGACGTTGTTGATACGGCCTTGGCTGTCCAGTTAAAACAAGCCGGCGAAATCCTGGTTGCTGATCTGGATAAAATTCTGGACGTTTTGAAGAAAAGGGCGCTTGAACATAAAAACACATTATGTATCGGGCGTTCGCACGGTATCCATGCCGAGCCTACGACTTTCGGGCTGAAACTTGCAGGTCATTATGCGGCATTTGCCCGTGCGAAAAAACGTATGGAAGCTGCGGTTGAAGAGATTTCGGTTTGTGCAATTTCCGGTGCAGTGGGCACTTATGCAACCCTCGACCCATCTGTAGAGGCTTATGTTGCTGAAAATCTGGGCCTTCGTCCTGAAACCGTTTCAACGCAAGTTATACCGCGTGACCGTCATGCCATGTATTTTTCTACATTGGCTGTTATTGCCTCCTCAATAGAAAACCTGTCTGTTGAAATACGACACCTGCAACGCTCAGAAGTGCGTGAAACAGAGGAATTTTTCTCCAAAGGACAAAAAGGCAGTTCTGCCATGCCCCATAAGCGCAACCCTATATTGTCTGAAAACCTGACAGGTCTTGCACGTGTGGTCAGATCTTCCGTTACGCCTGCACTGGAAAACGTAGCATTATGGCATGAGCGCGACATTTCGCACTCCTCCGTTGAACGTATGATCGCTCCGGATGCGACGGTTACTCTCGATTTTGCTCTCGGCCGCCTCAAAGGACTTATTGAAAATTTGCTTGTCTACCCGGATACAATGAAAAGCAATCTCGAAAAACTTGGTGGGCTGGTTTTCTCACAGCGAACCTTGCTTGCATTAACCCAAGCCGGGATATCACGTGAAAATGCTTACCGGATTGTTCAAAGAAACGCGATGAAAGTCTGGGAGTGTAATGCGGAGACCGACTTTAAAACTTTCCTTCTCGAAGATGAAGAAGTGACGAAGAAACTATCATCTGACGAGCTTGATAAAATTTTTGATTACAATGCGTATCTCAAGAATCTGGACAAGATCTTTGAACGGGTATTTTAAAATTCTTCCACGCGCATTTTATCTTTCTATAAGAATTTGATTGAAAATCATTCTCATTTAGGGGTAGTATACCCTCATAATGATAATATGTTCTTGCAATGTAATAAGAGACAGGGATTTTAATAAAGCAGGTATGCCACAGGCTAAAAGTTGTGCTGACGTTAAGAAGGCATATCTTAAGGCGTCTGGTGGAAAGAAGCCCAACTGCGGCACGTGCATCAAGTCTGAATGCGAGCGCGTGCGTAAATTAGGCTGACACGCCGCTTTTTTAGCTGACCACTTTTGATTCCCCCTTGACGCTGGGCGCAAAGCCTGTTTTTCTTGGCAATCTAAACGATTGCAAAGGAGGCAATTTTTATGAGCCGTTTATTATTTTTAGCCCTATGGAGTATATTTATTATGACATCCACACCTTCTTCTGCCCAGGTTGCGGTAGATAGCAAATATCCAAATCCTGAGAACATTCTTATGATGGAAACAACGAAAGGCCCTGTGGTTATTCGCATGATGCCTGATGTTGCTCCTAATCATGTTGAGCGTATTAAAACTCTGACATCACAGGGGTTTTATGATGGAGTGGTTTTCCACCGTGTTATTGATGGCTTTATGGCCCAGACTGGTGACCCAACCGGAACAGGTACAGGTGGTTCTGAGCTTCCTGACCTGAATGCCGAGTTCAACTCTACCAATTTCGGTCGCGGCGTTGTTGGTATGGCACGCACTAATGATCCGAATTCAGCAAACTCACAATTCTTCATCTGCTTTGATGATTGTAGTTTCCTAAACAACCAGTACACAGTTTGGGGTGAAGTGATTGAAGGCATGGAAAATGTTGATGAGCTAAACCGTGGCGAGCCACCTGCGCAGCCTGATAAAGTGACATCAATGAAGCTTGCAGCCCCTATGGCACCAGCGATGGAAAACGAAGTTCATATGGATACAGATGCTGCAGCATCAGTGACAACTGAAACTGGTACTGAATAAGTTTTTCTAAGTTGAGATAATATTAAAGCCCCTGATTTTGTCAGGGGCTTTTTTTTATTTTCCGGGATCAAGTTTTTCACATTGCGCGATAATACCGAGGATACGTTTATTTAAAAACTCAAGATCATCGAGCGGCTCTGCTGTTTCCATTCGGAAATAGGCCTCTTTATCGTCAAATATGAAAAAAGCATCAGCGTTTTTAATTTTCAAAAGTTTTGAAAGGGCAGGCCATCTTTCGGGGGATGCTTCCATAAACTCTTTTAATGCCTGCTTGTCCTTAGTGTGTAAGACATTCCTGTCATTCCATCCTTCATGCTCAGGAGTATATATTTCGGGAAGGTTAATGCTGTTTATAAACTCTTTATAAAGCGGTGTACCAGCAATTCCTGAGGACGGATAAGCGTTTTCAATATGAACCATAATAACAGTCCTGAATTGGCGGCGCCGAACATCTTCCGCGGGCTGTTCCTCGGCAAATAAATCGACCTGATATCCTTTTATGCGACCACTGACACCGGGCGAAAGCAAAAGAGCATTGGACTCATATTGCATGTTATATTTATTGGCAAGGGCTTTCCAGGCGCGTTTTTGACGAAACAAAATCTCCATGGACCAGAAGAAAACTCCGAGCACGATAACGGCCAGAACAACCCATACAAAAATCCAAAAATTCAAACTAACCTCACTTGGAACGATTATTACCCTCATATAGTAGCAAAAACTCTTTCATTCACCAATCTTAACTTGCCTGCGCACAAAAACAGCGCAAGTTATAAGTCAGTAAAAGGAGTATTTTATGAAATTTGTTAACTTGATAACTGCTATAGCAGGTTTGATTATTGCACTTGGCGTTGCTGGTGCCCATGCGCAAGGAAAGACTGTGAGTTACATGGATGGTGAAACTACGCTGGAGGGATACTGGTCTGCTTCAGAATGTGAGGAAAGCAATGCACCTATAGTTTTAATTGTACATCAATGGAAAGGCCTCGGCGAATATGAGAAATCCCGCGCCGACATGCTTGCTGATAAATGTTACAATGCTTTTGCCATAGATATGTATGGGCAGGGCGTAAGGCCGAAAGCTATGGAGGAGGCATCCAGTGAATCTTCCAAGTATAAGAATGACCTTGATCTTGCAGATAGCCGGCTCGCAGCAGCTCGTCAATTTGCTTTAAGCCAAGAAAATGTATCGCAGGATGAAATGGCGGTAATCGGATATTGCTTTGGTGGTGCCATGGCTTTACAAATGGCAAGAAGTGGTTCTGATATTGACGGTGCCGTTAGCTTTCACGGGAACCTCGCGACCTCTCAGCCGGTTCGCGAAAAAGATATAATAAAGGCCTCGATACAAATACATCATGGCGCTGATGACCCGCATGTTCCACAAAACGAGGTTGACGGCTTCATTAATGAAATGAACGCGGCAGATGCTGATTGGATGCTGAGCCAGTATGCCAATGCCGTGCATTCCTTTACGGAAAAAGAGGCCGGAAATGACCCTTCGACTGGATCTGCTTATAATGAGAAAGCGGATAAACGATCCTGGGCCGCAACATTGAGCTTTTTAGAAAATGTATTGTAATAAAATAAACCCCGCCTGCTTTTCCAGACGGGGTTTTTATTAACTACCGATAGGTTTATTCGACGTTTGGCCCATCAATTTCCAGGCTGGATTCTTCACCGCCTAAATCCATTTCAATTACCGTATCTTTATCCTTTTGTTGGTAGAAGTAATATCCACCGGCAAAGGCTACGACCAGAAGAACTATAATCAAAGCGGTTAGTCCTGCTGTATTTCCTGAGTTATCTGCCATTTTCTATTCCTTTTTTGTTTTTTGTTTTTTTTGGGGGGGTAAATTTTAAAAAATTTATTCCTGCTCGACTGTGGCGCTGAAATTCTCACCACCGACATTCACATCAAATAATGTTTCTTTATCTTTTTGCTGGTAGTAATAATACCCACCTGCGAAAGCCACAACCGCAAGCACGGCTATAAGCATAATTAATCCGGATTTCTTTCCTGCTTCATTAGACATTTTTTATACTCCATAGATGTTTTGTAGTTTATATGCGCCGACAGGGCATTTAAGTATCACACTAAAGCTTTAAAGAGGCAAAAGTTCCCCACCTTTATAAAGGGTTATCAAGAACAGCGATCAATTCCTTTATCAGCTTTTGACCTTTGGGAGTGAGCGAGAGCTCTTTGCGCCGTCTTTCGGTTTTTGAAACCTTCATACTGACAAGTTTATAAGGCTGGTTGTTAGATCTGTAATTGGATAGAGCGCCCACGACTCTTGATACTGTAGACAATGACATTTGTGTGCGCTCTGCCAATTCGGTGAGGGATATTCCTTCGGTTTTGGCGATTTCCACAAGACATAACATGTACTGTATTGGAAACTCGCTATCGATACGTCTGAAAATTTTAATGAGGTTTAAAAAGGTCTCAAGTTGAGTAGGATTTTTCACCTGTACGTTTGTCTTGCTGGTCATAAGCTACTAAATCCTGTTTTAACACCGGAGAAGGTGATAAAATAAGCGTCGTAAACGGCATATCTATTATATACTCCTTATGATATTTATATAAGGAAAACAATGGTTTTTTTCCCAGTATACTGTTGATCTCGCAATAAATGGCGAAGATTTTTTTGCATCGAAAATATATATGCATGAAGACGACCTTCGTAATGTTGATGAATTATGATCACCCTAATACTTAAGTATGATAAGACAGTAATAGGTAATGTTTAGTAAGCGGTAAAGCCGGAACTACCATGGTATTTTAAAGCTGTTCTTTTGCCCTTAAGGTGCTTTCTTGCATTTAAAAATTTTACCGTTGCATAGAATATGCCCGTCAAATACCATCATGCTTTCGGAGGCATTTTGAAAAATTGCCGGGGGGGTATCCATCGGAATTTCTTCTCCCCTCCAAGTGAAATTACCTTTTGAAAAACTTTCCGCACTACTGAAATTAAAATAGCTTAATCTGTCTGTCTTGACTTTGATACCTTCCAGGCATGTATAGGCAAAATCGGTATCACCAAAAGAACAATTATTAAATTCAGCGTCTTGCAGATTGCTTTCTGCAAAACATGTGTCGTAAAGCTTACATCTTATAAAAACTGTGTTTTTGAGACTGCATTCGGACATATTTGCTCCGCTTAGATCAACGTCTAAGAAAAGCGCACCATCAAAAACAGCACCATCCAGATTTGCGTTGCGTAGATCCTTATTTATGACTTCAGCTTCTGAGAGGTCGATACCGGAAATTATGGCTTTTTCCAGCGCATAACCAATCTCATCCAGATCTGTCTTTAAAAGAGTTTTTCCCTGACGTGATAGAACTTTCATATCTGCCTTCCTGTTTAGTTTATAAAATACTTGCACGGTCTCAATAATCACATCGTTTAAACTAAATTAACTTTTTTTGTCAAGCCATTCCCCGCTTCTTGCACGGGCATGGCTTTTGAACTACCTATATGCTTATGGTTAAAAACGACACTATATCCCTTGAAAAAGGTCAGAAAATCATTCGATCTGTAGCCGCGCAACTGGGGCAGACAGCTGGTGTCTATCGTATGTTGTCTGAAAAGGGGGATGTTTTATATGTCGGGAAGGCTCGCGCGCTGAAAAGACGTGTTTTAAGTTATACCCAGATTGCGAAACTACCTGTTCGTTTGCAAAGAATGGTTGCAGAAACGCATAGTATGGAGATTATTAATACTCATAGTGAAGTGGAAGCACTCTTGCTTGAGTCTAATCTCATCAAAAAACTTAAACCCCGCTATAATATTGTTTTAAGAGACGATAAGTCCTTTCCCTATATATGCATAACAGGCAGTCATGATTATCCGCGTCTTGTGAAACACAGAGGTGCGAAAACTATTAAAGGCGAGTATTATGGGCCATTTGCTTCAGCAGGGGCGGTCAACAGAACAATCACGGCACTCCAACGGGCTTTTATGCTAAGAAATTGCACGGATAATATGTTCGATAGCCGCAAGAGGCCGTGTCTTCAATACCATATAAAACGCTGTACGGCTCCTTGTGTGGATTATGTCAGCCGCGAGGAATATGCGCTTCAGGTTAAGGAGGCTGAGGATTTTCTAGAAGGCGATAGTAATAATATACAAAGTCGCTTTCGCAAACGTATGGAAGAGGCCAGCCAAAACCTGGATTTTGAAAATGCCGCAAAGTACAGAGACAGATTGCGGGCTTTATCGGCAATCCAGTCCAAGCAAACTATAAATGTTGGGGAAATCAGGGATGCCGATGTCCATGCAATTGCAATGGAAAAGGGGCGAAGTGCCATTCAGACTTTCTTTTTCCGTGGCGGGCAGAATTTCGGTAATAAATCCTATTACCCGAAACACGACCCTGACGAAGACCCGGCCAATATTCTGTCTGCTTTTCTGATCCAATTCTACGAGAACAAACCTATTCCGGCACTTTTACTGGTCAATAAACCTTTGCCAGAACATGATTTACTGGTTGAGGCTATGTCTGCCCAAAGAAATGCAAGAGTTGAGATATCCTGTCCAGTTCGGGGTACACGTAAAAAACTGACGGGATTTGTTGAGGTAAACGCAGTCCAGGCCCTGAAACGTAAGGTTAGTGAGGCAAGCAATGATGAAGATTGCATCGAGGCTCTTGTAGAGCTTTTCGACCTTGATGATATGCCGGAAAGAATTGAGGTCTATGATAATTCTCACATCTCGGGCACGAATATGGTCGGAGCCATGATTGTTGCGGGGCCTGACGGGTTTATAAAAAACGCTTATCGAAAATTCAATATCAGGCAAGCGGGTGAGGCCGATGATTTTGGCATGATGAAAGAAGTTATGCAGCGCCGTTTCTCCCGCCTAAAACAGGAAATGGAAGATGATCCGGATGCCGCGGCTCAAAACAGACCTGATCTTGTGTTAATAGACGGTGGAAAAGGACAGCTATCCTCGGTCCTTGCCATTCTGGATGAGTTGGAACTTAAGGATGAATTGAATGTCGTGGCAATATCAAAAGGACCTGACCGGAATGCAGGCCGCGAGCAATTTCATCGGGAAGGGCAGGATAGCTTTCAGCTTGAGGTCAATGATCCGGTACTTTTTTATCTTCAAAGACTCCGGGATGAAGCCCACAGATTTGCAATAGGCGCACACAGGACGAAACGTAAAAAAGATATCAGCGTATCTCGGTTGGATGATGTGCCCGGAATAGGGGCAAAACGTAAAAAAGAGCTGCTGCATTATTTTGGATCTGCAAAAGCGGTGGAAAGGGCCGGGATAGATGACTTGATGCAGGTTGAAGGTATATCGCGTCAACTGGCGGAAAAAATCTATAATTATTTGAATTCTGCCGCATGACCTTTTCTAAAAAGCTTGCGCAGGCGGGAAATCTCGTGTTAATGTGCCCGCCAATACTAAAATTTTAAGTCATGGCTTTGCTGTTTTTTTAACAGCAGGAGTTAAATGTAGTGAGGATGTATGTTTCATAGGCCTAAAACGAGTGATACTCAAAATACCGGAACCGACAAGGACGTAGAAGATAAAAACACGCCCGCGACTTCCAAATCATCTGCCGCGAATACAAACCAAACATCATTTGACCTGGATGCCGAGAAAAAAGCAGGCGCAGAAGCTACTGTGACTGACCAGAAAACTACATCACCAGACACCGCGACTAATATTTCGACCGGGTCAGGGACCACATCATCAACATCTTCTACATCTACATTTACCGGAAAGGACAAAACCGACATGACACCTGAGCAGGATACAAATACAGAAGACACTAAAACCTCTTCAACAGAGACTTCCTCAACAGATACAAACAAAGTCGGTATCCCTTCAAGCTCCAGCCCTTTCCAGAGACCTGAAACAACACCACGTCCCGCAACACCGTCTTACGGTACATACAACCCCACACCATATGCAGCGAGTGGCACAACCGGGACAACACCATCAGCAGGTACAAGCACAGGCGGCAGACGACTGACAATTGGTGAAGGTATCACTATGTCAGGTGAAATAGAGTCATGTGACCATCTTTTGGTCGAAGGAACAGTGGAAGCAGCCTTGAAAGGTGCAAAAGTTCTCGAGATTTCTTCTGCCGGTACATTTTACGGAACAGTGGAAATAGAGCAGGCAACAATCGCAGGCCGTTTTGAAGGCGACATCACTATCAGTGGGCGCTTGAATGTAAAGTCCACAGGCTCTGTAACAGGTACAATCACTTATGGTGAATTGGCAATTGAAGCAGGCGCGAAACTTGATGGAACTTTGTCACCTCTTAATACGTCTGCTGAAGATTCAAAAACAACTACCGGAAAAGATGGCGGTGCTGATTTTTCAACAGCACGAAAAGCTGCCGGTAAGTAAGGGCTTATTTAAGCAAGAGGCGGAAACGGGTGTTTCTGCAAAATATAATGCACAGCATTAGTAAATTAAAAAAATATTTACCCGAATCATCCATGATTAAAATTATGGGTGATTTAGCAAAAGGCCTTGATGGCGCGCAACGAAGAGTACATAAAAGAGCCCTTCAGGCAAACCGCCGCATGTCAAAAAACCCGTCTATTGCAAAATTGCAACGCTCACCCTTTGCTGCACCGCTGACCTTGGTTGTCTTTATTCTCGGTCTGTATTTCATCACAGGGTCTTTGCAGGATGTTCAGGCCAGAAACCAGAATCTGGTGTATCCTCCGAATTATTCAATTGTGACAGCGCTTGCCAATCCGAACATAAGTGACGCTGACAGTTTTCTAATTTCAAAGATTTCGTATAAGCCGAAAACACTTCTCGGTCTTAAAGGCTCTGATGTAACAAGGTTACTTTCTGAGCCCGCTTTTGAAAGGAAAGATGAAAATATCGTTGTGAAGCAATACCGTTCCCAGATTTGCGTTGCCGATTTTTATTTTACCTCTAGCGGAAATTCAGGCGTTGAAACTAGCCAATTGAAGGATTTTCGGATGAGGTCGCGAGACTCAGTCATTGCAGAAAAAATGTCCGATTTTGCAATCCCCATGAAGACCGACGCCGAACAAGGCGAGTGTTTTCAAAGTCTTCTCGATGAGAAAGATAAGAAGGCACCCAGCTCCATGCAGCTTGCTATGGCTGACGATAACGTCTCATAAAACTTTATCTTTAAAAGCACATAAGTCGATAACCGGGCAGTTGCCGCAATCGGGTGTTCGCGCCTTACAAATATAGCGACCATGCAATATAAGCCAGTGATGTGCATGAAGGCGAAATTCATTGGGGATGACCTTTTCCAGTTTTTCTTCAACCTTCTCAACTGTTTTTCCGCGGGCAAGCCCCGTTCTGTTGGAAACCCGGAATATGTGGGTATCAACGGCGATTGTTGGCTGACCAAACGCAATATTAAGAACAACATTTGCCGTTTTTCGCCCCACACCTGGAAGTTTTATAAGCTCTTCCCGTGTTTCAGGAACTTGGCTGTTATGCTCATCTATCAATTGACGGCACAGCTTATAAACATTTGATGCTTTTGCATTAAAAAGGCCAATCGTCTTAATATGGTCACGGATACCATCCTCACCGAGTGCATACATTTTTTCTGGAGTGTCGGCGATTTCAAAAAGCCTTTTTGTTGCTTTGTTTACACCTTTATCTGTGGCCTGCGCGGACAGGACCACGGCGACCAGAAGTGTAAAAGAGTTTATATAGTTTAACTCACCGACTGGCTCGGGATTTTTTTCTTCAAGCCTTTCAAAAAAAGTATGGACGTCGTTTTTCTTCATTTCAGTTTCTGTATAAAAGACAGCTTTCATCTTGTCCAGACATAGCTGTTTCCTGCATAATAAGATCTATGAAATCTAATTTATCTTATATGGCGTTGCAAACTCTCGAAGGAAAAGGCGGGCCCTCTGCCCTGACACTAAGCCTTTTCAAAACGCCCTATGGCACGATGATAGGTGCATTACATGGAGAACAATTATGCTATTTGGCGTTTATAGAAAAGGGCAAGGAAGCAGAAGCTGTTGAGCGTATTCAGAAAGTCTACCCAGATGCAAAAATCAGCAAGGCTGTAAGTAAGAGTAACGACCATGTAGAGCAGATAAACGCCATGATGAAGGGCGAAGACACGGGGTATATTATTCCCGTATTACTTAAGGGGACGGAATTTTACCTTCGTGCATGGCAGGCGCTCGCCAGAACACAACCAAGCGAGACATTAACATATCGCGATTTGGCAACCAAGGCGGGTAACACCCGCGCCGCACGGTCAATAGGGCAGGCAATGTCTAAAAATCCGTTGGCGTATCTGATACCATGCCACCGCGTACTGCCTTCCGATGGAGGGGTTGGAAATTACGCATGGGGTGTTGATGTTAAGGAAAAACTGCTCCGAGATGAAGGTGCGGAGCTTTGATCAACTCTCCTTTAAGTCTGACCATAAATCTTTGACTTTTTGGAAGAACCCTTCGCTTTCATCATAGTGTTTGCCGGATTTTGCCAAAGTTTCATCCAACTCGGTCATGAGACTTTTTTGCTTTTTATCCAGGTTTTTCGGTGTCTCGACAAAAATTTCTATATACATGTCACCGCGCTGGGACGAGCGGAGGACTGTCATGCCTTTACCTTTTAAACGGAACTGTTGTCCTGTTTGCGTACCGGCTGGAATTTTAACCCCTGCGCGCGCGCCCTCAATTGTTGGAACTTCAACAGACCCTCCCATAGCGGCCTTTGTCATAGGCACTGGAACGCGGCAATAAAGATCGGATCCTTCACGTTTGAAGAATTTATGTGGTTTGATACCGATAAGCACGTAAAGATCGCCGCTTGGGCCGCCTTTATGTCCGGCTTCACCTTCGCCAGCAAGCCTTATACGTCTGCCTTGATCAATCCCTGCAGGAATATTGACCTGCAATGTTTTTTCTTTTCTGACGCGACCTTGCCCACCACATGCATCACATGGATCTGTCACAATTTCACCTTCACCGTGACAAGTCGGGCAGGTGCGTTCAACTGTAAAGAAACCTTGTTGCGCGCGGACGCGGCCACGCCCGTCACAAGTCGTACATGTTTGACTTCCACCAGAAGATTTGGACCCTGTGCCTTTACATTTTTCACATTTCTCAATGGAAGGAACTTTCATTTTAGCGTCTTTGCCCTTGAAAGCATCTTCCAAAGATATCTCCATAGTGAATTGCATGTCGGCACCCCGCGCGGGGCCGTTGCTGCGTCCTCCGCCCATGCCGCCACCAAACATATCTTCAAATATATCGGAAAAAGCAGAGCCAAAGCCTGAGAAATCACGGGGGTTGAAACCAGCACCACCGCCGGGACCACCTGGTCCGCCCATTCCCCCGGAAAACGCAGCATCACCATATTGGTCATATGCGGCTCTTTTCTGAGGGTCTTTTAAAATGTCATACGCTTCGTTTAATTCCTTAAACTTGGCTTCAGCTTCGGGGTTATCTTTGTTCTGGTCAGGATGATATTTAAGCGCAAGTTTTCTATAAGCTTTTTTCAGCTCATCAGCACCGGCCTTTTTATCAACACCTAAAATGTCGTAATAATCTTTACTCATAATTCTTCAAATTTTCTTTGAAAAAGATTTAACCCGCTTTACAAAAAGCGGGTTAAAATCGTTTATTTGATTAGGCTGTTTTGCCTTTTGCGTCATCCTCATCGTCATCATCTAATGACAAATCAGTGAAGTCGGCATCGACTACATCTTCCTTGGAATCAGACTTGGCACTTGTATCAGCACTGTCAGCAGCATCAGCGTCAGGCGCACCTTCTGCTGCGGCATCTTCTTGTGCTTTTCTGTAGGCAGCCTCACCAATTTTCATTGAGGCTTCCTGAAGTACATCAAGCTTTGCCTGTATAGCGTCTTTGTCATCACTTTCCAAGGTGGAACGCAATTCCTCCATCGCTTTTTCAGCGGCTTCCTTATCGGCAGCATCAACATTATCGCCCAACTCTTTTAATGAGCCTTCAGTCGCGTGAATAAGGCTTTCAGCCTGATTTTTGACTTCAACGGCTTCACGGCGTTTTTTGTCGGCATCCGCATTGGCTTCAGCATCTTTAACCATGCCTTCGATATCTTCATCGCTCAGACCACCGGAGGCCTGAATACGGATTTGCTGTTCCTTACCAGTGGCTTTGTCCTTGGCAGATACTTGCACGATACCGTTGGCATCAATATCGAAGGTAACTTCGATTTGAGGAACGCCGCGCGGTGCTGATGGAATACCAACCAGATCAAACTGTCCAAGCACCTTGTTGTCTGCTGCCATTTCACGCTCACCTTGGAAGACACGGATGGTTACAGCCGTCTGGTTGTCTTCTGCTGTTGAGAATGTCTGGCTTTTCTTGGTCGGGATCGTTGTGTTGCGTTCGATTAATCTTGTGAACACGCCACCAAGGGTCTCAATTCCCAGTGATAATGGTGTTACATCAAGAAGAAGCACATCCTTTACATCGCCTTGTAAAACACCACCCTGAATTGCTGCACCATCTGCAACAACTTCATCAGGGTTCACACCTTTATGAGGGTCCTTACCGAAAAATTCTTTAACAGTATCAATGATTTTCGGCATACGTGTCATACCACCGACAAGCACAACCTCATCAATTTCAGAGGCTTTAATACCAGCATCTTTTAATGCGGCCTTGCATGGTTCGATTGTACGGCGCACAAGATCATCAACAAGTGCTTCAAGCTTGGCACGTGACAATTTGATGTTCAAATGTTTAGGACCAGAAGAATCTGCTGTGATAAAGGGCAGGTTCACCTCTGTTTGTGTTGATGAAGACAGCTCGATCTTGGCTTTCTCAGCGGCTTCTTTCAAGCGCTGCAAGGCAAGCTTGTCATCTCTTAGATCAATACCGTTTTCCTTTTTGAACTCATCGGCAAGATAATCAATGATGCGCAAATCAAAGTCTTCACCACCAAGGAAGGTATCTCCATTAGTCGATTTCACTTCGAATACACCATCACCAATTTCAAGGATGGAAACATCAAAAGTACCACCACCAAGGTCATACACTGCAACTGTTCCGGTTTTTTTCTTGTCCAGACCATAAGCAAGTGCGGCCGCAGTTGGCTCGTTGATAATACGCAAAACTTCAAGCCCGGCAATTTTACCGGCATCTTTTGTCGCCTGACGCTGTGAGTCATTGAAGTAAGCAGGAACAGTGATAACTGCCTGTGTGACTTCTGAACCAAGGAAGCTTTCCGCTGTTTCCTTCATCTTACCCAAAATCATGGCAGATAGCTGAGCCGGTGCATATGTTTCACCATCAATCTCAACCCAGGCATCACCGTTGTCACCTTCAACAATTTTAAAAGGTGCCTTTTTGGCAAGATCCTGAGTCTCAGCATCCTTAAAGCGGCGTCCGATCAAACGCTTTACCGCATATAATGTATTTTCCGGGTTGGTTACGGCCTGGCGTTTTGCCGGTTGCCCAACCAAACGCTCTCCATCTTTCGTAAAGGCGATCATGGACGGGGTTGTCCGTGCACCTTCTGAATTTTCAATTACACGTGGTTCGGAACCATCCATTACTGCTACGCAGGAGTTTGTTGTTCCGAGGTCAATACCAATTACTTTACTCATTTTTACTCTCTTTCTATTGGCAAATTCATGTCAGCCCCATAAGGGCACCGTCATAACTTCCGTTTAAAAACGATACTGAAATTGTTAAGTACAAATCAATATACAGCTTTTAAAGCGTATTTGAAGTCTTGAAAACCCTAAAATAGGCATTTCCACTGACTTTCAACATAACTATATACGCAGAAAAATCAAATCTGGATGACAAAAAATATTTTTTATTTTAACCCGTAGGTGTAAAGGATGTGCCTTCGTCAGGATAGAGAGTGTTATATGCGTTTATATATCTTTGTCTAACGACTTCTTTTTCTTCTTTCATTTCATCATCTGTAACAAAACTCATGTCCTCAAAACAAAGTTTCAATTGTGTATATGAATTAAGGGATGAAAAAGAAACATCATTGCGCCTGCCATAAGTGCACGCTTCTCCAAGACTGTTTACTCTGTACCGAACTTTACTATGGGCATCGTAGTCAATTGATATTGTGTCACTCAAACCCAGTTGAGAGCTTGAATCGTGAAGCGCATCTGTCGGGGCTTTCAATGCCCGCATGGCAGTAAGAAGCTCTGCTGTTTCTAAACCAAATTCACGTGTGAGTACATTATATGTTAATCGATCCGCTGATACTTCACGCTCAAATTTTGACTGATTACCATTTGCGTTACCATATTCAACGCGGTCCTTATAATGTTGCAGTTCGTGGAAAAACGAAATCGTGAATAAAACATCCTTATTAAAAAGGGATGTTGTAAATGGCCTGTCTTCAAAGGCTTTCCAGAAAAGCGACATGCTGCTATCTGAATTTCTGGGTGTTACAATAAAATGAATATCCTCACCATTCGCAACATCATCGGGGGAGGGACCTAATGAATATATTGGCACAGGTGTTAGAAACAGAGCTACCGAATTGCATACAGAGGCGCGGATTTCACAGAAACGCTCATAATCTTCACTGCCGCTTTCAATTACTTTTACGTCATTTCCAACATCTTCTATCCACTCCATCGTTTCAGAAGAATATTCTATATCCTGATCTTCAATAAATTCCGCAGGGGATGGAAGCGATCTAATAAAATCATGGTAATCATTGTCCTGTGCCGCTGACGCAGAAGATGCGAGCATGAAGGCGGCTGCTGTTACAGCTGCTGAAGATGAAATGCCTAATTTGCTTGTTCCCATAGAGTTTGAGAATAAGCGCAATTCAAAATTATGTCAATTTAAATAGTGGCGGGGTTTAAACGCTTTCATTTACAGTATTGCCGGATGCGGCATCACCTTTTGCAACACCTACGCGAGCCGGGCGGATTAACCGACCATTGAGGATATAGCCTGCCTCCATCACCTGGATAACAGTGCCGGCCTCTTTATCTGGCATAGGGGCCTCAAACATAACCTCATGAAAATTGGGATCGAACTTTTCATCCATAGGAGCAATTTTCTGAATACCATGTTTTTCAAAAATCTTTAGAAGCTCGCGCTCTGTTGCCTCAACGCCTGCTAAGAGGTTTGTAAACTGGTCAGATGCTCCGCTAACATCTTCAGGAACAGATTCCAGTGCGCGACGCAAATTGTCAGATACAGCCAACAGGTCGCGGGCAAAGCCGCTTACTGCAAATCGTGAGGCATCTTCGCGGTCTTTTGTCGCACGACGTCGAGCATTTTCTGCTTCTGCCAATGCGCGCAATGCCTGATCTTTCATCTTTGCAACTTCCTGCTCAAGCTCAGCAACGCGGTCGTGCTCTGCAGGAGCGTTATCAGCATCGCTGTCTGGCTCTTCTAATTCCTGTTCACGGTCGAATGCGGCTTGCGCATCGGCCTCAGCAAAAGAATCATATGCTTCCATGCTTTCCGCAGGTGATTTATTTTTATTTGCAAAAGGGCCTGTAGGCTCATCAAAGCCTTCGGGTATGTCGTTATTATTCTCGTTGTTATCCATTTTAGTTTCCTTATATCTAACCCTTTTATATCTACGTCAGCAAAGCCAGTTCAGTTTACTTGTGTCGCAATAATTTTTCCATTATTCGCGCAGTATAGTCCACCATAGGGATGATACGCCCATAATTCAAGCGTGTCGGACCGATTACACCTAAGGCGCCAACGATATTTCCATCGTTACTTTTATAAGGCGATAAGATCATTGACCAGCCCGATCTTGCAAAAACTTTATTTTCAGTGCCCACAAAAATTTGAACACCGTCCGCATCGCGTGTTGTGTCGAGAAGTTTTGATATTGTCTCCTGTTCCTCCAGCATCGCGAATAAATCGCTGACTTCTTCAAGGCGCGTAGAGTTTTCAAGGTTATTCAGAAGCGTTGATTGCCCTCTGACGACTATAAATCCTGATTTGCTGCCGGACGCAGGAGCCGCCAGCCCCGCGTCAATAAGACTTTGAGTTAAGCGGTCTATGGAATGTTTGTGTTTTTGAATTTCGGCGGCAAGATAGGTTTTTACGCCCGAAAGGGTTTTGCCGCGCACGTGTTCATTCAAAAAATTGGATGCGCGCATTAATGCTGAGTCCGGCAAGTCGGGGCTGAGCGACATTAATCTGTTACTAACAGAGCCGTCCTGGTGAACCAGTACTACAAGTGCCTTATCGGCCTCAAGCCGCACAAACTGTATTTGCTTTAAGGGTTTGTCTTTGGTCGGGGCAACAACCAGACTGGTCGTTTGGGATAGTCCGTAAAGTGCTGTTCCTGCCTGTTCGTAAAGCTCACGGTAAGACGTCTCATCCTGCTTGCAGGCCTCCTCAAGGCTCTTTTGTTCTTCCTTTGTAAGGTTGCCTATCTCCAAAAGTCCATCAATATAATAGCGCAGCCCAATATCGGTTGGCATGCGGCCTGCGGAGGTGTGGGGCGCATATAAAAAACCTTCATTTTCAAGGTCGGCAAGCACTGCACGTATAGAGGCAGGAGACAAGGACACTTTTCCGCCATCAGAAATGGTGCGCGAACCAACCGCCGAACCGGTTTGTAAATAATTGTCTACTACAAACCGGAAGATATCGAGCTGTCTGTCATTTAAATCAGGTAACATAAAGAGTAATATAAATTTTCTGAGGCCGATTGACAATTATTCAGATGATTGTTTTGATGCGCAACTGAATAACTATCATAGAACCACTTAAAAACATGGAGATAAACATGCGACCTTCCTCCCGTGATCTTGACCAGATGCGCCCTATCATTTTCGAACCCGGTTTCTCAAAACATGCAGAAGGATCATGCTTCGTGAAATGTGGTGATACGCATGTTCTATGTACTGCAACAGTTGAAGAACGGGTTCCGGGCTGGATGAAAAACAGCGGAATGGGGTGGGTTACAGCCGAATATGGTATGCTGCCACGTTCTACCAACAGCCGTATGGACAGAGAAGCCGCGCGAGGCAAACAATCCGGACGCACGCAGGAAATCCAGAGATTGATTGGGCGCGCATTGCGCTCTGTTGTTGATCTGGAAGCGCTTGGCGAACGCCAGGTCAGACTTGACTGCGATGTCATACAAGCTGATGGTGGGACAAGAACAGCCTCAATTACAGGCGCGTATGTAGCTCTTCATCAGGCGATGGACCACCTTGTGAAAATTGGCCTTCTGCCCGAGGTGCCTTTGACGGATAGTGTGTCTGCCATCTCTTGTGGCATTTATAATGGAAAACCTGTTCTTGATCTGGATTATGCCGAAGACTCAACAGCAGAGACAGATGCCAATTTCGTAATGACGGGAAAGGGTGGAATTGTTGAAATTCAGGGCACAGCCGAAATGGAACCATTCAGTGAAGAAGAGTTTTTACAGCTTCTGACGCTTGCGAAAAAAGGCTGCACTGAATTAAAAGATCTTCAAAATGCAGCCATTCGTATTAGTTAGGCTTGTATGGACATTGATCTTGCACAATATGCGACGATAGACAACCTCAAGATTTTAGGTGGGGCTGTTGCTGCACTCATTCTGGTTGGTGTTATCGGCAGCTTTTTCCTGAAAAAAATCAGAGACGAAAACGATAACTTTCTAAAAGTATTTTATCGCAACCTTTTTAACCCAGTGAAATATCTGGTTATCGTTACTGTGCTGTTTACTGCCGTTAAACAGATTGAGGCAGAATGGGTTGAAAATCCGGCCATAGGGCAGGGATATACCATCGTTCTGATCTTTCTTATGGCCTGGCTGGTCTTTAATCTCATCAATGCCTTTGGCGACCTTATTTTAAAAAGGTTCAATATTGATATAAAAGACAATCTGAACGCCCGAATGGTGCACACACAAATACGTGTAGTCTCACGCTTGTTGAAAGCGATTGTAGCTATTATTGCAGTGGCCGCGGCACTTATGACTTTCGATGAAATACGCTCGCTAGGTGTTTCCTTGTTGGCGTCTGCCGGGATGGCTTCCATTGTTATTGGTCTGGCTGCACAGAAAACGATTGGAAATTTTTTCACCGGACTTCAAATTGCAATTACTCAACCCATACGGTTAGGCGATGCGGTGGTTGTTGAGGGCGAATGGGGATGGATTGAGGAAATTAATCTGACCTATGTTGTGGTTAAGATTTGGGATTGGCGCAGACTGGTTTTGCCAATTAGCTATTTCGTCGATAATCCTTTTCAGAACTGGACGCGGCGTACGGCCTCAATCATCGGTACAGTATCACTTTACCTTGACTATTCAATGCCTGTAGAGCCATTGCGCGAAGAACTTGATAAAATACTTGAGCAAACCGACCTTTGGTCCGAAGATGTAAAAGTCGTTCAAGTTATTGATGCATCTGAAAAAACTATGCATATTCGCATTCTTGTCAGTGCGGTCGATTCACCCACGGCATGGGATTTAAGATGTTTTGTAAGAGAAAAGATGATTACATTTATTCAGGAAAACTATCCTGAGCATCTCCCTAAACTCCGTACTGAATTAGAAGGAGAGATTTATGGTCAAAAGGTTGAAGACCTTAGTGATGGCCACTCACAACAAGGGTAAGGTCGAAGAGCTTTCCGAATTGTTGAAAGATGTATGCGATAAAGTCGTATCGGCTTCGGATATGAAGCTTTCTGAGCCGGAAGAAACCGAAGACAGTTTCGAAGGCAACGCACTTATCAAAGCGCGCGCAGCATATAAAGAGACAGGTTACCCTGCGCTCGCAGATGATAGTGGCCTGTGTGTCAATGCATTAAACGGCGCGCCAGGTGTTTATTCAGCACGCTGGGCGGGACCCGAAAAAAATTTCGAAACGGCAATGAATTTTCTGGATACCAAGCTGGCAGGCATGCCTGACCGCTCTGCACATTTTAAAACTGTGCTGGCTTATATCGACGAGAAAGGGGCAGAGCATATTTTCGAAGGGCAGGTTGATGGAAACCTGATATGGCCACCAAGCGGTGAAAAAGGGTTCGGGTATGATCCCATTTTCGTGCCGGAAGGTGAACGCCGTACTTTCGCCGAGATGGAACGCCATGAAAAGCAGGCGATGTCACATCGTGGCAAGGCCTTGCTAAAATTCCTAGATTTTCTCAGGGATGGTTAGGTAAATCAATTTCTGCTTTGGGAGCACTGTTTGTATCTCTCTCTAATAGGGTGTCGGCAGGGGTCCTGTTTAAGACAAGAGTACTTTGCACGAAATGCTCTCTGGCACTGACACCATATCTGCGGTTTGTGTTTGAAATATCTTTATCAAGAGTAGCTCTAAGATTGTCACGGGCCTTTTGCGACAGTTGATCGTTAAAAGCAATTAATGATGCTCGAGCGATGTCTTTTTCAATAGTGCTGGAACCCTCATAATTTTCCGGTGTTTCATCAGAGTAATCATCACGCGGGCTGTGAGTACTTAAGAATGCCCCTTCTTTAAAATGATACTGGCCCAGGAAATGACCTGATTGCGCATTGTCTGAACTTTCTAGAGATTCTATTTCAACATGCCCGTATTTCAACGCCGAAGCCTCGTTTTGATTTTCTTCATTACGACCATCAAACATGATACGAATAGCACCTTTATTTTCCGTATCTGGGGGCGAAGAAGAGAAGGCCCTTTCTCGGAGGGATATTTCCGCTACAATTTTATCATCACTATCCTCAATGATGCGTAACTCGGATCTCAAATGGTTGTCTTGTAAGACTTGGTTGAGATGTTTCGCCCATTGATAACAGTCATGGCGCTCCCAATAGTCGATATTGCCGAAAAGCTTTTGTTCTGCCTGTTGTAAATTATCCTGTGAAGACATATAAATCCCTCTAATCTATAAGCTGTTTCTGTATAATATGTGAATGTTATGAATAATCTATTAATCTATATTCATTGGCCGTTTTGTCAGTCAAAATGCCCGTATTGCGATTTTAATTCTCATGTTTCGGACAATATCAATCATGATGCATGGGCAAAAAGCTATTTGATAGAGCTGGAGCATTTCGCGGAGCTAACAAAAGGCAGACCTGTCACATCCGTTTTTTTTGGCGGTGGAACACCTTCACTGATGAAGACTGATACCGTTGGCAAAATTCTAAATCACATATCCAAACTTTGGCCGATTGAGAGAAATTGTGAAATCACGCTAGAGGCTAATCCCACTTCGATTGAGGCCGGAAAGTTCAAGGACTTCAAAAAAGCTGGTATCAACAGGGTTTCAGTAGGCGTTCAGGCGTTGAATGATAAAGACCTGAAATTCTTTGGCCGTACGCATTCTGCCAATGAGGCGCTTGCCGCGGTAGAGGTCGCACGAAATACTTTTGATCGCTATTCTTTTGATATGATGTATGCCCGCCCGGGGCAAAGCGCTAAAGAGTGGGAAGAGGAATTGAGTAGAGCCCTTAAATACATGGATGGCCATTCTTCGCTTTACCAGTTAACGATTGAGCCGCAAACGCCGTTTTATACTCGTGCAAAGCGGGGCGAGTTCAGAATGCCGGAAGAAAATCTGTCCGCTGAGCTTTATGAAGTTACCGAGAGTATAATGTCGGGAAGCGGATTGGAAGCATACGAAATTTCAAACTATGCAAAACGCGGAGAAGAATCCCGTCACAATATGGGGTATTGGCGTTATCAGGATTATCTCGGTATCGGGCCTGGCGCTCATGGGCGTGTAAGTATAAATGGTATCAAACACGCAACACGCATGCACCGCGCTCCCGATATATGGTTGGAGCGTGTCGGGGAAAAAGGGCACGGTTTGCAAGCAGATGACATTTTGTCATCGGAGGAACAACATCAGGAAAAAATAATGATGGGACTGCGGCTTCGGGAGGGTGTGGATACTGCACTTTTTGATGAGGGTAAACTAGAAACCCTTATAGCTGAAGGCGATCTCATCATGGGTGAAGATAAAATCTTTGCGTCGTTGCAAGGCCGCCTTCGTCTTAATTCTGTTTTGAATTACTTGTTGAATTAAGCGGCGTATTTCTCGAATTAGCGCCCCTGCATTCTCATAAGCAATGACAAGTCCATTCCATTCGCCAGAATTTTACCGTCACGTGAAACTTCAATATTATAATTTCTTGTGTTGCCGTTGTCACTTTTTTGGCCAGCTATCTGCAAAATGGCAAGCGTTGCTAGCAATTTGTTTTGCATGGCGGATTGTTCGGGATTATTTTCAAAACGGATAGCACTGATTTTCGAAATAAGACTATCCAAACCCGATATATTTCCTTGCGATTTCAGGACATAGCCATAAGGTGAACTTCTATCTGCGCTGGCTGTGCCGACCAGATTGGCGTTAAAATCAGGCCCTGACAGGGTGAATGAAGATAGATCCAGGGAGGATCCTGCGTTGACTAATGCAGTTTCCAATATACCTCCATTGCCTTCTGCAATTGCTGTTAAAAGCTTCTCCAAAGGCACTTGTGACAAGTTGGCATTACCAGATATGCGCGCCGGAGAGAAAGGGGCATAGACAGGGTTTGATGCCCTGACATTATTCATGGAAAACGTAAAGGGGCCTGATACAGACTGGTTTCCAGCAGGACGCAAGTCATGGGAGAAGTCAAGACTGCCTATAGACAAGCTTTCACCGTTATCGCGTTTAACCTCTATATTCCCGTACTCCCCTTTAACGGCGGAAAGAGTATTATTGGATTCCTGCCATTTCCCTGAAAAGCTTTGCGTTCCCATATTAATATTGGTTTGCTTTCCCTCTGTATTTCTTATTTTTATGTTATCGGTGAGTGCCAAGGTGATGTCCCAAATGCCAGTCTCATTTGCTGGTCTTGAATTCATCATCACAGTACCAAAATCAATCGTTTGTCTGTTTTCGTCTGTCAGCACTAAACCGGGAAGGCGGGCTTTCAAATAATTGCCCGATGGCGTAACCGTAACAGGGCCTGATGTCTGCAGGGAACCTCCTTGCTTTGAGGCGAGCTCTTTTTGCTTGGCAAGAAAATTGTCAACAACAGATTTAAAGCGGGATGCATCAGCGCTAGTCAGCTGTGCAAAAGCGGGAGAGGTAAAGATAAGCAGAGCTACTACTAAGACCGAAAAAAAAGGTGCAGAAAATTTCATAAGGTGAATGTCTTTCTATTTGAACTATATGATAAGATATCTAGAACTCAATATACGAATGTAAAGACTGAAACCCTTCTCCTGACCCCATATGCGAAACACACAAGAAGATCAGAATATCACCGCACTACTTGGGCCGACCAATACGGGGAAGACTTTCGAGGCAATTGAGCGCATGCTAGGACATTTTACCGGGTGCATCGGTTTTCCTTTGCGCCTTTTGGCGCGTGAAAATTACGATAAAGTTGTTAAATTAAAAGGAAAACACGCGGTTGCCCTGATTACAGGAGAAGAAAAAATAGTACCGGAGCATGCGCGCTATTATTTATGTACTGTTGAATCCATGCCGGTCAGCCAGAATTTCGAATTTATAGGCATTGACGAGATACAGCTTTGCGGTGATCCAGAGCGCGGGCATATTTTCACATCCAGACTTCTCGATGCACGCGGTACTAAGGAAACATTGTTCATGGGCGCGCAGACAATGGAAAATATTATCCGTCAGCTCTTACCT
>NZNU01000032.1 GCA_002695035.1 Micavibrio sp. | reverse complement strand
GACAGGCAGCAATATCTGACCTATTGTAATCCTGACCATACGCTGGAAAATATTGAACGCTCCAAGCGCGCAATTGATGATCCGCGCATCACAAAAATCTGTCTGGATAGCGGCCCGATGGCATTGGCTGGCAGTACAAGATTGCAGGCCACGACTATGCAGCAATTACTGGCAGAAGGTGCGTTATTCGGGCTGAACCAAAAAGACATCGAGCAATTCAGGGATTTCACAGCCAATACGGATTTTTCTTTTATGGCGCCTTTTATTGAAAAGGAAGCAGAGATCAACCGCAATGGTGACAATATCTCTTACCGTCTGGATGAACGCGTCGCCAACATTGTTTTTACAGATGTAACTGAGAGAAACCCCACTTTCTCCTACCCTCCCTTGAAACATATTTTTGATGAACATGCCGACCCGTCCTCAACTTATGTTGTGATTAAAAACACAAGCCAGGGTCAGGATGCCTTCTGGACACTATTGCGACGTGAACCGGATACATTGGAAACCGATGCCCTGAAAGAGCGTGCCGGGCTGGACACATTATTAAGATTCGATTTCTCAGAAGCGGCAACACATAGAGGATTACAACAAGATAAACTTCACCTCTTTGATATCTCTCAGGATAATGATGGTAAGGTGTTGTTTGAACTGGATGGTTTGAAGCATGAAATGGATGTGTCCACTCTTCATCCCGTATGCCAGCAGCTTTTTGTAAAGATGACAATGAATATGCACTCAACCCTCTTCATGGGCAAACTCGATCGCTATAAAGGCAACTGGATGTCATGGGTGAAGCCAAGTAATAATAAGCTGATTGACCGATGCGTACGCTACATACAGGACATGCTGGAGAATGAAGGGCACGGGGAATATTCTTACGAAGATATCTGCTATGCTTTGTTTGAGGAGCGTATGGAGTTGGGTAAGAATGAGGCGATTGTGCTGAAAGTTTTTGACCGGATGTCAAAAGACAGCGATGGCCAGACACTTAACGGTGTACCTGTTGCGCCCGGCCCCTAATCGTGTTGTTTCCACGGTTATAATATTTCTTCCACACTAAAAGCCCAAGGCTTCCGCCACACAAAACCCATAGGCCTAAGCCAGCCAAGGCATAGCGTATATCAAAATACTCATCTGCCGCACCGATGAAAAGGCTTAAAGGGATAAAAGCAATGCTGATCAAGAATCCCATGGCAGACAGGGCGGTGGCGCGGCGCTTCTGCTCAACCTCGCGGCTGATTAGCTCTGAAAAATAGGGAAAGCCCGCGCCGAAAATGACAGCACCCGTAAATAAAACGGCAAGGGAAAGATAGGGGATGTTAAGCGCGCTGATCCAGCATGCCGCAAACATGGCCAAGACCATGAGTCCTAAGACCTGAAAAGAGGAAAGGCGCGCCGTAATCATATGGCCGAATTGCCCGCTCAAGCCCCCGGCAACAAAGCCAATCGCCATAAGCATGCCGAAATATTTCTCATCAATAGCATTCAACATAAAAAATGGCTGCTGGGCCCACATCATTTGCTTAGTAGCGCCAAAAATAATAACTCCGATTAAAATGGTTGCCGCAAGCAATTTATGACCATGCAGGCAATATTTTGCGGTATCCCAGATGTCTTTTAGGGGGTGAATTTCTGCGCTGGCACGATGGCGTACAGGTTCTTTGATGAGGACGCTTATTCCCATTGCCAGAGCAAGGGTGGCTATATCAATATAAAAGGGGGCATACGGGTTAAGTGCGTATAAGAACCCGCCGCATATCGAGCCTATCCCGACACAATAGAGTCCTATGCCGTGTCTGCGACCTTCCTGCTTTTGATAAGTTTTGAGATTTCCATTTTCCAAAAGGCTGTCATACATCAGGGCCGAAATTGTGCCTGAATTACAGGCGACGGCAACACCCAGAATACCTTGCGCGATCATAACCCCTACAAGTCCGTCTGCTATTATGATTGCGGTATAACCGATCATGCCGAATAATGAGGCAACAGATAAAGTAAACTTGCGCGACCATCGGTCAGACATATAGCCGATGGGCACCTCCATAGCGATAACCACACAGGCAAAAAAGGCCTCGGCAAACAGGAAATCCTGAAATGTTAAACCCAGCTGATGATTATAAAAGGGAATTATAACCGGCAGCATAAATATCAGGCTCGTACAGCCCGTGTACGCGTATAATAATGCAGGATTAGAAAATTTGTTTACCACGCAACGCTCATGCCTTTTAAACCTTTTGTATCAAAGCGCGCATAACAATAGGTGTCAACGACCTGACCGTTGGGGAGTGTATCGTCTTTTTTCAAAACAGCCTCTTTTACAAAACCACATTTTTCAATGACACGCTGGCTGGCAGCATTTCCTTGGGCGGCGTTGATTTTGACTTTGCTCGCCTTTAGAGCATTGAAGGCGTAAAGAGTTAAAGACGTAGCAATTTCACTGGCATAGCCTTTCCCTGTTTCAGATGAGCGTATCCAGTAACCGATTTCAAATATTCGTAAATTCCAATCCATGCGGTGCAGGCCGGTTGAACCGATAAGCCTTTCCGGATTATTTTTATCGAAAGCCAAAAGCATCAAGTCTTCACGCGTGATGAATTTGGCGTGGTTTTGCCGCGCCAAAATTTCGTCCTGGACTTCGTCAATTTCACCCTTCGCCCAAGGCATCCATTTTTGTAATTCGCTCCAACTTTCCCGTTTGGCCTCACTGATCGCTGCGCCGTCCCCTGCTTTTGGAGGGCGCAACAATAAGCGTGGCGTTGTAATCGGAACGGGTATGTCTTCCAGTATTGCGTTCATAAGAACCCCCCTCATATTTTAGAAGGTAGAAAAATTATGCGCTTGTCTGAAATCTCGGATTCCAAGCCTCAAATCGCATAGCACCATCGACAAGTGTGTCATTGAACACGAAGCCGGTTCTTTGCAAAACATATTGAGCAGCAAGATTTGCCTCTTCCGCAACACCATATATCCCGACCAGGCCCAAATCATTATAAGAATAAGCCAAAAGGGCACGCAGTAATTCGGTAGCATAGCCTTTGCCGCGCTGTTCATCGACAATTTCGTAAGCCACCGCGCCGACCCTGCCATATGGTTTGGCCTGCATTTTTACCTCGGCGGCCCCCACATAAGAATCATCGTCTTTTGTGTAAGCGCGGAACAAGACTTTCTCGGCACTGCTTTTCGCAACGTCAATTTTCAAACGGATAGTTTGCAAGGATTCCAAATTTTCTAAATCATCCAAATCTTCTATATCAAATGGCGCGCTCATCTTTTTCTCCTTTCAAAATTTTTAAAAACAACGCGTTTTAAAATCCTTTTGGGCTTAAATCCAAAAAAGAGCTGATACGAGATTTGAAAGTTTGGTGATGTTTGAAATTCGTCAGCTTTTTTGAGGTTTCAAGCTGACTAAGGAATTTACATCAGCTAAAAAAGGCCCTTCATCAGGGGCGAATGCATAATCTGGCACATCACATACACGGCAGACACGGCAAACGCCCCAATCGCAATCTCGCGATTAAGCGTCCATGTATTTGTCAGTGTTTTAGCTTGTGATCTCATCAATTAAACATCTTTCTTAAAACTGATACTTTTAAGGAAAACATAAAAACCCTTGCATTGGCAAGATAAAAATTTTTCACACCCAAGTATGGAATTGTTTTGTTTACTAGTTCGTTATCTATAGTGTTAAGCTGTAATGCGTTTTTATGAGGGAGTAGACGCCATGCCGTCCTTGGAAATTTTATTTGTTTTCGCAGTTCTAGCTGGCATTTTTTATGCCTTTATAACTGAAAAGCTTCCCCCCGATATTGTTGCCATGACGGGATTTGGCATTATTCTGATCAGTGGAATTGTTTCTTTTGACGAGGCTTTTGCTGTTTTCTCGAACTCAGCACCTTTGACAATCGGCGCGATGTTTGTGATTTCGGCAGCTTTAGAGCGCACAGGTTGCGTTGAGCTTCTAGGCCGGATTGCAACAAGGTATACCGGCAAATCGCAATTATCCGTACTCCTGATAATTTTGCCCATAGTCATAATTGTGTCTGCGTTTATGAATAATACCCCTGTTGTGGTCGTTTTAACGCCGCTCTTGATAGCCCTGGGGCGCGAACGAGATATTGCGGGTTCAAAGCTTCTGATACCGCTCTCCTATGCCGCCATATTGGGGGGCACGATGACATTGATCGGAACATCCACCAACCTGCTTGTCTCGGGAATGGCGCAGGATTATGGTATTGATTCATTCAATGTTTTTACAATTACAGCGCCCGGCGCGATCATGGCCTTTATAGGTTTTATTATCATGTTGGCCCTATCTTCCTTTCTATTGCCCGAGCGGCGGTCGCTGCTGACAGCCCTTAGCGATAAGGAAAACAAAAAATATGTAACGCAGCTATTCGTGACGAAAGACTCCCCCCTTATAGGTCAGAAGCTCTCAGAATCCCCGCTGGCAAAAGCAGGCGATACAAAGATTATGGATCTGATCAGGCACAAAACATCCTTTCGTTTTGCCATGAAAGATATCGATATAAAGGCCGGTGATCGCATAATGGTTTTGACCAACACAAATGAAGTCTTAAGCTTTCAGGAAAGCGAAGGCGTTGAAATTTCCGGTGGTAAATATCACCATATCGAGCCTTTATCGGAAGAAGAAACAATAATGGTGGAAGGGATTGTCGGGCCTAACTCGACCCTCCTGGACATGCCTGTTTCACAATTGCAATTCCGGCGCAATTACGGTGTTTATATCATGGGCATCCACCGCGACCGCCAGCTCATTCAGACAGATTTCATGAATTTTAGCCTGCAAATGGGAGATACCCTTCTTTTGAGTGGCCCTGCCGAAGATCTCAAGCTTTTATTCGATGAAAACGGACTTACCAACTTATCCGTGCCCGAGGCGTTTCCAATACGCCGCAGAAAAGCACCGCTCGCCCTGATGATATTAACAGCTGTTGTAGCCGCCGCTGCCTTAAATATTGTACCTATTGAGGTCTCTGCCATGATAGGCGCGATATCCATTGTGTTGACACGTTGTATAGAGCCGAAAGATATTTATAAGGTCGTGGAGTGGCCGATATTATTCCTTATATTTGGAATGCTGGGTGTTTCACTGGGCATGGAAAAATCGGGTGCGGCCGAGTATCTGGTCGATAACGTTGTAAGCGTTGTGAAGGACATCGGCCCGCTTGGTATTCTGGCCGCCGTATATATTTTAACATCTGTTTTGACAGAACTTGTCTCCAATAATGCTGTTGCGGCCCTTTTAACCCCCATAGTAATCTCTCTTTGCAATACATTGGGTCTGGAACCTATCCCATTTCTTGTCGCCTTGATGTTTGCCGGAAGTGCATCCTTTGCAACGCCTATAGGCTATCAGACCAATACCTTTGTTTATGGAGCG
This sequence comes from Micavibrio sp., assembly GCA_002695035.1. GTDB lineage: Bacteria > Pseudomonadota > Alphaproteobacteria > Micavibrionales > Micavibrionaceae > UBA2137. The sequence continues at coordinate 12,494 of NZNU01000032.1, read as the reverse complement.
GGGAATTACAAATTTTCGGATTTCCTGAAAATCGGTGTGCCCATGAATATCATCATGTTTATCATCGCCATGGTCGTGATCCCGATGTTCTGGGAGCTGGTCTAAGGTGCATTGAAAAAAGCTTGGCTTTGAACATAGACATATCGTATAAAGCGACCCATGTTCGATACACTAATCCGAAATATAAAAACATCCTATTATGGTTGGAAAGAGGAGTGGACTGAAAAAACGGCCGATCGTCCTCCGCTTGAGACGATATACCGCGCCTTTCGCATCTGGCGTAATCGTGAATTTGTCAGGCACATAAATCATGATGAGATAGTTACGCAAGTTGCAGATGACGCCGTATTAAAATCCCGATATTCGTTTATGGTCGTAATGTCTTGCGGCATCGCAATTCTTGGACTTTTACTGTCATCGCCTGCCGTTATTATAGGAGCGATGCTGATTTCACCTTTGATGGGGCCTATTGCGGGTCTGGGCTTTTCGCTTACGGATGTTGATTTCCGCCAGATGAAGAGGTCACTGGAAGCGATTATCGTCGGAACCGTTTTGGCGGTCCTGATTTCGTATCTGATTGTTAAATTATCGCCGATTACAGATGCAACACCGGAAATCCTTGCCAGAACGCGTCCAAATTTATTTGACCTTCTTGTTGCCATTTTCTCCGGTCTGGCCGGTGCCTATGCCACAATATACCAACGTGGCGGAACAATTGTCGGCGTGGCCATTGCAACAGCCCTGATGCCGCCATTGGCTGTTGTCGGTTACGGGCTTGCTGTCAGTTCTTGGACAGTGGCTGGTGGGGCATCATTCCTGTTTATGACGAACCTTCTCGCTATCGCGTTAAGTTTTGCCATTATGGCGAAATGGTATGGTTTTGGCCACAAGCATTCGCCATCCTATACGATCTGGCAGAGTGTCGTTACATTTGCTGTTTTTATTATCTTGTCCATACCTCTGGGCATTTCCCTGATGAATATTGCCTATCAATCCTATTTTACAAAATCCGCGCGTAGCCAGATAAACACGCTTTATGAAGATGCCTATTCCAGAATAACGTCATTTAATATCCGGTTTGACAGCGATGATAGTGTTTTTCTTGAGGCGGTGGTCGTAACGGATAAACCTGTACGCGATGTGAACACGAAATTGTCAGACAGCCTCAAAGACCAGGCGCGTGGTGCTGTATTGTCCAGTATTGACCAGGTGATCCTGTCCCGTGCACAGCAGAAACAGGCGGAAGCTGCCCAGAATGTTTTGCCTGCGGCCACTGTTTCTGTCCCGCTGGATGCTGCACAGATTGAAATGAATACAGCGCAAAGTACAGAACAGCGTATCAGGCAAAGTATATCTTTTAATATATCAAATATTCTTGTTGATCCTGATACTATGACTGTTTCTGTTTTTGCTACTAATAGTCGGGCAAACACGCTTTCGTCTTTGCGTGCGAGTGAAGCAAACCTCTCCACAAGATTTGATGGCTGGAACATACATATCGTCCCGGCGGTGCGGGCCTTGCCTTATCTTTATTTTGAAACGGGCAGTGTGGATCTTAATGCGGCTGAGACAGAGAAACTGGCCGATATATTATGGGCATTGCAACGCTGGGATATAAACGGGGTGGAAGTCATAGGTTTTGCGAGTTCTACTGGTGCGGGACGTACTCTGAATACTCAGTTGGCACAAGAGCGGGCCGAGACTGTAGCAAGGCTTCTAAATAACGGTGGTGTCGAGGCTGTCAGCAGGTCAGATTATTTGAGCAATCAGCAGATTTCTCTGGAAAGAGAATTGGGGCGCACACGTTTTCAGCGTGTAGAAATTCGGTTAAAGCCCGAGGACGAGGAGTAGGATATATGAATACATCTAAGCGAAAGATAAAAGACGCACCCAAGGTTGGTATGGTCTCACTTGGCTGCCCCAAAGCCCTTGTGGATTCCGAGCGTATTATGACGGCTTTGAGATCTGAAGGATATCAGTTTTCAAATACACATGAAGGGGCAGACATAGTTATCGTGAATACTTGCGGTTTTCTTGATTCCGCCAAGGAAGAATCTCTGGGTGCGATTGGTGATGCATTGGATGAAAACGGCCGTGTTATCGTTACAGGATGTATGGGCGCAGAGCCTGAGCAAATTACTGAAAAATACCCAAAAGTTTTGGCCGTGACAGGTCCACATCAATATGAACAGGTTTTAGAGGCTGTACATGATGCCTTGCCGCCTGTGCATGATCCTTTTGTTGATCTGGTACCTGAAGAAGGTCTTAAGTTAACACCGCGCCATTATGCTTACCTGAAAATATCAGAAGGTTGTAATAACCGCTGTACGTTTTGTATTATTCCGGCCCTGCGTGGTGATCTGGCCTCGCGTCCCATACACCATGTTATGTATGAGGCAGAAAAGCTGGTCAATGCGGGTGTTAAAGAATTGCTTGTTATCTCACAGGACACAAGCGCTTATGGTGTTGACCTGAAATATGCCGAATATCCCTGGCATAATAAAAAGCGTAAGACCAAATTCTATGATTTGTGCGAGGCGCTGGGTGAGCTTGGGACGTGGAATCGCCTGCACTATGTTTACCCTTATCCGCATGTGGATGACATCATACCTCTCATGGCAGAGGGTAAAATCCTGCCCTATCTGGATATTCCTTTTCAGCACGGATCGCCTTCCGTTTTGAAGAAAATGCGCCGCCCGGGAAATCAGGTTAAAACGGCCGGGCGCATCCAGAAATGGCGTGAAATCTGCCCTGATCTGACAATACGCTCAACCTTTATTGTCGGTTTCCCTGGCGAAACAGAAGAAGATTTTGAAATGCTTCTCGACTGGCTGGATGAGGCACAGATCGAGCGGGCGGGCTGTTTCAAATATGAACCGGTAGAAGGCGCGCAGTCCAACGCAATCGAAGGCCATGTGCCAGAAGAAGTGAAGGAAGAGCGTTGGCACAGATTCATGGAAAAGCAGCAGGAAATCTCTGCCGCAATTCTTCAGAAGAAAATCGGAAAGACCTTACCTGTGATTGTTGATGAAATTGAGAGTGACGCACTTGTCTGCCGCTCGCAAGGGGATGCGCCGGAAATTGACGGTAATGTGTATTGTAACGTCATTGAAGGCATTAAAGAGGGTGACATTATAAATGCCAAAATCGTTGATGCCGATGATTATGACTTATGGGGTTCTGTCTCAAATTCTTAAGGCTATTTGCTAAATATCCAGTTCAATCATAACCGGGATATGGTCTGACGGTTTTTCCCAGTCGCGTGCCTCTTCCAGCGTTTTATAGCTTTTCAGTTTAGGCTTCAAAGGTTGTGTGACCCAGATATGGTCAAGTCTGCGACCACGGTTGGATTTGCGCCAGTCACGGTTTCGGTAAGACCACCACGTGTAAGCCTTTTCTTCCATATCAATAAAATGGCGCGCCGTATCCACCCAATCCAGACTGTCCAGCATATCGGACAAGCGCTCTGTTTCCGGCGGGGTGTGGGAGACAACCTTTAGGAGCTGCTTATGTGACCAGACATCGTTTTCGTAAGGGGCAATATTAAAGTCACCTAAAACAATCGCGGGTTTTTTAGGATCGCACTCTGCTTTAAAAAATCCGGTCATTTCTTCCAGAAAATCCAGCTTATGTTTGAATTTGTCATTTATCACAGGATCAGGCTCGTCTCCACCTGCCGGAATATAGAGATTATGCAGATCAAAATCTTTAAAGCTGGCGGCAACATGCCTGCAATCTTCGCGCCCGCATCTGTGATGGACAAGATGATCCGAGAAGGGGTGCTTCGATATTATGGCCACGCCATTATAGCCTTTCATGCCATGCGCATGGATGTGTTCGTAACCGGCTTCGCGGAAAGTCTCAAAGGGAAAAAATTCATCCGGTGTTTTGGTTTCCTGCAAACAGACGATATCCGGTGACCATTTCTTTATTACGTCCAAAACGATAGGTGCGCGCAGGCGTACGGAATTAATATTCCAGGTCACGATTTTCATGGGGGTACTCCTTTAATTTATAATTCGAACAGAAAATAGTATCCGTATGCTGTAATCAAGGCGGGCACTGCTGTATAGGCGGTTGCCAATACAGCTGCTCTTGGCGCAAGGGCAATAGCCGGAAACAAGGCATCACCATCATTACTTATTGCGTTACCGATTTGTGCGGAAAATGGCACTATCCCTGTCAGATAAAGTGTTGTAACAACGATTTGCGGCCCGCATCCCGGTACAAAACCGATCAGCACGGCTATCAATGGTGTAAGCGGTGCCCAGACTGCAAAAAACCCCGCAAGGTCAAACCCACTGAAATGCATGGCCAGCTCGTAAGCCAGAAATGCGACAATGACCCAGACTGTCACAAAATTAGTGTCAATCATAACCCGCTCAAGATGTATTTTGAACCCATGCGTTTCTGTTAACTTCCCGGATAAATTGGTCAGGGAAGGCCCCGCATTTTTTGCCGTTGTCCATATCCCGACACATAATAAGGCCCCGAGCATACCTATCCATGTGGTCGGGTCGTATTCGGCCAGTGTACCAAACCATTCATTGGTATCAATCTGAAGCGCATTCCCAATACCCAATGCGAGCCCCGGGATCATAAAAAGAAGCCAGGGTGTATGCAGGAGCCAGAGATGTGGGTCGGGCTCAAAAGTGTGAAGAAAATGCGGTTTTGTATCGACCTTATGTTTAAGAAAATCTTTGCCGTGAATAAATGTTACGAAATATCCGGACAACGTCCCGACAGTTAAACAAATGGCATATATCTTTAGTGCCGTTACCGGCTCTTGTGCCAAAAGCAGGAAGGCTGCATCACCCATTGTTGAGGTCAAAACAGCAACAACCGCCCCAAAACCAAGTCTGCCTGTAACATATTGTGTAATAACAATAATTGCACCACCACAGCCAGGTAATGCCCCCATTAGCGCGGCAATTGGCACCTGAAAGCGTTCGTATTTTTCAAGTAAGTAATTTGTATCAAGTTTGAGAAAGTGCTCAATAGAATAAAAAAGAAAAAGTGTGAAGGCGACAAAAGTGGAAACAGCGATATAGGCCTCGGCCAATGTTTCGTGAACAATCCCACGTAAATTTTCGGGTGTGAAAACAGCCAGACAGAGCAGGCCAAGGAAGATTACTACACGTAATTCCCTTGACCCGCTTGGAGTTCTCCTGCGGTCCTTAAAAGCCTTTTTCTCACTAATATTCATGAAAACGTGGTGTATGCCTTAAAAGGGAAGACCTCCACCCAAAGCCCCGGGAGGTATACCCATATTTTTCATGGCTTTTTGTGTTTCTTCCGACATTTTGGCGTCCGCTTTTGTGCGCGCATCGTTCATGGCGGCAACAACCAGATCTTCCATCATTTCCTTGTCATCACCGGAAACCAGTTCAGGAGAAACTTTCAGTGATTTTGTCATGCCTTTACAAGTCATAACAACAGTAACCATGCCGCCACCGGACGTGCCTGTCACTTCTACATCTCCAAGCTCTTCTTGAAGCTGTTCCATTTTCTTTTGCATTTCCTGCGCTTTTTTCATTAGGCCTTGCATATTCATCATCAGCTCGTTTCCTCTTCTTCTGTTTTTTCCTTAATGTCTATAATTTCCGCTCCCGGAAAAACTGTAATGACCTCACTGACAAAAGGATGTGCCATAATTTTGTCCAGCTCTTCCTGTTCGCGCTTTTCTCTTTGCTTGCGCAGAGTAGGTTGCGCATTCTCGCGACCAATTGTGACCGCCCAGCGACGCCCTGTGAGTTCATATAATTTCTTTTGAAGGTTTGACGAGAGGTCTGAAGGTGAATGTTCAGCCGGTAAAAATTCAATCTGGCCCTGTTTCAGGGAAATCAATTGGACGAACTGATCAATTTGGGAGGCAAGCAACATTGCCCCGTTGGACTCAAGCAAAGCAACTATATCTTCCAGCTTATCCAGATTACCGTTTGCAACAGCCATGGTTTCAGATTTTGCAGATGGTGCTGACTGGGTGGCCGTCCCGGGGCGTGTATTGTTTCCATGGCCATTCGTGACGGAAACCGATGCGGGCGCAGATGAGGAGGAACGCGCAGCTGTACCGTTACTTTGTCCGCTTCCCGAGGGTTGACCTGCAACAGAGGATGGTCCGCCAGAGGATCCACGTAATTTTTTGATAAGGTCAGCCGGATCGGGAAGATCAGAGGCATAGCAGAGCCTTATAAGGATCATTTCCAAAACGGCTTGCGGCTGTGGCGAGGAGACAATTTCGCCCGTGCCTTTTAAAAGGATTTGCCATGCTTTTCCAAGGACGGGCACTGTGAGCGATTGTGCCAATTCGGTCGCCGCTGATAATTCTTCATCACTCATATTCGGGGCAACAGTTCGTCTTGCCTTTGGCACGGCCTTGATCTTTGTGAGCAGGTGGCAGATTTCGGTCATGTCTTTAACAAGCGCAACGGGTTCTTGCCCACGCTCGTAAAACCCTGCTGCCAAATCAAATGCATCGGCCGTATTGCCTTCCATCAGAGCCTTGAACAGTTCCAGCGTCTGCATGCGTTCATTCAAACCCAACATGGATTTGACAGTTTGAACAGTAAGTACGTTTTCACTTAATGATATGGCCTGATCCAGAATACTCAGCCCATCTCGTACTGAGCCGTCGGCGGCGCGTGCAATCATGCTTATGGCTTCGTCATCTGCAGTAATGCCTTCTTGTGCGCATATGTTTTTATAATGTGCGGCCAACTCATCAACGGTGACGCGGCGCAAATCGAAACGCTGGCAACGTGACAGGATAGTCACCGGCACCTTGCGTATCTCGGTCGTTGCAAAGATAAACTTCACATGGGCAGGCGGCTCTTCAAGCGTTTTTAAAAGTGCGTTAAAGGCCTGATCGGTCAGCATATGCACTTCATCGATAATATAGATTTTATAACGCGCCTCACTCGGAGCGTAACGAACACCGTCAATTAATTGCCTGATATCATCAATACCGCGCTGGTCGGCACCATTCATTTCTATGACATCGGGATGGCGATCCTCGGTAATGGCCTGACAGATCTTACAATCATCGGTCGGGCCAGTCGTTGGGCCGGCCTTTCCATCGGGGCCTGTATAATTGATGGCCTTGGCGATAATACGGGCAGTCGTTGTTTTTCCCGTGCCTCGGATACCTGTCAACATATAGGCATGTGCAATGCGGTCGGATTCAATTGCATTTTTAAGTGTACGTACAAGCGCGTCCTGGCCGATTAATTCATCAAAATTATTCGGACGGTATTTTCGTGCCAGAACCTGGTAAGGCTTTTGTTTTTCAGCAACTGCGGAATCAGACATGTCTTTAGTTTTACTAAAGCTTGGAGGCTCAGACAAGGTGTAATCGAAAGGGATAAACAAATATCCCTGTTTGGAATGAAAGCCAACTTGACGTAACTGAAAGTATGGTTTACGACAAATAATATTATAAAAAATAATTGAAGCGAGAGAGGTATTTTTATGGACAGATTATTAATGATGATGGGTGCGATGGGCGCAATGGGGCCTAAAATGAACCGCGATTTTTACGAGGTTAGTCAAAATGTACCGCAAAAAGGGACATTTCCTTTGACTGCAGTTTTGAAAACACTGGAAGATAGACGTGAACGCGCTTTAGAATCTTTTCAAAATTACAATCAACAGACTGTAAATATGTTAAATGATAGATTAAACCGAGGGTTGATGCGTTCTGAAGCACGACCCTTAGGCGTGGGATGTAGAAATAAAAGCTGGGATCAGGAAGCTGCAGAATTGACGAATGCCTGTATTCTTGTAAAAAGAATGATGGATGCCGGCGAGACAGAAATGGAATTTGATCTGGAAAAGCCATTATATGATCAGATTATGGATCATCCGGATGCTCGCTATGTTTTAATAAATGCTCATGAGCAAAAGATCATGGAAAGTCGCAAAAAGGACGATCCTGCACCGACTTAAAGAAAGATAAGATTAAAATTAAAACCGCCGTCTCAGGCGGTTTTTTATGCGCAACTATATGGCATATATCGAATACGCTCGAGATGACAGATTAGGACAATTGAAGAAAATGAAAAAAGGAAGCCGGACACGACCCGGAGAATTCGTTACGGCTGCTGCCTTTCGGCCCTGACCGGATTGGCGAAACATCCGCCCGTGCCGACTTCCCATGTCTATTTAGACGCCTGTCATATAAAAATCAAGGTTTCTTTGGCAAATTAACCGACAAGGGAGCGGCCGGCCAAATCTTCCATGGGTGTGCGGATGGACAGCCCATGTGTTTTTTGTTTATGCCATTTGGATTTTATGTTGCGTGTCGGCAAGAACAGCTCATTTTCATCAGGCACAGGGTAGCCGTAATTATTATAGTAAGTCATAGGATGCTCCTTAAACAGCTTATTTCAGTCGAGAATAAACTGCCCAAAGAGAAAATAATTCCCTCTCGGAGCATAAAAAAACGCGCTTAAAAGGTTTCCCCTATCGCGCGTTGTCGTCGCTGCTCATTGCTGCCCCGGCCAGAGCCTGATATTTCGAGTTGGCCTGTGTTTTATGTATCTGGCTTTTTTTGTCCTTGCCCGTACGGTCATGCAATTCTTTTTTCATGCTGTCCCGCGTCGGGAGTGGAAAGCCGTGCTCACTGTATTCTTCAGACATCACGTAACTCCTTCTTACAGTTATTATTATACATGATTTAAGGGGATTTGTCTTGTATTAAATCATGCGTGTATCTCCATCCATAACAAACCTCCTTGGCTTTGGTTCCACCAATCTCGACAAAATGTTTGCCAATGCGCGTGGCTCCCATCGCCTCATAGAATCCGCAGGCGCGTTTGTTTTTGTCCAATACCCATAAACACATGCTGGTATGTTTCATAGGCTTTAGCTCACGCGCGGCATGCTTTAACAGGGATGTACCGACACCTTTGCGCCAGTAATCGGGAAGGATATAAAGGGCAAGTATTTCAGCAGTATAAAGCGGGCGAATGGCGGATTGCCCGGGTGGTGGTGTATGGATGCGCCCATAAGCCACAAAGCCAACAGGGTGATTATCGATATAGGCGATATCAGCCTTTATTTCCGGGTTGTCCAGCCACTCAGTCCAAAGATCGGCCTTCTCACCCGGTTTAAGTTCGTCCAGATACTCCTGATTAATAATGCCACCATAAGCACCTCTCCATCCTTCAACATGGAGAACACCCAAAATATCTGCTTCTTTTTGCGTTGCTTTGTAAATTTCGGTCATAAAAATAGCTATAACACACTCGTCATATTGAGCGAAGTGAAACGAAGTCGAGATATCTCATAATTTTTGTTGAGATTTCTCCATTTCGCTATCGCTCCAGTCGAAATGACGTTTTAGGAAAGTCATAACGAAAAGTCGAAATGACAATGGCGTTAACCCTCTCTTTAACTTTTTACGTTACGTTAAAGAAACAAGAAAGAGGAGATTTATAAAGAAATGACCAATCTAACCCCAATATTTGACCGTACAATAATGAACTTTGCCGCAGGACCTTCACCTTATCCTGACAACATTGCAATGTTTTCAGGCGGTTTCGCGCCTTCTCTTTCACCAAACGGTCCTTCGAACAGTATCTAGCTTTCAGTACGGTAATTGGGCGCCTCGGCCGTGATTGTAACATCATGGACGTGGCTTTCCTTATACCCGGCCGAGGTCATTTTCATGAATTCGGCTTTTTCTTTCATCTCGGCAATATCCGAACATCCCGTATAGCCCATTGAGGCGCGCAAACCCCCGACCATCTGATGAATCACGTTGGAGACAAAGCCTTTATAAGGCACACGTCCCTCGATACCCTCAGGAACGAGCTTTTGTACGTCCTTTACATTGCCCTGGAAATATCTGTCTGCCGAGCCGCGCGTCATTGCACCGACCGAGCCCATACCGCGATAGGTTTTATAAGAGCGTCCCTGATAAAGAATAACCTCGCCAGGGGCTTCATCTGTACCTGCCAGAACAGAACCTAACATGACACAATCCGCGCCAGCTGCCACGGCCTTGGCCATATCACCTGAATATTTTATACCGCCGTCTGCAATGACGGGAACACCTGCCTCACGACAAGCAGAAGCCACATCCATAATCGCCGTTAGTTGAGGGACACCGACGCCCGCTACCACGCGTGTGGTGCATATAGAGCCGGGCCCAATTCCGACTTTAACAGCGTCCGCACCATGATCAATTAAGGCCTTGGCGGCATCAGCAGTTGCAATATTGCCTCCGATAATCTGAAGATCCTTATTAGGTAACTCACGTACGCGCTTTACCGTTTCAAGGACATTTTGGGAATGACCGTGTGCGGTATCAACAACGAGTACATCCAGACCCGCATCAACCATGGCCTCGGCGCGCTCATAAGCACTTGTGCCGGTTCCGACAGCCGCCCCGACAAGCAAACGACCGTCTTTGTCTTTACTCGCGTTAGGGAACAGACGTGTGCGTTCTATGTCCTTAACTGTCATAAGGCCGACACATTTATAGTCGCTATCAACTATAAGAAGCTTTTCTATGCGGTTTTTGTGAAGGAGTTTCTTGGCCTCTTCGCGGGAAACATCGCGGGTAACTGTTATAAGATTTTCCGATGTCATCAGTGCGCGTACGGGTGTACCCATATCTTCGGCAAAACGGACATCGCGGTTTGTTAAGATACCGATCAGCTTCCCATTATCTTCTGTGACGGGAATACCGGAAATACTGTTCTTTTCCATCATGGACAAGGCATCGGCCAAGGTTTTGTCGGGTCCTATGGTTATTGGGTCAAGCACCATGCCGGATTCAAAGCGTTTTACTTTCTTGACATTTTCGGCCTGTAACTCAACGCTCATATTGCGGTGAAGGATCCCTAAGCCACCAAGCTGTGCCATGGCAATGGCCATTTCAGCTTCTGTCACTGTATCCATGGCAGAAGAGAGAACCGGAATGTTCAAAGTAATATTTTTGGTCAGATGCGTCTTTGTATTTGCATCATTGGGATGAATGGATGAGGCCGCCGGAAGCAGCAAAACATCGTCAAAAGTTAGACCTTCGCGTAAATTTTTCTGAAGTAGAGCCATGGAATGCAAATCCTTTGTCGAGATAGCGTGATTTGCAATGCAGTTATAGGCATTTTTCAGAAAAAGTAAAGAGTTTGTCTCTTATCAATTACATATCCAGTTTTTTAAGAAAAGCCATTGCTTTCTCTCCTTGTTCGGGAGGGAGGGTTTTGCAGGCCTCTGCTAAAATAATTCTCTCGCTTTGCGATGGGACGGTACCCGGTGAGAAAACGCTATTCATACCAGCCATTCTCAAAGATGATCCCTGGCTATTAATTGTAAAACGAGCCCTCAAAGCGTCCGTTTCTGCAACAATTTCGTCTGTGTCCATAAATCCTCCTTATATTATGTAAACAATAAACTTTTTATTATTGTTTGTCAAATTTATGTCACTAACGACGTATGTGATTACAATTTGTTCCCTGGCGTGTTGTGCGGAGCCATTATGGAAGATTGCTGAGAATAATCAAAATCTATTTCATCCAGGCATTTCATGCGGATCCCGCGGAATGGATTATGCTGGTTTAATCTTGAGGCCAAATTATAAAGACGTTTCATTTATTTAATCCCTGTTTACTTATTATTTGGAATTACTTTAAATCAAAATGAGGGATCTGTTCAAGATATTGATGTATCTTCTTATGCTGCAATGTAGCGTGAGTTACACGGGCGCAATCTTGCCAAGGGCCACGCTGATAGCGAGAGCTTTATCATTATAGGGAAGTGTGCTTTTGCTGGATGTATCAAAATACCCTTCATTGCTTTTCCGGAAGCGGTCTGTCAGTACAGTAACACGGTTCTTTTCATCGGGGTTTAATCCAAAAGCAGCACGCGCCTTATAAGAGAATTTGCTGCGCAAGCGCTCGGCATCCGTGATGTCCCTGCGTGTTTCCAGATAGGAATTTATGTCATTTCCCAATGATTTTGTAGACTCAGTTTGCAGTTCGCGTTTCAACTGCCTTTCAATGTCCTGACCTAAATCTACGATGCTTTGAATAGAATACTGCCCAGGATAACTCAGCTTAGAAGTAAGCCTTTCAAATAAATCCTGACGATTGTCAAAAGCTACAAAAAAATCACTGCTTGTTACAGCATAATAATCATTAATCGTATCATTCATAACCAGAACAAATTTCCGTCCAGTGGCTTGCATGTCCCTGCAATAATTAATTTTGTCCTGCCAGGAGGATCCGAAATCACGTAAAATTGCCATAAATAAACCCTTGTTTCTGTGTTCTGTAAAATATTAATTAGCAGAGTGGCTTGCTTTATGCAAATAAAAAAAGGCCGCTGAAACCAGCGGCCTTTTTGCGAATATCTTTAGAGTGGATTACTCTGTAATTTTAGAAACAACACCCGCACCCACTGTGCGTCCGCCTTCACGGATAGCAAAGCGAAGACCTTCGTTCATCGCGATAGGAGCAATCAATGTCACTTCAAGATTTGTGTTATCACCT
>NZNU01000031.1 GCA_002695035.1 Micavibrio sp. | reverse complement strand
GGGTGAAGGTCTTAATGACGATGATCCTGATGTGTACCTTTACTCAGGCGGACTTTCTGTCGGTAACCAGGGTGTCATGGAATTTGTTGAGATGTTTAAGGCCCCTCTTAAGGTTCTAAACCCAATGCTGGAAGCTCTACAGTCAAGAAGCTATAAAGGTTCCAATAACATGAAGGGTTCAATTCCTTTTAACGGCCTGGTTCTTGCGCACTCCAACGAAAGTGAATGGAAGAAATTTGCCGGAAACAAGGATAATGAAGCTATTCTTGACAGAATTAATGTTGTGAAAGTGCCTTACACTCTTCGTATGAGTGAAGAGGCAAAGATATACAATAAGATGTTGAGAGACAGCACATATTCAGATTACCCGATGGCACCAAAAACCATCGAAATGCTAGCTAAGTTTTCTGTTATGTCACGTTTGAGCGACGCAGAAGGTGTCGCAAAATGGGCCCCGAATATTCGTGCCGAAGTTTATGATGGTAAAATGCCTGATGGACCTGCAAGCGCTGTGCCTACAATGAAAGAGCTAAAAGAGTTCTCTCCTGCTGAGCAAGGGATGAGTGGTGCTGGTGTTCGATTTGCGTTTAAGGCTCTAACAGAAACCTTTAACCGTAATGCCAATGACGGGGAATTAGCAGCAGATCCGATGCTTCTTTTCAAAACTCTTGAGGAGCGCATTGATAACGACGATACATACAGCGCTACGGACAAAGAGCATTACAAAAATCTAATCCAAAGCCACCTTCTTCCAGAATATGCTGATTTCATAGTTGATGAAATTACTACGGCATTTACAAACGCCAGTGAAGATAAGTGTCAGAATATGTTTGAACGCTATGTTGCGATGGCTGAGGCATGGGTAGATGGCGAAGAATATAATGACAAAGGGCTAACCGGAGAAATTCTGAGCAAGGATGACCTGGACGCTAAATTGAAGGAAATCGAAAAACCTGCGGGAATTTCAAATGTTAAAGATTTCCGTAATGAAGTCAGCCGCTACGTGATGAAACGCAAAGCCAAGGGTGAGGATGTCAGATGGGATTCTTACAAGCCTGTAGCAAACATCATTCGTAAGAACTTCAATGCCAGCCAGAAGGAAATCCTTCCTGTTATCAAGTTCGACAGCACGCAAGATGACAATAAGATGGTCAAGCAAAGAGACCAGTTCATCGAAAACATGAAAGAACGTGGCTACACAATGCCAATGATCAAGCGCGCTGTTGCCTTGTACGAAATGAGACCCTAAAAAACCGGGCTTTTGAGGCGTATCCCCTGATCCGGGGGATACACCTTCTATTTAATAAATAATAATAAATAAAAGAGGTTCAATAATGGGAACAGTCATCGACAGGCGCACGGGAGGAACTGGTAAAAAATTCACGACAAGCCGTGACCGCTTTATGAAGCGGAACAAAAAACAAATTCGTGATGCAATTGATAGATCAATCAATGACAGTGATATAAAAGATATCGGTAAAGGTGGAACAGATGTTACTGTTCCTAAAGACGGTGTTCACGAACCTGGTATAAACCACGGTAAAGGTGGTATTTACGACAAGGTATTGCCTGGTAATGATCAATATAATGTTGGTGACAAAGCCCCTCGTCCCGAGGGCGGTGGAGGCGGAGGTACAGGTCCTGGTGAGCCCGGTGACGGAGATGATGGTGAAGACGATTTCACATTCGCCCTGACCGAAGAAGAATTCCTTAATATTCTTTTTGAAGACCTTGAACTTCCCAATCTTGACAAGAAAAATGCTGAGGACGCAGAAGTAACAACACCTGTCAGAAAAGGTTTTATTACTGATGGATCCCCGCATAAAATGGACCTTAAGCGTTCAAAACGTACTCAGATACAAAGGACGCTGGCCATCAAAAAACCTTTGCAAAAAGAGATTTTGGCCAACTTACTTGAACAATACTCCATACTATCTAAATACGCTCCCGATTACGAAGACGGTGATGAGAAGAAGTATGAGCAGAGCCTTGAGGGCAAGACATATTCAGACAGAATTGATCTTCTACAAAATAAGAACAGTGAGTTATATGATCTTTATAGCCCTGTCCTATCTGAAGACGACAAAGATAAACTGGACGAGTTAGGCAAAGGTGTTAAAGACGCCGCTGAAAAGATAAGCCTTGTTCCAACATGGAATAAAGTTGACCTTAGATACAGAAACCATGAACAAAAGCCAACACCTACTACAAAGGCTTTAATGGTTTGTATGATGGACGTGTCCGGTTCGATGGACGAGCATAAGAAAGCTAACGCAAAGCTTTTCTACATGCTGCTATACCGTTTTCTTAAAAGAAAATACCGCCAGGTTGATGTAGCCTTTATCCGGCACACAACAACTGCTGAAGAAGTTGACGAGCAGACATTCTTTTATGACCGTAAGTCAGGCGGGACAAAAGTTTCAACAGCAATTGAAAAAATGCAGGACATTATTGATACGCGTTACTCCCCTGCTGACTGGAATATTTATGGTGCGCAGGCTTCTGATGGTGAAAACTGGGGTGGTGATACACAGCTATGTGTAGAACTGCTCGAGAAAATGATGCCTCAGATACAGGCTTATTTCTATACGGAAGTTGTCTGGCCTGGCAATCAAAGATGGGGCGAAGCACTTTGGGATGACTATGAAGCATTGGCCAGCAAACATTCCGACAAATTCTTCATGGGTCTTATTGAAGAGCGGAAAGATATCTGGCCTGTCTTTAAAGACTTTTTCCAGAAGAGAGATAATAACGCGGTAAGCGCGCCTTCTATGCGCAGCTCTTTAAACCCGGCATAAAATAATAAGAACAGCGGAGTCTGACCATGACTGAAGAAACAAAAGACTATAAAAAATCACTAGAAGACCTATTGAGCCACTATGAAGATGGTTGGGAAATCTTCATCAAAGCCAATAAGGCTGGACGATGGGACTATCCTGTTAATAAAAAAGAAGCCTCAAAAGATATTCCGGGCCTCCCTAAGACCTGGCTTGATCTTGTTGAAACAGCATTTGGAATTATTGCGAAAGAAAAATACGGTCTGGACTGCTATGAGAACCAGATTGATGTTATCTCTTCTGACCAAATGCTTGACGCCTATGCCAGTAACGGCATGCCTGTAAGCTACGAACACTGGTCTTTTGGAAAACAACGCGTCATGGAAGAACAGCTTTACCGCCAGGGAAAGCGTGGACTGGCCTATGAAATTGTTATCAATACAGACCCGGCAATTGCTTACTGCATGGAGAACAATTCTCCTCTGATGCAGATGCTTGTTATTGCACATGCCAGCTTCGGGCATAATAATTTCTTTAAGAAAAACACAATGTTTCAACAACACACAGAAGCACAACGTATTATTAATCATCTGGAACAATTGCGTGATTTTGCGCGCGAATGTGAGGACTTGTACGGTTACGAAGAGGTTGAGAAGCTTTTCGATGCCTGCCATGCTTTACAATATCATTCTGTGTACAGATATCCGCGAAAGCAGAAACCTGCTTTGAATGATGAAACCAGCAAAGCACAGGCTTTAGAGAAAAAAGCCGAAAGGTTTATGAAGCCTTCAGATGATATAATTACCCGAGGCATGAAAGCATCAAAAAACTTTGGTGAAGCGGCCAATTCCAACACACCTAAAAAACAACGCATTGGCGAAGAAAACATTCTTATGTATCTGGCCGATAATGCGCCTAATCTTGATGAGTGGAAGAGAAAGATTATGCGGATGGTTGCTTATAAATCGCAATACTTCTTCCCGCAGATGCAAACTAAAGTCATGAATGAGGGGTGGGCCAGTTTCTGGCATATAACCCTGATGAACGATATGGAGGAATTAGGCCTTATCGATGACGGAATGTATCTTGAATTCATGCAAAGCAATGGCGGCGTGTTGTTTCAACCAGATTTTAACCCTATGAACCCTTATGTTTTAGGATTTGCCATCTTCAATGACTTGAAACGCATGTGTCAAAACCCGACAGAAGAAGATAAAGAATGGTTCCCCGACATTGCAGGTCGTGAGGACTGGTTAAATGTTTTGAAAGAGGCCATGGAGAATTTCAAGGATGAAACATTTATTCTTCAGTATTTGTCACCAAAAGTTATTCGTGACCACAAGTTACTGACTATCCATGATGACTCAAAGGAAGACTATGTTGAAGTAACTGCTGTTCACAACAAAAAAGGATATCAAGAAATCATAGAAAGCCTTGCGTCTACCTATAACTTCGGCGGTCTGCTACCAAATATTGATGTTGCAGAATACAACCGCAATACAGATCGTAGTCTGATTTTAGAACACCATATTCACAAAGAAAGACCTTTGTATAAAAAAGATATGGACGAGGTTTTAAAGCATATGCACAGATTATGGGGATATCCGGTTATCCTCAGAAGTGTTGATGAAACCGGTAAAGAATGGGACAAAATGGCATGCCCGCCTAAGGCAGCCAATGATACGGGGTCAGCGCCCTCTCTCGGTTCACCATTTTAAGGTGAATTAACCCAGACAAGATTTTCTTTTTTGAACTGGCGGTCTCTATCATAAACGATAGGCCGCCAGAATTCGTTTATCGGTCCATGCCATATTTACAAGCAAGCGACCACTGCCAAAAACAAAGTATTGGGGTAACGCACAACTCCATACAAAGTCCGAACAACATCGGCGTTTCCGGCGAGCCGTCCGTGATATAGGCGAGCAGCCGTGCCAGTCCCCCAATCACGACGATAAAGGTCAGAGCCGAAAAGAGGCTTTTCTTGGTTTCTATACTTGGTATGCAATATAAAAAAGCCAATCCAATCGCCAGCAAAAGTCCTGAGAGGTATTTAACGTGGCTATTTAAGGAGACATCAGGTGCAAACTCCACCATTCCTGTTCCCTGTAGAACACCTGAAAGGCCGGCAATGATCGGCACGAATGATGCCACGGCAACCGCACTTTGAAGACATTTCTTTTCGTTAAACAGGTTTTGGATCATAAAGTTTGATAATGGTCGGAGTGACTGGATTCGAACCAGCGACCCCTTGCACCCCATGCAAGTGCGCTACCAAGCTGCGCCACACTCCGACAATGTTTTTGTTTTACTGAAAAACTGTTCAGAAAGCAAATAGATATCTGGTCTGCCCTTATACTTATTAAAACCGGCTTAGAGAAAATTCGGGTAAAAGTAAATCCGATGCACCCTCAGTGATTAATTCACCAAACATAAGAGCAATACCAAAAGACATTTTAAAACCATGCCCGGAACACGCCGAACAGACCCAGACATCGTCCATATCCGGGAGTCGGTCAATGATAAACTCCTGATCTTTGGTCATAGTGTAGAAACACGTTGTTACTGTATGAGGCTTATCTGATAGCCCTTTTATGAGAGACGGTGTTTTATAAATTTTATCCAAGTCTTTTTGGCTAGGGAGCATATTACATTCGTTTGGGTCAACATGGTTATATTCAGTATGAACACCAATTTTCATTTCAGGATTTTTATCGTCTTCAAACGCAGGAAGAGACGGAAATCCATAAAAAATATCTTTGTTTTCCTGCTCCCACACAAAAGGGGATATTTTCGGAAATCTATGTTCTTTAGGATCCTCAGTGATTTCAAACCAACTCACCGCCTGTTTGCTTGCATATATGTTCGCTGCAATGCGTTTCGGCAAAAAACGGTTAATATAAGCGCCAGCACAAATAATGATGTGTTTCGCCTCAACCGAACCGCCCTCATTTAAGAAAATTTTGTGCGGCTCGATAGATATAACCTCAGTATTATAAAGACACTCGGCCCCATAGGCTTGGGCGCGTTTCAAATTGCTTTCAATGCAGAAAGATGATTTAAGATAGCCTGCTCCCGGCTCCAAAAAGGCTTCATCCCCATCATTAAAATTAAATTTCGGGAAAGCTTTTTGCAATCTCGAACCATAAAAACGCTTATATGGAATATCATGCTGTTTTGCCCATAATTCCTGGCTGTCCAGGTCAAAATGCGTGGAGTTCTTACAGGCAATTGTTAGAAAACCAGCCTCTTCAAATAAGGGAATATCAGGATCTTCAAAACTCTGCCGCCATAAGTTTCCAGCCCTGACAAGAGGTAGTAAATGCTCACCCTCGAATTGTATTAACCGGGTCATGCGGGTATCGCCATTATGCGAGCCTAACCCATGCGGGGGGTGATAACGATCTATTCCAATAACGCTCAAACCCAAATGCGCGCATCTATGGGCGATCGCACTGCCATGCGTACCCAAACCTACGACACAAACATCATACATAGGATTTAAAGTTTACTTATTTGCTGTTTAAGAACAGAAAGTTCAGAGACTACGCCTTGTAACATCTCTTTTTGTTGGGGCGCAAGGCGGTGGATAGTTTCAGTTTTGACAACTTCCTGTACGATCGGCGTGGTATCCGTCTGTGGTTCCAAATTGTTTGATTGCTCCGCAATAGGTGCCTTGATTTTAAGGGCAGCAACCTGATTCTTGGAAAGGCCTTTAATGAGCTTTTGAGCACCTTTAATGGTAAACCCGTCCTTATAAAGCAGGTGATGGACTTTATGGAGCACAGCCACGTCTTCCGGCCGATAGTAGCGTCGCCCCCCGCCCCGTTTCAAAGGTTTAACTTGCGAAAATTTTGTTTCCCAAAAACGTAGCACATGCTGCTGAACTTTTAATTCATCAGCAACTTCACTAATGGTACGAAAGGCACCAGGTGCTTTATCATCCTGTTCATCCTGCTCAGATGTCAGGTTTTTATTTGTTCCCATATACATACTCTCTCCCTGTAATGCTATAGCCTGTCAGGTCAGGAATTCATTTTTTCTTTCAGGATATGCGATGCCCTGAAGACCAAAACTGTTCTTGGTGAAATCGGTACTTCAACACCTGTTTTAGGGTTCCGACCAATGCGCTTTTTCTTTTCGCGTAAAGTAAAGCTTCCGAAGGATGATATTTTTACGTTTTCACCTTCTGCAAGTGCCTCTGATATTTCTTCAAAAACAGAATCCACCAATTCGGAAGATTCATTTCGTGACAAACCTAGTTCGTGATAAAGAGCGTCGGCAAGATCGGCGCGCGTAATGGTGCGATTGCTCATAATAGTCTGACCTTTCAAAAAATATGTATCTTATAAGGATATAGTAAATCAATGAGTTAAGTCAATGGATGTGCGTTAAAAACGACTTCTGTCCAAGCATTTAAAGTGTTTTTTTGACGATGGCTTACATTCTTTGTTAAGATTTTCATATTATATTTAGGTCAGAAAAATTTATTTAATGATAATTATTATTGAGAGTTAAACATGCCAAATTACCGCAATTTCATTCAAAATAATGCTCAGGCATACTTAGGCCCAGATGCGGATAAATTCGAAGCCGCAGCAACATCACAGGGTCTCCCCCCCGAACCTGCCGCGACTGTTGCCGTCTCCAGCAGTTCTGAATTTCTTTTTTTCGCCTTACATAGCGGTGAAGATGGTGCGGGATGGCTAACGTCATATAACTCCGCAAACCCCAATATGTTTGGTGTAATTCCATTGGATGCCGAGCAATATGCAGCAGCCAATCAGATAACGAATAATTTTGTAGGTTCAAACCCACCAACTGAAAGCGCTTATGAGCAGCTTGATGCTTTTGTAAATGGACTTTCTCAAGATGCTGTCACACAAGTTAACCTTGATGAAGTCGACGTCGCAGCCGGCCCTTCTGCAGATCAGTCTGATCCTATTCCTTTGCCGGATGTTGAAACAGTAAGTGAGCTGCGGGCCAGTATGCAGCAGGTAGACAGCGCTACAGCAATTTTAAACCAGCATATGGCAGCAGGCCACAGGGCACACACTGTCTATCTAAGCGACGAAAACGCATCAGATCCAGCCCAAAGAGGCACACACACGGTTTTTACAGATGAAGCCGGCGAAGTCGTAGGATTTTTAAGCTATACGAGCTCTGCAACAAGCGATGGGCAGGCTTATTATATGGATGCGGAGGACCTCGCCAAACCTGAATATAACAGTCTTAATATGGACCTTGAAAACATGACGGGTGGCGCGAGCCGTCTTATGGAGGGTGTGCAGGCAAGATTTAACCTTGAGGAAGGAACAAATCTCGGCGTAGTTGACGTTGGTGCAGGACAGCGCATTGAAAACCGAACAATGGTTGATATAGACCCTACTCAGCCAATTGTTGTTACACCTAATGGGCCCCACGAACATCATTTCGAAACAGGTTACAGCAGTTTTGGATACAATGCTCGCGACCCGCAATTAGGATATTCTTTAGATGATTTTGCAGCCTACCAGCAATCACAAGGCTACACAGCGGAAACATTTGATATGGTGCGCGGCGCCGAAATTGGTGACTACGCAATGCAACCAGGTCGCCATACAGCTTGGCGTGATGCTGAGGGCAACCTTGTCGGGTATTCGGTTGATACAGGGGATGAATATAGTGCTTTCTATAGCGAGGGCGACTTAAACCTGCCACAAAACACCGACTTTAAAGAACAGATTGATTATGAAGCTAAACAATGGATGTCTTACAACCAGGACCGCCTTCAACACGGTGAAGAACTGCATGATGCGAGCCAAATTATAGCCGATAATAAAGCTGCCATGGAAGGAGAAGAGGCTCGCGTTCAAGGAGAGTTAGAAGAAATCAGAGCGCAGAGAGAAGCAGCACAAGCTGAGCAATCAGCCCCTGAAGCTGATACTAGTGCCGCGAGCGGAGATTTTCCTGCTACCGGCCCTGTGCCTGATCAAGATGCTATTACTCAAGCTCATACCGGTCTTGGGCACTCAATGTCTATCCTTCATGTTTCACCTGGTGAAGAAATTGACGCAAACGGCTTTGCGCTTGGGGAAGGCACTCATGTTTTATTTACGGATCAAGCGGGCATGTCTATGGGTAAGGTTTACGTGGATACCGAAGGTCAGGCTCATTACATGGATCAGGGAGACTTGCTAGCCAGTCCCGGATCAATCGGCGAAGGCGTAAAATCAGTATTTGAAAATAACCCTGCTGTTCAACATCAATCAGCCCCGTCCGTGCCAGAAAGTATGAGAGAGCAGGAAGCACCGCAATCACCTACAGCTGATAATCCTCAACGCGTTGCCGAAAATGATGTACTGGGTCCTAATACAGGGGCAACAAATCTGGCTTAAATTAAAAACGGATAAGAGCCGCCCCCCAAGTTAGTCCGGCACCTAGCGCCTCAAGCAAGAGCAGGTCGCCTTGTTTAATGTCCCCTCTTCTCACAGCATAATCCAGAGCAAGGGGGATTGAGGCCGCAGACGTATTACCATGCTGGGCAACCGTAAGAACAACCTTGTCCATACTCATACCCAACTTATCCGCAGTCGCAGTAATAATACGTATATTGGCCTGATGCGGTACCAACCAATCAATTTCTGAAGGATCGATTTTATTGTGCTGAAGCGTTTCAGCAACAACATCATGCATGTTTGTAACCGCATGTTTAAAGACATCACGCCCCTGCATTTTAATATAACCGCTTTCAGAAGTCGTACCGGCTCCACCATCAGTATAGAGTATATTCTTCAGGCGCCCGTCAGCATGAAGATGAGTTGATATAACGCCGCGATCCTTATCTCCACTCTCTTCTGATGCTTCCAGAACCACGGCCCCTGCCCCATCACCGAAAAGAACACAGGTCGTTCTGTCATTCCAATCCAGAATGCGTGACATGGTTTCGGCACCAATCACCAACATGCGCTTATGTGATCCGGATTTCAGGATTTTATCCGCCACCGATAACGCATAAACGAAACCACTACATACCGCCTGGACATCAAACGCCATGCATTCCGGAACATCTAATGCGGCCTGAACCTGCACAGCAACGGAGGGAAAGGTATTATCGGGTGTTGTTGTCGCAACGATAATTCCATCAATATCTGAAGGGTTACAATTTGCAGCCTCCAAAGCTTTACGAGACGCATCCACTGATAAAGTGAGGGTACTTTCCTCCTCACCGCAGATATAACGCTGTTTAATACCCGTGCGCTGTACAATCCATTCATCACTGGTATCGACCTTTTTTTCGAGGTCTTTATTCGTGACGCAGTTTTTAGGGAGGGCAGAACCTGTGCCTTTTATTACAGAGCGCAACATAGACTTATTCCTGCACCAGTTCGTGGGTGAAAAAGCTTTCCTGATTCATCAGTTTATCAATTTCCTCGCTGATACGGCTGTTAAAGTCGTTTCGAATGAGGTTGGCTGCAACGATTATAGCGCTACAAAATCCGACATCATCACTACTGCCGTGACTTTTTAGGCAAACCCCATCAAGCCCCAAAAACATGCCGCCATTATAAAAACGAGGATCGACTTTTTGTTTCATTTTTTTCAAAGCCGGCATAGCCAGAACACCGCCCAAAGTCGCAAGAAGTGAAGATTTAAATGTTTCTTTAAGGTAAAACTCCGTCAGCTTACCGACACCTTCCGCGGTTTTGAGTGCAATATTTCCTGTGAACCCGTCAGTTACGACCACATCAACTGTGCCCATAGGGATGTCATTCCCTTCTACAAAGCCTTTAAAAGAACCGGGAAACTGGACACGGGACAAAACACCATGCGCCGCGCGCAACTCCTCATGGCCCTTCATGTCTTCAGAACCGACATTTAACAGACCCACAGAGGGGTTTTTCTTATTTTCACTGATACGTGCATAAACTGCACCCATGAGGGCAAACTGAATAAGAACTTCGGAATCACAGGATAGATTGGCACCCAAATCAAGCATAACGGTGCGTCCTGTCTTGCTGGGCAGGACACTGGCGATCGCAGGGCGCCTGATATTTGGTAAGGTCTTCAATACCATTTTCGCCATGGCCATCAAAGCGCCTGTATTACCGGATGAGACGATACAATCGGCTTCGTTATTGGACACGCTGTTAATTGCAAGTCGCATACTGGACTGGCGGCCTGTGCGCAACGCCGCTGCCGGCTTCTCGTCTCCCCTGACAGCATGATCTGTATGAATCGTTTCTGAGGAAGCTTTTAATTTCGGATATTTACTTAATACGGGCCTGATTTTAGCTTCATCGCCATAAAAGAGAAAATGAAGATCACCGTCTTTATCAAGCGCTTTTGCAGCTCCGGGAATGGTGGCATCTACACCGTGATCTCCGCCCATTGCATCAATTGCTATTTTTACTTTTTTTGTCATACAGGTGTGATTTCTTTACAGTTTGATTACACGTAAATCTATATGGTTTGTACAGGGAAAATCAATTCCTTATCATAAATCTTCCCACATCCGGACAATAAAAAAGGACAAACCACCCAAAGCGGAGTTGTCCTTTTATAGAATATAAAAATTTAGGAAGCCTTAGTCCTGAATATCCAGAACCTGTTTACCTTTATACATACCGGTTTTCATATCGATATGGTGACGGCGCTTTGGCTCACCTGTATTTGAGTCTTCAACCCAGTTTACA
Source organism: Micavibrio sp. (assembly GCA_002695035.1). Lineage (GTDB taxonomy): Bacteria > Pseudomonadota > Alphaproteobacteria > Micavibrionales > Micavibrionaceae > UBA2137. The sequence goes on along the minus strand of NZNU01000031.1, from coordinate 14,586 downwards.
GTGTTAAGTGAATCATGTGAACGGCGCTTGTTACGTCTTGATGGTGTGGTTTTTCTCTTTGGAACAGCCATATCAGTACCTATATAGTTTAATAAATCTAATTCGAGTGGTGAGTGTTAACGGAGTTTTCCCATATTTGCAAGAAAAAAACCTCATTCTTCGTTATCAGCATCCTTTTTTAAGGCTCTCAGCGCTTCAAAAGGATTTTTGCGGCCCTTATCAGCCTTTTGGGAGTTTTCCTCCTGCATCGTATCGGCGCTTTGAATGCCATGTTTCTTTAAATATTCATCCGCATTTGGGGCATGGGGATAAGGATCTATGCCAAGGGATAAGAATTGGAGCATAACTTCACCCAAATCGATAACTCCGTTTTTCATAGGCTCCGGATCCTCTTCTTCATCCAGTACGGGAACGTCACTCATGCCGTATTTACTGAACAGGGATTTTTTAGCTGCTGAAAAAGGTACGGCTTGTGAGTAATCCGTATAATAGGCATCAAAATCCTCATTGATAGTATTTTTAAGTTCTTGCAATGTAACGACGCATTCCTGAAGTATTTCCGCCTGAACTTTGCCTTCCACTTTTACAATATTACCCCCATTGGCACGGGTCAGATGAAAATTAGCTTTTGCGGAGACTATCTCCTTAACATCCAAAAACTTAGCCAGCTTATCAAGCTCATCCCGCTCAGGGCGCAATACTACATGCTTCTGCGCCCCCATTTCGTTCGTATCAAAGGGGTGGGATAAGGGGATATTTTTATTCTTTCGTAGTTTATTAGGAGGCATTCTTCATTTCTCCAGAAGTCTCAATGTCCAGAAAATAAATGTTCCCCTTTAGAAAAGCCCCGTCTTCTTGTTCCTGAACGCTTTCGTAATTGCCCCTTATATATCGACTCATCTCCTTAATCGTTGCCGCATCGATATTTGGCACCGTGCCGTAAATATTATTCTTCACAACATCTTCCAGATTTTTTGTGTCTCCGGTTAGAGCTTCTTTGTAAGCATGGGCGCGGCCATTAAAAGCCTTCATCATTTTCTTTATATGTTTTGGGACACCCAAATCCCCTATTCCCATCTCACGCAATGACCTGTCTACATCCTTAAACATGACATCGAACACCGCCTGACCAAGCTGCGCATCTCCTGCTTCGTTGGCCTTATCGACTACCATGAAAACATGCAAACAGATAAGATCGAAACGCCCGTCAAGAGTGTCCGGCACACCCAGCTGCGTAAAAAATTCAGGGCGCCGGGATGCCATTACTGCTTTTTTGTACAAAGGCAACGCAACCGATTTCACTTTTTTTCTTGTTTTAAGCCACTTAAACATTAGACTCGCTTTCAGTATCTACAATGATATAGTACCTTTGTTATGACATATCGACCTTGATCTGGTAAAGAAAACTTATGAAGAAAAATATGAAAAAATCCGTAAAAGTTGCCTTCCTTGCATTGGGAGCATCGTCAATACTACTTGTTTCTGCATGCGCTCCTGTGAAAAAAACGCGCGGGAATATGCTGAAAGACTATCAGGTTGTACAAGTGGAAGAAGGCATAGACACACGCAGTGATGTCATAAGGAAGCTGGGCTCGCCCACCACAGTTGCACCTTTCGACGAAAATGTGTGGTTTTACATCGGTCAAAAAACAGAGAAAAAGGGTATATTCGCCCCAGAAGTGGTTGATGAGCGAATTACCCTTGTCCAGTTCGATGAAATGGGCGCCGTCCGTACTGTTATGGATGTTGATCAAGATAGAATGGATATACCTCTATCGGGCGATAAAACACCGACAGGCGGATTAGATGTAACAGTCCTGCAGCAACTATTGGGTAACCTGGGTAAGTTCAACGCGCCGGAAGCATCAGCCACAGATTTGTAAGTTAAGGTTCTGAAGGCGCAGCAGGCTTGTTAAAAAAGTACAAGTTGCTTTTCTTATACCCGCTTAAATATTTATAAATCTTATTTTTTGAAGATGCTTACAATTTCCAAATGTGCGGACCAGACAAACTGATCAATGATCTGAAGAGACTTGAATTTGTATCCACCCTCAATAAGCGCTTTCGCATCACGCGCAAATGTCGCAGGATTGCACGAGATATATACAATCAAAGGGACTTTCGATTGCGCCAATTCTGCGCACTGTTCCTTTGCGCCTGCGCGCGGTGGGTCAAGAACAACACAACCGCTTTTTTGTAACTCACTGACCGATAACGGTTCTTCAAATAAATCGCGGGTTTCGGCTGTTAAACCATCCATACCAGCGGCTTGCAATCTCTGAACGGCTTGCTTGTCGCTTTCGAAAGCCTGCACAGAACCATATTTTAAAAGAGGGCCTGTGAAGGTGCCGTTTCCGGCGAAAAGTTCTATGATTTTTTGAGGCTTTTCAGTTTCCATTATGGACGTAAGACATTTGATTAGTGCTGCCTCCCCCTCTTCACTGGGTTGCAAGAAAGCATTATAAGGCAAAGTGACAACCAGACCTTCCGACCGTTTTATAAGGTTTCCTTTTTGAAAAACCGGCTCTATTTCACCAAACTCCTTAAAGCGCCACCCTATACGTGCAATCCCTATATCTTGAGCGGCATCAGCCAGAGCCTGTCTGGCTGGGTAATCAAGCTCTCCACCCCGTCCGAAGCGTCCGGTCAAAACCATTTCCACCTGACCACCGACATCCTGCAAAGAAATGCTAACCGGCCTGTTTTCTGGCAGTATGTCTTTTAAATATGGTCGAAGATTGCGCGCTATATCATTCAAGTGAGGGGTGAGAACAAGACAATTTTCTATATCAATTATTTGGTGTGTGCGGGACTGATGATACCCAACACTGACTTTGCCCTTATGCATGAAAGCGGCGAAAGTTGCACGACGGCGGGTCTGTGGCGGAATGAAAATAGTTTCGCACCACTCGGCAGGCGTTGTATTTGCCCTGCCCAGAATATCTCTGACCTTGGCCTCTTTCCATTCGCGATAGGCTTCGTCTGATATGTGTTGAAGAGAACATCCCCCACACTTCTCGTAATAAGGGCATGGAGGCTGAACACGATGCGGACTCTTCTCTTCTATATCAAGAAGCTCGCCACCATATCCGCCGCTTTTCCTGGGACGGATTCTTGCCTTTACTGTTTCATTCTGAATTGTACGTGGAATGAAAAGCTTTTCATCTTTATATTCTGCTATACCATCGCCACGCGCACCTATTTCAAGAATACGGATATTGTCCTCTATAAAGGAGGGTGTCTTTTTCTTTTGCGGTTTCCTCTTTGACATGGACTTTAACTTACACATAAAAAAGCCCCGCTTAAAGCAGGGCTTTTAAATTATTTATATTTTGAGGGCTTAACCCATCATAAATTTGGCAACAATGGCAACCAGCAAAATGGCCGCAATATTGGCAATTTTGATCAGAGGGTTAACCGCAGGACCTGCTGTATCCTTGTATGGATCACCGACAGTATCACCTGTCACGGCAGCCTTATGAGCCTCAGACCCTTTTCCGCCGTGATTACCATCTTCGATGAACTTTTTCGCGTTATCCCACGCACCACCACCGGAGGTCATGGAAATGGCCACAAAAAGTCCTGTTACAATTGTCCCTAACAGCAAGGCACCAAGTGATTGGAATGCCTGAATTGGGCCAGCCGCGAACCAGACAACTGTAAACAGAATGACCGGAACAGCAATCGGCAGAAGTGATGGTATAATCATTTCCTTAATCGCGGCCTTAGTCAGAAGGTCGACAGCGCGACCATATTCAGGCTTTGCTTTCCCTTCCATAATGCCTTTAATTTCGGCGAACTGGCGGCGTACTTCTATCACCACTGAGGCAGCAGCGCGTCCAACAGCCGTCATTGACCATGCCGCAAAAAGATAAGGCAACATACCACCAACAAAAAGACCGATTACTACGTAAGGGTCCTGAAGAGGGAAAGTAATATCTGCAAATTGTGGAAGGTAATGCTTGATCTCTTCAGTATAGGCAGCAAACAAAACCAGTGCGGCCAGCGCAGCTGATCCGATTGCATATCCTTTTGTTACGGCCTTAGTTGTATTACCAACGGCATCAAGTGTGTCAGTTGTAACACGAACACTTTCAGGAAGTTCAGCCATTTCAGCAATACCACCGGCATTATCGGTTACAGGACCGAATGCATCCAGTGCAACGATCAAGCCTGCAAGTGACAACATGGTTGTTGCGGAAATCGCGATACCATAAAGCCCGCCAAAGGTGAACGCACCGTAGATACCGGCACAGATCACGATAACTGGAAGTGCTGTAGCCTCCATGGATATCGCAAGCCCTTGAATAACGTTTGTTCCATGACCTGTTTCGGAAGCCTTGGCAACAACACGCACCGGACGGTGTTCAGTACCTGTGTAATATTCGGTAATCCAAACGATCAAGGCTGTTACAGCCAAACCGATTATGGAGCAAATCCATAGATCTTGACCTGTCAGTGTATTGCCGTTTACTAGAGCCATTTCGGTGTCAAAGCCGACCTGAGTCCACAGTAAAGCGGTTATAAAGATAAAGGAGAATAGCGTACCCCAGATAAGACCTTTATAAAGGGCCCCAATCACACTGTTGGAAGATCCTAGTTTTACAAAGAACGTCCCACCAATTGATCCGACTATACATACCGCGCCTATTATAAGAGGTAATAGCATCATTGGCGTAATTGCGGCCTCGGTAAACACACTAAACGCAATCAACATTGTTGCAACCACTGTCACAGCATATGTTTCAAAAAGGTCGGCGGCCATACCGGCACAATCACCAACATTATCACCCACGTTATCAGCAATAACGGCTGGGTTTCTTGGATCATCTTCTGGGATTCCGGCTTCAACTTTACCTACAAGGTCAGCACCAACATCAGCACCTTTGGTGAAAATACCACCACCCAGACGGGCAAAGATAGAAATCAATGATGCACCAAAGCCTAGACCAACCAATGCTTCCAAAATCTGGCGCATTGTGTAGTCAGTATACTGCTCAAGCCCGATATAATATCCGGCAACACCCATAAGGCCAAGTCCGACAACAAGCATACCTGTCACCGCGCCTGATTTGAATGACACATCCAAAGCAGCGGCCAGGCTTTCAGTTGCCGCCTGGGTTGTCCTGACATTAGCCTTCACTGATACGCGCATGCCGATCTGCCCGGCAAGCCCTGATAAGAAAGCACCAATAAAGAAACCGATGGCAACATGCCAGCCAAGCAATAGCCCCAGCGCGATTGCCACAATAACTCCAACTATCGCAATAGCTTTATACTGTCTGTTAAGATAGGCTTTTGCGCCTTCCTGAATAGCTTCTGCAATTTCTTGCATACGTGCCGTACCGGCACTTTTACCCATAATACGCTTACCTGCGACCATCCCATAAATCAGGGCGAGAAGCACGCAACAGCCTATTAAGAGGTAAACTCCCATCGGGTCCACTCCTGTAATATCCATATTTAAGTCCTCATTTTAGTTAAATTTCACCTTGAATGACCAAGGATTCGTAAGTGACTAAAAGGATACAGGAAAATGACACCCCTGCAAGAAAGCTCCATAGTGCTGTGCACAAAAACCTCTTTCAAAACAGGAAGATAAAAAAACGGGGCTTTTGAAAAGCCCCGTGTCAACAAAGTTTAAAGTTCTTAGATTGAGAGTAAAATCAGACTGGCCTTTGGGATACAACTTGTAACAAAACATCGGTAACGACATCCTCTCCCAAGACGGCGATCGAAATCGCATTTAAACGCTTTTTAACTTCACCTACCTGTATCACCCCGCCTTGAAGCGCTGCTTTATAGTTCAACACCCCGTATAAATCCTGTATATATGCGTCCTTAAGTTTTGGCGCCAATCTTTCCACCAAGGCAGCAGATTCCGCGTCATGTACCTCGAGTGCTATGACCATGCTCACAACTTGTGAGACACCTGACTTATCAACTATCGGTAAAATGAGCGGATCAAGCTCTACGAAGGACAAATTGGCATTATCATGCCCTGAAGCCTTAGCTTCCTTGCCATCGGGTATCGAAGCGACTGCTTCACCATTGAAATTGAAATATGCGAATGCTCCCCCGCCGAGCATTGCAAGAATTAATGCTATAACAGCTATTTTTTTCATTATTTATGCCGTATCTTTTATATTTATTCCCAACCTATATTAAGTATACGGGCAATTGGTTAATACGGCGTAACCAATAGATAAAGTTTTATACATTAGAAAAAACTGTTATGGAAAAACAAAGCGTATGCTAGGCCATTGTTTTAGATAGATTATCCAGAATAGCATTAACCATATCTTTTTCACGACCCTCGTAAAAACCCTTAGATATTTCTATATAATCGTTAATAATTATCGGATTATCTGTCTTATCGTTAAAAAGTAGTTCGTAAGCTCCACACAAAAGAATCGCATTTAATAAAGGCTCTACAGGCTTTTTCCGCCCTTCTTTAGTACCAAGGAGGGATATAATTGTTTGTTGTAAATCTTCATGTTTTTCACCAACGCCCTCCACTATATTCTGGAAAAGAGCACCGTTTGGCTCGATAAACACTTCTCCGTCCACGTCCATTCCGGCACGCAGGCTTAAATATTCCTCGATAGCGGATTGAGCCTTTTGCTCATTCATATGCATCTGGTAAACAGCCTGCACAGCACTTAGCCTTGCAGCAATGGCTTTGGCTTTAGGAGATTTCGTTTGTTTTACGGCAGAATCAGTGGTCATAAATTACAGTCCGAATTTCTGTTTAATATGGATAAGCCCCAAGACAGCAATAGCAGCTTCAGCTCCACGATTTTGATGTTGCGGATGGGCGCGCTCATAAGCCTCTTGCTCTGTATTAACTGTTAATATACCGCAGCCTATCGCTAGATCCTGCGTTGTCTCAAGATCAAGCAGGGATTTATAGGCTGAATAAGCAATTACTTCATCATGTATGGTTGCACCCTTCAGGATACACCCCAAACCTAAAAAACCATCATAGCCCTGCGATGATTTGGCGGCGTATGAAATAGCCGCCGGAATTTCCAGTGAACCATGAACCTCAAGTGTTTCCACCTTTGCGTAAGCCTGATGCAAAACATCTGTTGCGCCATGCTCAAGCATATCAATTATATCTTTTCTGTAAGCAGACTTTACAACCAGTATACGTGGCGGTCTGTTAAAATTCGGTAATGTTGATGTTGCTGTATCTGTACTCATGATTCTTCTGACGCTTCCATATATGATTTGATCTGATCTATTCGTCCCAATTTCAGACCGTGATTTTTACAAAAATCTTTCAAATCGTCGACACGCGCCATTTCGCCGTCATCCTTTATAATTTCACAGATAACCGCTGCTGGAAAACATTTGGCAAGTTCGCATAATGCCAGCGCACCTTCAGTATGACCAGAGCGCCCCTTTAGACCTTCCTGGTGTGCCAGAAGAGGGAAAACATGCCCAGGTGTTGCAAGATCTGCGGCTTTTGAGTTTGGGTTGGCAAGAACCTTAACCGTTGTTACACGGTCAGCTGCACTAACACCTGTATCAACGCCCTGTGCGGCTTCAACTGAAACCAGAAAACGTGCTTGATTTTCAGGTAAATGCCTTTGCGGCTGAAGATCCAAAGTCAATCTCTCGGCTGTTTCTTCTGTAACTGCAACGCAGACCTGCCCGCTTGCCTGCTTTATCATAAAAGTCATATTTTCTTGAGTTACATGTTCCGCTGCAATAACCACATCCCCTTCATTTTCACGGGACTCATCATCAATCAGGACGACCATTTTTCCCGCCTTAATATCTTTGACCAGCGCCTCTACATCAGAAAATGCCTGCTCCTGAGAAAAACTAACTGTTTGTGTTTGGGGGGCAACTGTCATTTCTTTTGCGCCTCCAAAGCACGCGCGACATACCTCGCCAACATGTCAACCTCGAGGTTAACCTTGTCGCCTTCTTTATTCCCGGAAAGGGTTGTGTGATCCCAAGTATAGGGAATTATATTTACACCAAAGACATTCCCCTCAACTTCATTGACGGTCAGGGAAATGCCATTCAAAGCAATAGATCCTTTTTGGGCTATAAAGCCACTATACTCATCATCTACTTCAAGGCTTATGCGCCAGCTTTCACCGTCTTCTTTTATAGATTTTATAACAGCCTGCGTATCAACATGCCCAAAAACCAGGTGTCCACCCAGTTCATCGCCCATACGTAAAGATGGCTCAAGATTGATTTGGCTGCCTTCTGTCCACATGCTTATATTGGTTTTCGATAGAGTTTCGCGGGACACATCAACCTGAAAGTGGCCTATATCCGCGCGTGTGACAGTAAGGCATATACCAGAGCAGCATACAGATGCCGAAGCCGTATAGCTATCATAAGGCATACCTGTAGAAACAGTGATACGCTTTTCACCGCCATCCCTGTTTTCAACACTATCAATTACGCCGATATCACGGACAAGACCTGTAAACATGGTTTTGATATGACTTATTTGGCCTTAAATATCAAGTTTATTCGTCGTTTTTTGAATCATTACGAATTGGAAATGCCTGCAAACTTTTCAACTCTTCAAGAAATTCATTAAAGTCCTCAGGCTCACGGAAGGCTTTATATACTGATGCATATCTGATATATCCAACCGCATCGAGATTTGCCAGCGCCTTCATTACATAGCCACCTATTTTCCGGGAGGGTATTTCCGCATCCCCGAGGGATTCAAGTTGGCGGACAACACCATTTGCCGCTCGGTCAATTTGTTCTTCTGTAACCGGGCGTTTCCTAAGTGCAACAGACATAGAGCGTATAATTTTCTCACGGTCAAAAACCTCACGTTTATCATCGGTTTTCAAAACCATCAATTCGCGAAGCTGCACACGCTCAAATGTTGTAAACCTTGCGCCACAAGACGGGCAGGCCCGGCGCCGGCGTATAGTCGCATTATCCTCAGTAGGACGCGAATCCTTGACCTGACTTTCATCATTTCCGCAAAAAGGGCATTTCATCTGTCTAGTATCTTTCTGATATTAGGCAATCGACTGGTTATAAATGGGAAAGCGGGCACATAAAGATTTGACCTTTTCACGCACAGCAGATTCAACATCATCGTTTTTATCAGGTCCGTTTGCTTTCACGCCTTCGACAACATCAAGAATAAGGCCAGCAATCTCGCGCCACTCGTCAGGGCCAAATCCACGTGTTGTTCCCGCAGGTGTTCCCAATCGGATACCAGATGTGACAAAAGGGCTTTCAGGATCAAAAGGAACAGCATTTTTATTACATGTTATTCCCGCATGCTCCAAAGCAAGATCAACAACCTTTCCGGTCAAGCCTTTTGGACGCAGGTCAACAAGAACTATGTGTGAGTCTGTTCCGCCAGAGACAATGTCCAGCCCCCCCTTTTTAAGTTCTTCTGCCAAAATTTGCGCATTCGATACAATTGCTTGGGCATAGGTTTTGAATGAGGGTTTAAGAGCCTCCCCGAATGCGACAGCTTTACCGGCAATGACATGCTCCAACGGTCCGCCCTGAATGCCAGGGAAAATAGCGGAATTAACCTTCTTAGCTATCTTTTCGTTATTGGTAAGAATTATACCTCCGCGAGGGCCGCGGAGAGTTTTATGAGTCGTTGACGTTGCCACATCCGCATAAGGAAATGGCGACGGATATGACCCGCCCGCAATCAATCCTGCATAATGCGCCATATCCACAAAAAGGTAGGCATCTACCTTATCAGCAATTTGGCGGAAGCGTTTCCAGTCAATAACCCGGGGGTAAGCTGACGCACCGGCCACAATCATTTTTGGTTTACACTCCAGCGCAAGCTTTTCAACTTCATCGTAATCAATAAGCCCGTCACTTTCACGTACGCCATATTGAACCGCATTAAACCATTTGCCTGATTGGTTAGGTGCTGCGCCATGGGTCAGGTGACCGCCAGCGGCAAGTGACATTCCTAAAATTGTGTCTCCCGGCTCAATAAGTGCAGTGTATACGCCTTGGTTTGCCTGAGAACCAGAGTTAGGTTGAACATTTGCATACTCACACCCGAAAAGCTTTTTTACACGCTCAATGGCAAGCGTTTCGGTTTGGTCAACGAATTCACATCCCTGATAATATCTTTTACCCGGATAGCCTTCCGCATATTTATTTGTCAGAACAGATCCTTGCGCCTGAAGAACCGCACGAGATGTAATATTTTCTGAGGCAATTAATTCTATTTGATTTTGCTGACGGTCAAACTCTCCCTCAATACTTTTAAAGACTTCAGGATCGGCATCTTTCAATTCTGCGTCAAAAAAACCGTCTTCTCTCATATCACTCATTTTTACAACCGTGTTGTTCATTACTCACATCCTTTTAACACTCTATTTTATTAACCCTGCGTTCGTGACGTCCGCCTTCAAATTCTGTTTTTAGAAACTCATCAAGACAATCTTTTGCCACATCAATACCAGTAAGTCTTTCGCCAAGTACCAATACATTGGCATTGTTGTGCTGGCGCGACAATCTGGCCATTAATCCGTTTGTACAAAGGGCCGCCCTCACACCTTTATGGCGATTGGCTGCCATTGAAATCCCTATACCTGATCCACAAATAAGCACACCCAAATCGGCCTGTCCCTCCATCAGGGCATTCGCAAGCTTATGTGCATAATCCGGGTAATCTACTGAGTCTTTACTGTCCGGCCCCAAATCAATCCATGTAAAATCACTGAAAGAGCCTTTTAGAGTTTCCTTCAAATCATAGCCAGCGTGGTCTGACGCAATTAACATCTTCATATCTTTCTTTATATAGAGCCCGTGAAAGGCAATCAATAGCTCTGCCGGCCTCATCCGCAGAAACTATATATTTTTTTTATTCTTGACATAACGCGCTTATTCGTTTAGCAAGCTAAACTTAATAAAAACGTAAACGTGTCTGTAAAGCGCAAAACACTAACTCATCAATTTTTAAGGATCTTTATGCAGCAGGATTTAATTGAAAAATCAGCTCAATATATAGCAGGGCAAGAAAGTTACGACCATCTTTTACAGAATGCTTTTGGCGCAGGAGCAATTGGCGAAGGCGCTCAATGGAGTCGTACACTCGACTCGCAGCTTCTACCATATGAAGATCAAGACGGCCTTCTCGAAGGAATGAAGATTGAGAGAGAAAACTGGTCTTTAAACTTAAAGAAAAACGCTATGCCCTTCGATAAAAAGACTTATCCCGTAACTTTAGGCATTGAAAGAGGCCGTGTTAAAGCAGTGTGTTTGCACATTCCCGCCGACACGCGATTGAATGAGGAAAGAGTAGAACTTCACCACTTCATCGAAGAGGTTGAAGGGCTTCCAAAACTCTCAAAAAATGTCAGCGTGTTCTGTCATTTTGAGCCGGGCAATGCTTCAGAAAAACTTTTTGAAGTAGATACAGGTAGAGGAGCAGATACTGCCCGCTTTATACCTGTTGCAGAAAAACCAAAGGCTTTTGATGAAACTATGAATGCTTACGCACAAAGCAACGATGAGGAAATAGCCGAACAAAAAATCCTTACTCCTTTACGTGAATTAAAACTCTGCTCTTAAAATAACGAGAATATACCCCCATGCCAGACCATCTTTCAGAAGCCTCTTTTCAAAAGTGCATTGACCTGCAAAGTCAGTTTAAAGTTTCACTGCCCAGTCATATGGACAGAGACCCACATCTGGCTGTATACGAATTCGCAAATGAATATTTGCGTAATTGCCCGGGAATTGCGCAGCTAAGACCAGCATTTGAAGATGCTGGCCTTCCCGCGTTTCCTGAACCTGAAAATATTAATGAAAGTATTTTTCAGAGAGAGGTAACTAAATATCTTAAAGGCATCAATGGCACTTTTTTACCCTCAACCAGAACGGAAGCTGGCAATTATCAACATGTGGCGTGGAATTTAAATATTTTATCTGAGACATTGGACGCTGCAAAGCCCTACCCCGTTACCAGAGGTACAGGCAAAAATAATGAGCTTAAGTCACTGACGCTTCACTTACCACCCGCAAAGAAAAATGAAGACTTTGACTACAGCGATTTCATTACAGCTGCGCAGGAAAGTGGCATAGATTTTGAAAAAACCAGTTTATATATCCACCATGCCCCTGGTTTTAAAGGCGGACGCGCCCTCAAAGAAATTTACTTGAATATCCGCCCTTCCAAAGACGGATCCGGTTATGAAACCACATCCTTGGACAGTAAGCCTAAAATAATGGAAGAAATGATGATAAAATCCTCACAATCAAGAAGTAATGCGGGGATGAGTCACTCTGACGCAGTACATCGTGAGAATTTACAAAAAATCAGAGCATTGCGTTTCTCAGCTTCTAAAAATTCTTTATAAAAGCTACTCAATAAGTCCTTTTTTACGCATGACGTATTCAAGCCTTCGCAATGCGTTAGCTTTAAGAGTAGCCTCGCCTGCCGAGGCCGGGCCTTGTATAGAAACCTCTGTCAGTGTTCTACTGTGCATAGCGCTCACCTTTACGATAGAGCCAAACTGCTGAAACTCGAATATAATCTCGGCATCTTTCATAATTTGAAACCTTTTTTTAGGGGAAAAGCTTTTTCCGAGCTTCTCCGCGCACATAAACCCAGGATTGGCTCAACTCACCACCCCCGTCATACCATTTATTAACACCATGTGTTACACCATTTTTATAACTCAATTCCTGCTCTAAACTGCCATCTTCTCTGTAAAGTCTGAATTTTCCGTGTTTTTGCCCCATCTCATAAGGGATATAACCATATAAACCCCCGCCCTCAAACCAATACCCTGCTACACCATGTATTGTGCCCTTGACCAATGGCTCCATAGATTTGACCGCATCATTCGACCATCTCTGTATTTTATAAGGCTCTGTTGTCAGTTTAAATTGTGCCTCAGTTGCATGGCTTTGCTGTGTTGACCACTCATAGGCCTCAGCCTCTTCCGTATCCAAATTCTCGATACCAAGCCCTGCCGCCTCTTCGTTCAATTTTTCTGTCAGTTTTTCTGTTAGGTCATAGGCATATCTGGTCGCCGTTTGTTCGACAACATCTGTTTGCCACTCAATGTTAAAAGCGCCCTCCCTCACTTGTATCTCGTGGCCTGTTGCCGGGTCTGTTCGCATAGATTGCGAACTTTCATCCAAGGTTCTGTTGAGAGTTAGTATTATAAGCGTTGCCAAAATATTTACACTTATCAGCACTAATAAAACATAGCCTGCCGTAAATTTTTGCTCTGAAATCCTGTGGTAGACAACAAGAACGACAATAGAAATTATAACATTATAAAATGCTATCACCTGAAAAGCCTGCATTAAGTCCACCGGCTTCCCGATAACACCTGCAAAAAGTAAAGAAATAGCTGCAAAGATATTAAAGAAAACAATAGCGATAATTGTATCGCTTTTACCTATACTGACATTCTGTCCCTTGTCTGATTGCATTCTATTGCTCTGTCAAAAATCTGTTTTATCGTTTAAGATAAGTATAACTTAGAAAACAAAAACCGTAAATTAAGGACCTGCTTATTATGACACGCGCTGAATTTTCATGGGAAGACCCACTTCTTTTGACCGAGCTTCTGGACGACGAGGAGCGTATGGTCATGGAAACAGCAAGGTCTTACGCACAAGAGAAACTCTTACCCGGAATTGTAGAAGCCAATCGTCATGAAAAATTTGATGCCAATATCATGCGCGAAATGGGAGAGCTGGGATTATTGGGCTCAACGATAGATGGATATGATTGTCCCGGTGTTTCAGAGGTAGCCTACGGCCTTATTGCAAGAGAGATGGAGCGCGTTGATTCAGGGTATCGCTCCTGTTTGTCTGTTCAGTCCTCTCTGGTGATGTATCCAATTTATACTTTTGGAAGTGACGAACAGAAAGATAAATATCTGCCGGGGCTTGCATCAGGCGAATTGATAGGATGCTTCGGATTGACTGAACCGGATGGAGGATCAGACCCCGGTTCTATGAAAACACGCGCAAAATCGACCAAAGGCGGCTATATCCTGAATGGTGAAAAGCAATGGATTACAAATTCTCCGATTGCCGATGTATTCGTAGTATGGGCAAAAGATGATGAGGGTGATATTCGCGGTTTTGTTCTTGAAAAGGACATGGACGGCCTGACCGCTCCAAAGATTGAGGGTAAGTTCTCGCTTCGCGCCTCGATCACAGGGGGAATTGCCATGAATGATGTTTTTGTACCTGAAGAAAACATCTTTCCGGAAATAAAGGGCTTACGCGGCCCGTTCTCTTGCCTCAATAAGGCGCGCTACGGAATCAGCTGGGGTGCTATAGGTGCGGCAGAGGCTTGCTGGCATATTGCCCGCGATTATGTTTTAGAGCGTAAAGTATTTGATCGTCCATTAGCTGCGAACCAGCTGGTACAAAAAAAGCTGGCAGATATGCAAACTGAAATAACTCTTGGCCTACAAGGAGCTTACCGTTTAGGAAAGCTGATGGATGAAAAGCGTGGCGCGCCTGAGGCCATATCCCTGATGAAACGCAACAATTGCGGTAAGGCGCTGGACATTGCACGAATAGCTCGCGACATGCTTGGTGGTAATGGTATTGCCGATGAATATCATGTTATCC
>NZNU01000030.1 GCA_002695035.1 Micavibrio sp. | reverse complement strand
AGTTCTTTGTCAGATAAAGCAATCGCATCCGGGTGAAGATTGGTTTCACGGGCTACCATTTTATAAATATTGTCGAGCGACAATTCACTGTCCTTGCCACCGTGCATAACCTGCCAGGCCATTGCGGCATCCATCGTTATAATGGATTTATCTGGCTGATGGCGTTTACGGATATGGCGGGAGGTCAGGTCAACAAGGACACGCAAGGCAAGGTCGGAGACTTTGATTTTGTGATGCGCCGTATAGCGTGCCCGTAGATTTTGCAAAATTTTAAAAGTGCTCTCATCATCAGGAATACTCAGATCCACTTTTTGAAAGCGTCTGTCCATCGCCGGATCAGGTTCAATATAAATCCGGAATTCATCCTTGGTCGTGGCGCCGATAACGCTTAATGTTCCTGCTGTCAGATATGGTTTCATAACCTCCGACAATCCGGCATAAGAGCTGCCTTCACAGGTGGGCATTATCTGGTGAATCTCATCAATAAACAAAATTGTTTTTGGATAATCAGGGCTGAAATAACGCTCGCCAATACCTTTTAGCATGGGCACAATGCGGCCCTGAAACTCGGATATTTTGCTGGTTCCTGCCGCCATTGAGGCCAGATCAAGTTCAAGAACACGGGCATCTTTCAGAAAATCAGGAACATCATTTGCAACAATTTTCTGAGCAAGCCCGACACAAAGGGCCGTTTTACCAACCCCGGCAGGGGCTTGGAGCATTACATTTTTCCGCCCCTTTTGAAGAAGGATAAGAATAACCTCGTCAATTTCGCGGTCGCGGCCTGTGATCGGATCATATCTCCCATTTCGCGCCCCTTCGGTAAAATCCGTACAATATTTGAATATCATCTCATCAAGTTCAGAATCACTTAGCTTGAATTGGCTCTTATCGCTCATATGTCAGACCTCTTATTTTCGTATGATCTCTGTTTCAGTGTAACCTTGCACATATAATGCGGCGGTCAGGTCGCCATGCCTGATATGGTTTCGGCTGGCTTTCTTTAATGTGTCTTTGGGATGAAATCCAATGCCTAAGCCGGCATTGGAAATAATATCGTAATCATTCGCCCCGTCCCCGATAGCCAGCACATCTGACATATTCAGCTTATGATCGAGCACGTATTCTTGCATAAAAGAGAATTTAGCAGACTTGTCCAAAACCGGCTCTTCTACACGTCCTGTAATGCGATTATTGTGGGTGGATAATATGTTGCCGTGATGGTGATCAAATCCGCAAAGATCGGCCACATGTTCAGTGAAATAGGTAAAGCCGCCCGATATTAAAACGCAAATTGCCCCATTTTTCTTCATGGTTTTAACAAGAGAAAGTGCACCATCTGTGAGCTTGGTTTTATTGCGTATGGTTTCAAGCACATCAGTGCTCTTACCTGCAAGCAGAGCAACACGCTCCGTCAGGGCAGCTTTAAAATCTAGCTCACCCCGCATAGCACGAGCAGTGATTTTTGACACAATGTCCCCAATTCCAAGCTCTGCTGCGATATCATCGAGTGTTTCGGATGTCACAATTGTCGAATCCATATCGGCAATCAAAAGTTTTTTGCGACGGTTCTCAGTCGGGGTCAGAAATGCGTCTATGCGATCTTTATCAATTGCGGAGATAATATTTTCAAAAATTTTATCGTCAATACATGCGGGCAATTGTATTTCTGCGGCCTTGCCTTCATGCAACCAGTTAAATTCTGCCGGAGAAAAGGAGCGGTCCAAAATGCCGCAAACTGTATCCAGATGGGTTTCATTCAGCTCTTTTTTAGCAACCAGGGTCAGAAAGAAGGTCATTTTCAGCACAAAGCGATTTTGGGTTTTTTACAAATTTCCAGGTAGCGCTCAATTGCACCCTTCCAGCCATATTTCAGCGCATCATCAGTAATGGCGTGACCGATAGAGACTTCGAGGCAGTTTTCGACGCTGTCCAGAAACGCCTCCAGATTATTAAGGCTTAAATCATGGCCGGCATTAACCTCAATCCCGATTTCTGCGGCAACTTCGCCACAAATTGTATATATTCGCCTGGTTTCAGAATTGGCCTTGATTTCATAAGCCTTTGCAAAGGGCCCTGTAAAAAATTCTATCCTGTCAGCGCCGACTTTCTTGGCGTTGCGCACAGAAGTTTCATCAGGATTAACAAATAGCGATACACGTTTGCCCGCCTTTTGTAAGTCAGTGATAATTTTTTTGAGCATGCCTTCATGCTTTTCTATATCCCAGCCATCATCAGATGTTTTGGCATCGGGTGCATCAGGCACAAGTGTCACCTGATCACATTGTGATGCTTTCACAAGCTCGATAAAATCCTCTGAGGGGTAGCCTTCAATATTAAATTCAATTCCTTTACGGCCAAAATCGGAGATCGCCTTTTCTATGAGAGGTATGTCGTCCTTTCGGATATGACGTTCATCAGGTCGAGGGTGTATTGTCAGCCCGTCAGCGCCGCTTTTCAAAATCAGCATGGCGTGTTTGTAGAGATCCGGGTAGCCGACATCGCGCTGGTTACGAAGCAGGGCTATTTTATTTAAATTAACGCTTAACTGGGTCATGAATATCTATTTAGGCTCCTTACTAAAAACATACACTGCATTTCTTGATAAAAACAGTCTTCCCACTACACTTTTTATAAATCATCCTATAAGCTCATAGTTTGTGCAGGGCAATAAGAAGTGAGGAAACCGAAATGACAAAACCAGCAACGAAACCTAATAACCCGAAATTTTCATCAGGACCTTGTACGAAAAATCCTGAGTGGTCGTTTGATAATTTGTCTTCCGCCCTTCTCGGCCGTTCGCACCGTTCAGGCGAAGGTAAGGCACGGCTGAAAGAGGTGATTGATCTCCACCGTGAAATACTAGGTATTCCCGATGATTACCGCATAGCCATTGTTCCCGCATCTGATACAGGTGCGGTTGAAATGTGCCTTTGGTCCATGCTGGGGGCACGTGGTGTTGATGTATTGGCTTGGGAAAGCTTCTCAAGCGACTGGGCCAAAGATGTGGTGTCCTATCTGAAACTAGATAATGCCCGTATTATGGAGGCTGATTATGGACAAATCCCGGATCTTGGCGCTGTGAACTGGGATAATGATGTGGTCTTCCCCTGGAACGGAACGACATCGGGTGTACGCATCCCTAATCACGATTGGATAGCAGATGAACGTAAAGGCCTCACCATTTGTGATGCAACATCGGCTATATTTGCCTATGAAATGGAGTGGAGCAAGCTGGATGTCACCACGTGGTCATGGCAAAAAGTCCTTGGCAGTGAAGCAGCGCACGGAATGCTGGTGTTGTCACCACGTGCTGTTGAGCGGCTTGAAAGCTTTACGCCGGATCGTCCTTTGCCAAAAATTTTCCGTATAACCAAGGGAGGCAAAATTAATGAGGCCTTATTTGAAGGCGCGACGATTAATACACCATCCATGCTGGCAACCGAAGACTGCCTGTTGGCATTAAACTGGATCAAAAAAATCGGGGGTGTTACTGCTTCTGTTAAACGCAGCCGGGATAACCTTGAGGCTGTGACCAAATGGGTTGAGTCTTCTGATTGGGTAGACTTTCTGGTGCAGGACAAATCTCTTCGTTCTTCCACATCACTATGTCTGAAGATAAAAGATAAGGCATTTAACGAGTTGCCTGATGATGAGCAGGCCGCATTAGTCAAAAAGATGGTTAAACGTCTTGATGCGGAAGATGCCGCCAAAGATATCGGAGCCTATCGTGATGCGCCTACAGGATTTCGTGTCTGGGGCGGATCAACGGTCGAGACCGCCGATATAGAAGCCATGCTGCCTTGGCTGGATTGGGCTTATGCTGAAATTATGAAAGAGCGCGCCGTAAAGGCCGCTTAAATATCAAGATAGAGAGGAAAATGGACATGCCAAAGGTACTTATCAGCGATAAAATGGATGCGCTGGCCCGCGAAACTTTTGAAAAGCGCGGTGTTGAAGTGGACGTAAAAACGGGACTGTCTCCTGAGGAATTAATAAATATCATCGGGGACTATGACGGTCTGGCGGTTCGGTCATCCACAACGGTAACACCTGAAATTCTGGACGCGGCCAAAAATATGAAAGTCATAGGACGTGCAGGGATTGGTGTGGACAATATCGATGTGAAGGCCGCCACGGGCAAGGGTGTAATTGTTATGAACACGCCCTTCGGAAACTCCATCACAACAGCAGAACATGCCATTGCCATGATGTTTTCGCTTGCGCGTGAGATCCCACAGGCAAATGCCTCCACTCATGCGGGTAAATGGGAAAAATCCAAATTCATGGGGGTAGAGCTTTACGGCAAAACTCTCGGCGTTATCGGTTGCGGGAATATCGGGTCTATTGTTGCTAACCGTGCGCTGGGATTAAAGATGAATGTCATCGCTTTTGATCCGTTTTTGACAGAAGAGCGCGCCAAGCAGATGAATGTCAAAAAGGTAGAGCTGGATGAGTTGATCGCGAAAGCTGACTTTATTACGTTACACGTTCCCAAAACCGATAAGACAGCAGGCATGCTGGGTAAAAGTCAGTTTGAAAAAATGAAAGACGGCGTACGTATTATCAATTGCGCCCGTGGTGGTTTAATTGATGAGGCGGCACTGAAAGACGCGCTGGACAATGGGAAGGTCGCAGGTGCTGCACTCGACGTCTTTGAGGTTGAGCCAGCAAAAGACAATATTTTATTCGGGCATGAAAAAGTAATATGCACGCCGCATTTGGGTGCATCAACTTCCGAAGCTCAGGTCAATGTCGCGATACAGGTTGCTGAACAAATGAGTGACTATTTGCTGACAGGCGCAATTTCCAACGCCTTGAACACAGCCTCTGTCACCGCAGAAGAAGCGCCAAAGCTGAAACCTTATATGACGCTAGCGGCGCAGCTGGGTAGTTTTTCGGGCCAAATTACAAGCAGTGGGATTTCAAAGGTCGAGATTGAATATCTTGGCCGTGCGGCAACATTAAACACAAAGCCGTTAACATCTATAGTCATGGCCTCTTTTCTGGGTGTGATGAGTGACAGTGTTAATATGGTCAACGCAATGGAGGTTGCCAAGGATAAAGGGATTACTGTGTCCGAGATCAGAACGGAAGAAGTGCAGGACTTTCCAACCGCCATCAAGGTCACAATACATAGCGAAAAACGTGACCGCTCTGTTACCGGCACTTTGTTTGGTTCAGGTCAGGCAAGAATTGTTGAAATTGAAGATGTGCCTGTTGAGGCTGCATTATCCGAGCACATGCTTTTCATTCGAAATCTGGATAAACCAGGACTCATCGGTGGAGTTGGCACAATTTTAGGTCAGGCCGGATATAATATTTCTGATTTCAGATTGGGACGCACACCTGATGGAGAGCATGCGTTGGCGCTGGTCTCTCTGGATAAGCCCTTACCTGACGAATTGTTTGAGAAGGTGTCCAATCTGGAGCAAATTGATACTGCAACACGTCTTGTTTTTTAAAAATCAAAACGTATTGTATTTACATAAAAATAAATCAGGGCTTTGATTTACAGTCCGGGCGTCTTTGGTGCAGGGCCAAAAGAATGTGAGCCATAGCGGCTTTCGATATGTGTTAAAATATCGCCAAGACTTGCCTTGCAGCTATATCCATTATCTTCCATGCGCTCCATAAGAAGAGCCAGCCTGTCCGCAAGGCTTGGGTCATTAAAAAGGGACTCACTTAAAACGGTATTATAAATTTTTGTACCCTTTGAGAGATAGACAAAATCTTCTTTCCCTCCAAACTGTGAGGCGGTCAGGTCGACAAGCCCTGTTTCCGGGCTGGTATATTGGAAATGCCAGAGTTCGTCTTCGCCTGCCAGACATGGGATGAGATTACCTTTAAAGTCCTGATCGCCCCAAAAAACCAAAGTTGCGACAAGGCAATTTCCCCAAAAAGGATTGTCCTCATTCCATTGGTCGGCACAAGGCGGCCATGCAGTTTCGGCTCCTACTGATTGGGAAAGTACATCTGAAAAATGTCCTACATGACTGCGCATAAATTACCTCTCTTATAATTTCCATAATTTATGAAAGAATAAGGAAATAAAGTCAATAAAAATCGAACCCCACTGTGAGGGCGTGCCTCGCAGTGGGGTCGAAAGGAAAACAAACTCTCTACGTCGGCGTTAACCGAACTCAGATGCTAGGGATTTATTCTCAGCCTTTAGAATAATCTAAAAGCACTCCCGTTGCCTTCTGTAATGCTAACAAATATAGAGCTATTTAGTTCCCTGAGAGATAATTTAATTTATTGACATATTGCCATAAAACCTTTTATGTAGAATGTTCAGATATATAAAAGGGAGAGCAAAATGGCAGCCGCAGATACACTGACCTATAATTCCAACAATCCGCATAACGTGCCGGATTTCGATAAAGTAACAGCCGATGAGTTGTACAAAGCCATTCAGGCAGGCGCTGAGAAGATAAAGGCCAAAGTTTCCTCAATGCAAAAAAATACTGCCGCTCCAGGTTTTAAAGATGATGTAGAGGCGCTGGATAGTATTTTTAAAGATATTGAAGGCCCTTTATATATTTTTCACACATTGGCTAATTCAGCATCGGACCGTTTGGACCAGAGCGAGTTATTTGGCTCGGCCGAGGAGATTGAAGCCGCAGTTGGAAAACTGGCCGATGAGGCGGATAAGGCGGTTTTCCAGAATGAAGTCCTCGCCGCGCGGTTCAAGACGGTTTATGACACCCCTGCCATGGCATTTGATAAACAAATTCCGTTTTTTATGGAAAAAATGTATGAGGCTTTTGAGCGTCAGGGTGCTTTTCTATCGGCAGAGCAAAAAGCGGCCATTTCAAAAATTGATAATGAGCTGACAGAAGCGACGGCCTCTTTTGAAAGCAGAGTTAAAAAATCAACAGAAGCACATGCAATTATTGTGACTGATGAAAATGATTTGGAAGGGTTGTCTGAGGACATTAAAAACCAGTATCTAATGTCCCCTGAAGGGCGAAGTGTAAAGACATGGAAGATAGTTCCTGACCGTTTTGTCGTACCTGCCATAGCTTCTCAGGCAGAAAACCGTGCCTTTCGCAAGCGTTTGTTCGACAGTCTGGCCCGGGTCGGAACGGACGCGGAAAACGATACACAGGATGTGGCGCTAAAAATCCTGAAATTACGCCATGAACGTTCTCAAATCATGGGTTATGATAACTATGCCCAGTTTGCGGTTAAGCCGACCATGGCCAAAACCGTCGAAAACGTAAATGCGTTTCTGGCCGAAATCCTCCTGAAAGGCGTTGATGCCTATGATCAGGATTATATTGATTTGCAAAAATTTGCCGAGGAAAATGGCGGGCCCGAGACTCTTGAACCATGGGACATACCCTTTTGGGCGGCAAAATACCGTGAAGAAAAATTTGATTTTAGCGAAAAAGAACTGAAGCCTTACATGGAATGTTCTGCACATGTGGACGGGTTTTTCGACCATGCCGCCAAATTATTTGATTTGAACTTTAACGAGCGTGATGACATTCCGGCCTATCATGAGGATGTGCGCGTATTTGAAGTTGCAAATAAGGATGCTCCTGAAAAATGCATCGGTCTTGTTTATGTTGACCCCTTCAAGCGATCTGCTACCAAACGTGGGGGAGCATGGATGTCAACAGCAAGGCCATCAGGGGAGGATGGTCCAGTTGTAATTACAATGAATATGAATTTCGAGGGCAAAGGTACAGGTAAAGGCACATTATTGGATTTTGGCAGTCTGGAGACCCTGTATCATGAGGGTGGTCATGTCCTGCATGGGCTTTTGGGTGCAAATACAAAGTACAAATCCATGGCCGGCACAGCAGGAACACCTGATTTTACTGAGCTCCAGTCACAGGTACAGGAAAACTGGATCGGACAGCCGGCAACAGCAAAGCTGTTGATGAAACATTACCAGACAGGCGAGGCACCATCGGATGAGCTGATGGAGCGCTGGGTCGCATCACGCAATTTCATGGCCTCCAGCACGTTGTTGATGGCCACGCAAAATGCCTGGATGGACATGATGATCCACCAAAAAACGCCCGAAGAGCTTACATCTTTGGAAGAGCTATTCGAAGAATCCAAACAGGTTAATCCATATGCGGCGCATGTGCGTGCCTATCCGCTGAACTGGTTTTCACACCCCTTTAGTTCCCCGTTATCGCAATATGCAGCCGGGTATTACGGTTATACCTGGTCGCAGGCGCTTGATTCTGATGCGTTTAAACCATTTGAAAATGACCCTTATAACCCTGAAATGGCGGCCAAATTAAAAAAGCTTTACCAGCAAGGTTCATCTCTTCCTTATGATGAAATCTACCGTGAGTATCGCGGAAAGGATATGGAGCTTGGTGCGATGTTTGAGCGGGTCGGCATTCCCGATAAAGACATTGATTTGGAAGAAATCGGCATGGCTAGTGACGCAGAATTTGAAGATAAGAAATTGGCGCCCGGTTTAGGCTAACATCAACGCTTAGCAAATATCAGGCGCATCACCGCAAGGTTTGTTTTCAAATTCCAGTGTGGAATGGGAAATCCCGTATGTGTCATGGAGAAGCCGCTTTAATGCGATTTTGATGCTATCCATTTGGGAAATATCTTGTAAGACAACATGGGCTTCCAAAGCGATTTTGTTCTCATCGACCTGCCAGATATGGACATGGTGCACATTTTCCACACCTTGGATTTTTTCCATTTCGCCAATAACATCTTTTCGATCAAGATGCGCGGGTGAGCCCTCCATGAGAAGGTGGATAACGTCCCTCATCTGGTCCAGCCCGTGCCATAATATATAAGCCGCTATAACTAGGGTAATGACCGCATCCGTCCAGACCCAGCCATAAAGGAGAATAAGCGTCCCACTGATAATTACGCCGACGGATGCCAAAGCATCAGTCAGATTATGAATGAAAGCGGCCTTCATATTCATGCTGGTTTTGGAGTGCCTGTAAGTCAAAAAAGCGGTGTATATATCGACAATAAGGGCAATTCCTGCAACGCCGATGACGGCCCATCCGACAATGGGTTCGGGTGCATAAAAACGCTTAATGGCCTCATAAACCAGAAATAGTCCCAGTATTACAAGTGTTGTCAGATTTATCAGGGCCCCAATGGTTTCGGCGCGCTTATACCCGAAGCTTTTTGCTTCATCAGCCGGTTTTTTGCCGATTTTCAAGGCAATAAGGGCAATCCACAGGGCTGCAGCGTCTGAAAAATTATGCAGGGCATCGGCAATAAGCGCCAGCGAACCCGAAAGAAATCCTCCGATCAGTTGGGCAAGCGTCAAAACCATATTGGCAATGATGGCGCGAATGAGGCTTTTTTCGCTGCCCGTATCGATGTCGCCATGATGGTGATGATGTGCGCAGCCAGCCATATCAGATTTTATAGTAGGATTTGAACCAGTCAATGAAACGCGGTACGCCGACCGAAATTGGTGTCGTTGGCTCGTATCCTGTCAGTTCGGTTGTTTCAGTGACATCGGCATAAGTTTCCTTAACATCACCAGGCTGCATGGGCAGGAATTCAATATCGGCCTCTTTACCCATTTCTTTTTCGATAATGCGGATAAAATCCATCAGTTTTTCTGATTTTGTGTTTCCAATGTTTAAAACACGCTGGGGCGGGGTTTTTTCGTTAACGCGCTGGGGCGGATTATCAAGACAGCCAATAACACCGGTCACAATATCGTCAATATAGGTAAAATCCCGTTTCATATCGCCGTTATTAAAAACAGGCAGCTTCTTGCCCTCGGCAATGGCGCATGCAAATATAACCGGCGACATGTCCGGTCGACCCCAAGGCCCGTAAACAGTAAAGAAACGCAGACCTGTTTGCGGAATGTTGTAAAGATGGGCGTAAGAATAGCTCATCAGCTCGCAAGAGCGTTTTGTCGCCGCATAAAGAGAGGAAGGCTTACTGACATCATCTTGGACAGAAAACGGCATTTTTTCATTGCCACCGTAAACAGAAGAGGATGAGGCATAGACCAGGTGCTCAAAATTTTCTGTATGGCGGCACATCTCCATAATGGTTAGATGTCCCATGCAATTGCTGTTGATATAGCTGTAGGGATCTTCAAGTGAATAGCGCACACCCGCTTGTGCAGCCAGATGAATCACGCGGCGGAACGGTCCTTTTTCTGACCAAATTTTTGTCAACCCCTCACGATCCGATATATCGCCTTTTGCAAAGGAAAAATTCTCAAAATTATCAAGTTCCTGCAGACGGTCCTTCTTTAATTGAACATCATAATAATCGTTGAGGTTATCAAGGCCGACCACAGTCTCGCCGCGCTGGAGCAACTGGTAAACGGTGTGAAAGCCGATAAATCCGGCGGCACCTGTGACGAGAATGGGATTGTCTTTTGTCATGTTTTAAATTCGAGAACAGCAATTAAAATCTCACTATTTATATGCGAAGTAAGAAAAATAATAAAGAGTGCTATGTATCTTTTGAGATTGAGCTTTTCCAAAGCCTCGCGTATAAAAGGCATCTATGATGAAGCTTTTAAAGCAAATAAACAGCCTCTTAACAGAGTCGGAGCGCAAACAGGCATTTTTTGTGTTGTGTTTGACCATTTTAATGGCTCTCTTTGAAATGATAGGGATTGCCTCCATCTTGCCTTTCATGGCTGTTCTTGCCTCGCCGCAAATGGTGGAAACAAATCAGTATTTAAACTGGGGCTATGAATTTTTAGGTTTTGAAAGTACCAATCGATATCTTTTTTTCCTAGGAGTGATCGTTTTGCTCGTGTTGGTTTTGAGCAATAGT
This sequence comes from Micavibrio sp., assembly GCA_002695035.1. GTDB lineage: Bacteria > Pseudomonadota > Alphaproteobacteria > Micavibrionales > Micavibrionaceae > UBA2137. The sequence continues at coordinate 13,184 of NZNU01000030.1, read as the reverse complement.
GTCAAAGCCGTTGCACGATGGAAAACGTTGAATTTCAGCATTACGGCAGGTCACAGTATTTCCTCGCGCCTGTTCCGCCAGTATTTGTACCAGCCTTATGCATTCTATCTGCATAAAAATTCTTCCCATCTCGCCAAAAGCATATTGAGCGAGATTTCGGGCTTGGTTTCCAATGTTATTATACCGTTTTCAGATACAATAGCCCGTCTGGTCGTTATAAGTGCTATACTTTTGCTTCTGATGATTGCTGATCCTCTGTTGGCGGTAAGTTCCGGGTGCGTGCTGGGAATTGCTTTTGGTGGAACCTATTTCTTTATCCGGAAATGGCTGCACGATATCGGTCAAGAAAGGCTAGCCGCACAGAGTCAGCGTTACCAGATTGTAAATGAAGCTTTTTTGGGTATAAAAAATGTGAAGCTGACCGGTAATGAAGAAACCTATGCAGAGCTTTATAAAAAGCCATCAGAGATTTATTCAAAAACTACCGCTGCCAGTGGTGTGGCGGGTGAGGTGCCACGCTATGCAATGGAAGTTATTGCCTTTGGCGGCATATTATTCATCATTCTATATCTGCTTTTGCAAAAAGAAGGGCTAAACAATGCCCTGCCTTTGATGACGCTTTATGCTTTTGCAGGATACCGTCTAATGCCCAGCATGCAGGCTGTTTTCCAAAACTATACGAGAATACGCTTTAATTCTTCTGTTCTGGATTTAATTCAGGAAGAACTTGAAATGAGCGCTTTAGAAGAAGGTAAAAGTCTAGATATTAAAGGGCAGAAGCATGTCCTTATGTTTAAAGACGAAATTGAGTTCAAAAATGTCTATTTCCAGTATGAACAGGCTTCAAAACCCGTATTGCAAGATATCAATTTCTCTCTGTTAAAAAATAAAAGTCTGGGGATTGTCGGCAAAACCGGATCAGGTAAAACTACAATGGTTGATCTGTTGCTTGGACTGTTAACGCCTGTGTCCGGGGATATTCTGATCGACGGTATTCCTTTAACCGAAAACAACAGGCGTGCATGGCAGAAAAACTGTGCCTATGTAACCCAGCATATTTATCTCTGCGATGACACAATACGTGCCAATATCGCCTTTGGCGTTGCCGAGAAAGATATTGATAAGGAAAAGGTTCAGCAGGCCGCCAAAATGGCTGCATTGCATGAATTTATTGAACATGAACTGGAAAAAGGCTATGACACAATGATCGGTGAAAACGGATTAAGGTTGTCCGGCGGGCAGCGGCAGCGCATCGGATTGGCTCGTGCTCTTTATCTGGATCGTCCTGTCCTGGTTCTGGATGAAGCGACAAGTGCTCTGGACCATGAAACAGAAAAAGAAGTTATGACAGCGATCAACAATTTGGGATCACAAAAAACTATTATTATGATTGCGCACCGCTTGGAAACAATAAGTAAAGTTGATAATGTTCTGAAGTTAAGTGAAAAGAAAAGGCATATAGAATGAAAACATTTTCCCCTGAAAATCTTTCTTTGAAAGATAAATCAATCTTGGTAACAGGCGGTACAGGATCTTTTGGCAAGCATTTCATAAAAAAGCTTATTGAAGATTACAAACCCGCCCGCGTTATCATTTATTCACGCGACGAGTTGAAGCAATTTGAAATGCAGCAGCAATTCCAAGGAGAAAATGCGAAATGCCTGCGCTACTTTATCGGTGATGTGCGCGACCGTGACCGCCTGACACTGGCTATGAATGATGTGGATTATGTGGTCCATGCAGCAGCCTTGAAACAGGTTCCGGCCGCCGAATATAACCCTATGGAATGTATCAGGACAAATGTGGATGGGGCAGAAAACGTAGTTCGTGCCGCTATGGACAACAAGGTGGACAAGGTCATTGCCCTTTCAACAGATAAAGCGGCAAACCCTATTAATTTATATGGTGCAAGCAAACTGGCTTCGGATAAAATTTTTGTTGCAGCCAATAATATATCCTCTCACAGCCGCTTTGCCGTTGTCCGTTACGGCAATGTCGTTGGATCGCGTGGATCGGTTATTCCTTTTTTCCAAAAAATGATTGCAGGAGGAGCGACAACGCTCCCTATCACCGATGACAGAATGACGCGCTTCTGGATTACACTGGAGCAGGGCGTAAATTTTGTGCTCTCCTCACTGGAAATCATGGTTGGCGGAGAGGTTTTCGTCCCTAAAATACCAAGCATGAAAATGACGGATCTTGCCAGTGCAATGGCTCCAAATCTGGAGCAAAAAATTGTCGGTATCCGCCCCGGTGAAAAACTGCATGAAATTATGGTGACATCTGATGATGGGCGCAACACTATCGAGCTTGACGACCGCTATATTATCGAGCCTGCCTTTGCGTTCTGGAAACAACACTCAAAAGGCAACTATGATGGTGCCAAGAGAACGGATCCCGATTTTTCTTTTGCCAGTAATAATAACCCTGAATGGCTGGATGAAAACGGACTTAAGGAATTTTTGCACGCGACCGGGATTAAACTGGTAGCGTAAGGCAGGATTTAAAAAATGTTTCCCTATGGCCGACAAACAATAGACCAAGATGATATAGATTCCGTGGTGGAAACCCTGCGTGGTGATTTCCTGACTACAGGGCCTAAAATTACCGAATTTGAGGAGGTCTTATGCGAGAAGACAGGTGCGCCCTACGCTGTGGCCTGTGGGAACGGCACTTTGGCCCTTCATTTAGCGGCTATTGCGGCAGGGATTAGTGGGGGCGACAGCGTTATTGTTCCGTCTCTTACTTTTCTGGCCACAGCCAATGCCGTCCGGTATTGCGGCGCAGATGTCATTTTTGCCGATGTTGACCCGGAAACTGGTTTAATGCGCGCGCATGATTTGGAGAGTGCGATCAAAAATGCCAAAGGCAAAAAAATAAAAGCTGTTATGCCCGTTCACTTGACAGGTCAGTGCGTGAATTTGCGGGAGATCAAAAAAGTGGCTGATCAGCATGATATTAAAGTTATTGCCGATGGCGCGCATGTGCTTGGCGCGGAAATTTACGGTGAAAAAATCGGAGCATGCAAAGATGCGATGATGACGACTTATTCTTTCCATCCGGTTAAAACCATCGCCATGGGCGAAGGCGGTGCGGTTACCACACATGATGAAAAACTGGCTGAAAAAATGCGAAATTTACGCTCGCATGGCATGGAAAAGCGCCCCGATATCGGGCCCTGGGCTTATGATATGAATGAGCTGGGCTATAATTACCGCGTCACTGACTTTCAGTGTGCACTCGGTATATCACAAATGAAAAAGCTGGATGACTTTGTGGCGCGTCGTCGCGAACTGGCTGATTTATATGACAGCCTGCTGGCCGATCTGGCACCTGCCGTTTTGCCGCCGATGCGGCGCGACTATTGCACATCTGCCTGGCATCTTTACGCACCTCGTTTTGATTTTGAAGTGCTTTCCCTATCCCGTGCCGATCTTATGACTGGCCTGATGGAAAAAGGTATCGGCACGCAGGTTCATTACATTCCGGTACATACTCAGCCCTATTACAAAAATTTATATGGGGAGATTGATCTGCCCGGCGCGCAAACCTATTATGAACATACTTTGTCATTGCCGCTTTACCCTGCCTTAAAAGATGAAGACGTGGAATATATTGTGCAGACCTTAAAGGAGGTTGTGGCGTGACTGAGTTAAATGCCATTGCCTTTATTCCGGCGCGTGGCGGATCAAAACGGTTTCCGCGCAAAAACATTGCAGACTTAAATGACCACCCGCTTTTGACTTATCCTTTGGAGGCTGCGAGAAAAAGCAGAATATTTTCTGAAATAGTGGTCAGCACAGAAGATGAAGAAATTGGCGAGATTGCTCGCAAATCTGGTGCATTCTTGGATGACCGTTCGTCAGAATTTGCAACGGATACCGCTCATGAATTAGAGGCCCTTTCTTCTTTTCTGGTTAAAAGGGAAGAACAAGGCAATGCTCTGCCGAACCTCGTTTGCATTATTTATCCAACAGCTGTTTTAGTGGAAGCAGATGACTTAAAAAATTCAAAAGCCATTTTTTCGAGTTATCCCGAAACAGAAGCCGTCATGTGTGTCTCGGAATTTAACTATCACCCCTATAAAATGCTGGTTGAAAATAAAGACGGTCATTTGGAAATGAAATTTCCGGAACATTGCAAACAGCGCTCGCAAACCTATCCCGAAGCTATGGCCAGTAACGGAACGTTTTATTGGTTGCGCGTCGATGCCTTTAGGACATCACCGGAGAAAAGTTATTATCAGGATAAATTAAGGGCATTTAAGATCCCATTTGAAAGGGCGGTCGATATAGATTATCCGGACGATCTCGAAAAGATAAAAACAGTTACCTTAAAATGAAAAAATAGAAAGGGAAAAAATGTCTTCATATACAACTGAACAGGAAAATTTTTGGGCTCAAGATTTTGGGAAAAATTATATAGACCGCAATAGTATAAAAGATATTCTTCCTGCTAAGTTGAAATTCTTTTCAGATATTTTACCTCGCGTAGGCGGTGTTACAGATATTTTTGAATTTGGAGCAAATATTGGAATAAATCTGCACGCTCTACATACTTTATTACCCAAAGCCAATCTAAAAGCTTTGGAGATAAATCCAGATGCAGTTAAAGAACTAAGAAAAAATGATTGGTTAAAAGAGATACAAGAGGGCTCTCTTTTGGAAAAAAGCTTTCCTGATCAAGCTGATCTGGTGCTCACCAGCGGTGTTCTTATCTATATAAATCCAGACAAATTGGAAAAGGCTTATCAGAATATATATGATACGAGCCGAAAATATATTTTGCTGGCTGAATATTACAATCCTTCTCCTGTATCAATCACATATCGCGGCCATAATGACCGCTTATTTAAAAGAGATTTTGCTGGCGACATGCTGGAAAAATTTGATAATCTGCGGTTAATTGATTACGGTTTTACTTACAAAAGAGACCCTCATTTTCCACTAGACGATATAACTTGGTTTTTGATGGAAAAATGAAAACCCTATTCATCTGTAAAGCATCTCCCACATTGGGGTCGGGGCATGTCATGCGGTGTTTAACGCTGGCGAACGCATTATACGCAAAAGGATGGGAGTGTACGTTTTTTTGTTCAGCCGAGACAGTGGAAACGGTTCCGTTGCTCCGAAGCGCGCCGCATAACCTTGTATATGATAAAGGTGATTTGGACCATTACCAGACCGCGATCATTGACAGATATGATTTTGATAAAGCGGATGAAGCCCCTTTTCGCGCCTATGCCGATAAAATTGTGGTTATTGATGATCTGGCCGACCGGGCGCATGAGTGTGATGTACTGCTCGATCAAACCTATGGCAGACAAAAACAGGATTATGAAAGCCTTGTCCCTGACTTTTGTGAGTTTTTGCTGGGTGCGGATTATGCGCTTTTGCGGCCTGAATTTCCGATTGCCAGACAGGAGGCGTTGAGCCGACGCGAAAAAAGGAATGGAAAGCTTGAGCGTATCCTTGTGTCGCTGGGCGGCACAAATATCGACAACATTACTGGCAAAGTGTTATCAGCATTTTTAGATTATAACAGGCATAATTTAAAAATTGATGTCGTGATGGGTGGTAGTGCGTCATTTCAACCAGATGTTGAAGTGCTTATCGAAGAACTGAATACCAAATCACTTCATAGTGTTACTCTTTTCCGGAATGTGGATAGCGAAAAAATGGTCGCGCTTATGGTGAATGCCGATCTTTCAATTGGTGCGGGCGGCACGACAAGTTGGGAGAGATGCTGCCTTGGCCTGCCGACAGTACTGATTGAGCTGGCCGACAACCAAAAGGATATCGCACGTGATTTAGACCGCGCCGGTGCAGTGATTAATCTGGGCACGCATAAAAATCTTTCCCGTGAGGCCCTGACTAGTACTTTGAACGATCTTGTGTCCCAGCCAGAAACCCTTATGTCTATGACAGAAAAGGCAGCTTCTATATGTAACGGGCACGGTCTTGAGAGGGTTATCCCGCGCCTTGTTTTACCGGAGGAGAAAGTTTCCCTGTCTGTTATGGACAAGCATGATGAAAAAATTCTTTATGAATGGCAGAGCAGTGAAGGTCTGCGTAAATATTTCCGTAATTCTGATGCACCAAGTTGGGAGGAGCATCAGACATGGTTTAAAAAGGCTGTTGAGGATCAGAAAAGGCAGTTATTTTGCATCAGGCACGGTCGAGACAAGGCAGGGATGCTAAGGTTAGATAGTATGGAGGACTTTCATGAATATGAGATATCAATCCTGGTTGCACCCGGCTTTCAGGGCAAAAAAATTGCAAGTTATGCCTTAAAGCAAATCAACAAAATATACCCGGAAGCGGTTTTTTACGCAGAAATACACCCGGAAAATAAAGCTTCCCTCAGACTTTTTGAAAATGCACATTATCAGAAAGTGACACAAACTCTTTATAAGTTATCAGGAAAAAATTATGAGCGAAAAAAACTATATAGTTGCGACCACTAAGCCTTGGAATATAAAAGCATATAAAAAGCTGTCTCCTTCCATGCCAGGAAAATGGCATCTAATTGATATTAAAGAAAATCTGACACTGGAAAAAATACAGAAGATTAATCCGGAATATATCTTTTTCCCACATTGGTCATGGATTGTTCCTGAAGATATTATAAAATTATATGACTGTGTTTGTTTTCATATGGCGGATGTGCCTTACGGAAGAGGAGGCAGCCCATTGCAAAACTTGATAATTCGCGCCCACCATAAAACAAAACTTTCTGCTTTAAAGATGGTTGAAGAGCTGGACGCCGGCCCTGTTTATCTGAAAAAAGAGTTGGCTTTAGAGGGGCGCGCGGTAGATATATTTAAGAATATGTCAGAATTAATTTATGAAATGATTGAGGAGATAATAGAAAAAAAAATAACTCCCCAACCGCAGATAGGCGATGCCACTATTTTTAAAAGACGCACACCTGATATGAGCCTTCTGCCAAGCAAAGTAACTTTGAAAGAATTATACGATTATATTCGTATGCTGGATGCTCCGACTTATCCTCATGCTTTTATAGAGTATGGCGATTTTGTAATGCGCTTTACTGAAGCCGAGGAATGCGATACAAAAATTTTTGCTAAAGTAGAGATCACCAAAAAGGAAAACCATGGTAAATAAAATACTTGTTGTTGCAGCGCATCCAGATGATGAAGTTCTGGGATGTGGGGGTACCATTGCTAGACATGTTTCCCAAAGTGATCTAGTAAAAGTGATATTTTTGACCGATGGGGAAAGTGCGCGAGACAACTTTAAAGATACAGATGTTTCTGAAAGGCGCCAATCTGCAGTCAAGGCCAGAGAAATTTTGGGGATTGAGGACATATATTGGGCCGATTTTCCTGATAATAAAATGGATAGTGTCCCACTTATTGAAATAGTAAAAAAAATTGAATCTGTTATTAAAATATTTCAGCCCAGTATTATATATACCCATCATGCTCACGATTTGAATATAGATCATAGGCGGGCTTGTCAGGCAGTGATTACAGCCTGCCGACCCCAATTTAATCATAGTGTTAAGGAGATTTACTCTTTTGAAGTATTGTCGAGTACCGAATGGCAAATCCAATCGCCATCCCATGTTTTTTGTGCTAATTTGATTGTTGATATAAGTGATCAAATAGATACGAAAATGAAAGCTATCGAAGCTTATTCCCAAGAGATGAGAGAGCATCCCCATAGTCGCTCTCGAGAAGCTATTAAGGCGTTGGCCTCGCTTAGGGGGGCAACTCATGGATGTTCATTTGCAGAAGCATTTTCAGTTATTAGGATTATAAAGTAAGGTGTTATGAAAAAATTTAAAATAGCAGACCGTGAAATCGGGGGCGATGCCCCTGCATATGTCATTGCCGAGGTGTCGTGCAACCATGAAGGCGACATTAAGGAGGCTCGCCGCATTATAGAGGCCGCGGCACGCGCCGGCGCCGATGCGGTTAAAATTCAAACCTACACGCCCGAGACCATGACAAGGGATTTTAAATCAAAACCCGAAGGAACAATCTGGGAAAATACGGATTTATATAGCCTGTATGCAAAAGCACATACACCGTGGGAGTGGAGTTTTGAGCTGAAAGAGCTGGCCGAGAATTTGGGGATGCATTTGTTTTCCTCCCCCTTTGATGAAACAGCGGTCGATTTTCTGGTAGATGAGCTTAAAGTCTCTGTTTTGAAAGTGGCAAGTTTTGAAGTGGCCGACACCAAGTTATTGGAAAAGATGGCAAAAACAGGTCTGCCTATAATCATGTCAAACGGCATGACGGATTATCTGGAAATGGCCGAGGCTGTGGAGATTTTGCGCAAAAACGGATGTTCTGATCTGGCACTTCTTCATTGTAATAGCGGGTATCCAGCCGCATTTGCCGAGGCCAATCTCAAAACGATGCAAGCCATGGAGGGACTGTTCGATACTGTGGTTGGTGTGTCCGATCACACCCTTTTCATGGATCATAAGAATTGTGAACAACCAATGGCCCATATCACACCAGTTGAGGCAGTCCGGATGGGGGCTAAGGTCATAGAGGTTCATTTGATGATGGATCGCGAGCATGGGCGTCAATTATTCGAAAAGGATGAAGGCGGGTATGATTGGCCGTTTTCGATGGAGCCTGACGAGCTCAAAAAAATGGTCGATATGATCCGCGAATTCGAGCGGACTGGTAATGTATTTTACTCTGATGAAGAGGAGGCCATTGCGGGGCTTGTGCGCGGACAGGTGACTTTCGAGCCGACAGAAAAGGAAAAGAACAGCCGTAAATTGCGCCCCTCTTTGTGGTGCGTCAAAGATGTCAAAAAAGGCGATGCCTTAAAATTTGCGGCAGAAGATAAGGAGCACGGGAATTTTGATTCCATTCGTCCCGGCGGTGGTTTGCATGTTCGCTTCACCGACTTTATCGAAGGTCAAAAAGCAAGCCGTGATATAAAGGCGGGCGAGCCGTTGGATTGGGATATGGTTGGTGTGTAGTAATGACCTTAAAAACAAGAATAAGAAAATTCTTAGATCGAGTTGCTGCAAACTCTAAATTAAGTCGTTTTCTAATATCTACAATTAATTTATGTGTGTCTAAGCCAAATATTCTTTGTTCAAAAATATTATTTAAACTAGCGAATATGCTCATGAGAGAAAACCAAAAAGAGTACGCATACAGGGTTTTAAAGATGTCTAAGGACTTCTTGCCAACTAATCTCTCGACTTATCCCGACCTAGTTTTGGGAGGAAAAATTTTATATAACTTAAGGGAATACCAAGAATCTTTTGACATGTTTGAAAAAGCATATCAAAAAAATGACCATAATTTAGAACTTCTCTCCCTTTTAATCACAGTTGCCAGCTTTTTAGGGAAAAAGGAAAAGATTTATTTTTATTTTTCTAAAATAGAAAGTATTGATTCAAATGTTTATACTCATAACCTCATAGCATACATCCTATTTCAGGATGGGAGATATGAAGAGGCTCTTAATTATTTTTTAAAATACAAAAGTTTGTATAAACCTGCTTATGCCCGTTCAAAAATTGGATTGACTAATAACCTGACTCCTATGTCCCTCGACCTTATTAAAGGTAAAAACTTATTAATTTATAGCGATTCTAAAATGGGATATGGTGACGATGTGATGATATCTTCGCTTCACGGAGAAATTTTTAAACTCTGTTCAAAAGTAACCTTGTTAGTTAAGCCTAAACTGGAACATTTGTTTCGCCGTTCATTTCCAAATGTAAATATTGTTTCTCTTCCAAGTAGTACACCTACTTATGGGGAAATAGATACAATAATTTCGAATATCATAAGAGATCAGGATATTGATAATATATTATATAACTTTGAAATAATTTCAGTGGTTGGAAAAAATTATAACGCGTTTTCTAATAAGGAAACCAGTTATTTAGAGCCATGTCATGATATGCAAAAAATATGGGAAGCAAGAATAAATAAATTTTCAGGCTTAAAAATTGGCATATGTTGGGAAAGTATAAAGCTTTCTTTTGGGCGTGCTAGATACTATTACGATGTATCAGATTTTTTTGATTTGATGAAAAATAATCCTCAGCATACATTTATAAGTTTACAACCAAATGTACAAAAGTTTTCTAAATCAGAAAAAAATATACTTCCTAAAAATTTTGAAATAATGGATATAGATTTAGTAGATAATTTAGATGATGCTGCCGCCTTAATATCTAATTTAGACATAGTTATCTCACCAGCAACCTATATTGCATATCTAAGCGCAGCTTTAGGAATTGAGACAGCATGTATTAGTCCCCATAATTGTACTATTTTAAAATGGTGTGTGTTACCGGAAACTTCTAAATCAGTTTGGTATCCAAATTTAAAGTTCTATTGGTCAAAAAATAGAAATCAAGTTAGTCAGGTGATTACCGATATAGGTAATAAATACATAAAAAAAATTGAGGGTAAGAGTAAGAAAACTATTGGTTGCTCTGCTTTTTGATAGAGGCCTAAAATTTTCTACGACAAGTTTTTTAAAAAAGCGCTTAGTTCATCCTCATGTAAAAATTGAGAATCATTAAAAAGAAAATCTTCTTCAAATCTTGTTCTCCAATTACCTCTATAAAATTTATTCACATTTTCGATATTCATTCTTTCTATATGTGTTTGTGAATAAACAATCTTTTTCTTTGCGTAGCCTAACAAATCGTTACCAAGATCGTCTAGTTTTGTCAGAATAACAGGGCACCCTTCTCTTAAAAAATCCATTTGTACTGAACTATTTCCAGTAACAATGAAATCATTTATTTCCGCAAATTCTTTCAAGCTCAGCGAATTTGTAAATATTTTTGCAGACTTTATTTTAGGTACATATTTCTCTTTGTCATTAGGATGATGCCGGATATTAAGAAATGTCTGAGGATATTTTTTGCTTAAACTTATTATTACTTTCTTTAAATCTTTTTTATTATAGAAGTTGTTAACTGCGATGCCTATGTTTTTGACGCGAGTATCTATGGGTTTCAACTCTATTTCATCTTTATCGTTTAAGAGAAAAATTAAAGTATTTTTATTATAAGAAGTTTTAAAAAGTTCGGCTTGAGCTCTGTTTCTGAGGATAGCCGCATTAACTGGAAATGGTGGTATTTGTTTTGAATAATCAGTGTAGAAATAGTAAATAATATTTCCTCCAAACTTTTTTGTTGCGTATGCCATCGCGAGCCGCTCACTCGATAAATCTGCAACGCAGAGGAAAGATTTGGGGGCACCATAAATTTGATATTGTTCGCAGAGATTGCTGTATAGAGTCAGGAATTTGATTATAGAAGGTCTCGTATTTGAGGGAAATAATTTCGTAATTTTTATAATTTTTCTAAACAATAATAACTTATAGAAAAAATTTAATTTTAGCTTTTTTTCAAAGAAGTTTTTAAGGCCAACATAAAACCTTTTGTGATGGCACTTCGCAAAAGTTAACTTTTTTTCACTTAAACTTTTTATATGATTATGAGCATCGCGCTCTTTCTTATAATAATTGGTGAAGGCAATATCCGCATTGTTAGAACTTAAATAAATAAATTTAAAGAAAATATAATACAAAATATCTTCACGATTATTTTTAGCTAAAATACTCCAAAACTTATTTATTACGGTCAAATTAGAAAATGGTGAGAAGTATCCTACTAGCTCTTTTTTTTTACTTTCAAGACTACAAATATATCTTATTCCAGTAAGTAAATTTATATCCATTTGATTAATTTTATTCTAATTGATTGATTTATATATATTACATATAATGTAATTTCTTTACAGACAAATAATAAAAACGTTCAAGGGGTCTATAAGACTTCCTACAAATAAAAAAAATACTTCAGAAATTCTAAAAAGTATTATTAGGTATATTAGAAAGACTGGGTAATTCAGGTATATAAAATGCTGAGGATTTTCTACCCTTTTATGGGTGATACTGTGGGAGGTAGCCATCTTTCGGATTTGGAAATTATATCCGGACTGGATCGTGAAGAATTTGATCCAATTATAGGAACGCATACCACTAAAGGTATATTAGATGCATATTTACCAGACGATGGAACAGAGATTCATAGTCTTATCGAGATTGATATACCTCGAAACTTCAAAGACATTTTAAAAAACCCTTTAAAGCTTTTTCGTTCAATATACCGCGCCACAAAATTTTTGAGAAAAAACAAAATAGATATTATCCATTGCAATGATGGCCCTCTTCGTTATGTATGGTTTTATGCCGCACTTGCTACGGGTACCAAATTCATACTCATGCAAAGAGGTTTCGCTACCAAGAACTGGGAAAAAAAAATCAGTTACAAGCTCGTCGACGGTATAATTTGCAATTCTCACTTTACCTTAGAAAATCTGCCGGCAAAACCAAATAACGGGAAAATTGTGGTGAGCTATCCTCCTGTCATGAAGAACCCTGACATATTGCAGAAAAAAGCTTTTTTTAGAAAAAAATTAAAAGATGAGTTGGGTGTTTCTGAGGAAACCAAACTCATTGGCTACATAGCAAATATGCGAGAATGGAAAAAACCTGAGGCATTTATTGAAACAGCATATCAATTGCAACAAGATTATCCTGCTTCCAGAGGTTTTATACTGTTAGGCGCTTTTTATGGTGAATACGAAGAAAAACTTAAATTTATGATTAAACAAAGAAATCTGGAAAACAGCGTTTCTTTTCTGGGTTTCAAAAGTAACAATCTTGAATACTTGGCAGGATTTGACATGATTGTTGCAACAGCACTTAATGAACCTTTCGGACGTGTATTAGTTGAAGCGATGAATTTGAATGTGCCCGTAGTTGCTTCATATTCTGGCGGACACAGGGAGATAATTAATCACGAGGAAACTGGGCTTTTTGCCGAACCTGATAATGTAGCTGATTTTACCAGGCAAATACTTGTTTTGGAAAATGATGAAATATTGCAGAAAAAAATAGTTATCCAAGCTCAGGAAGCTGCAAAAACAAAATTCGCACCGCAAAGACAACTTAAGGCCATTTCCGATTTTTACAGACAAATATAAAACCCACATGGCAACAACAAAAAAGAAAAAAGTTTTATTTGTGCTTCCGTCCCTTGCATCGGGCGGGGCGGAACGCGTCATGATTAATTTTATGAATGCAATTGACCGCAATATTTATGAGCCCGAATTTTTATGTGTGTGTAATGAGGGAGAATTGCGTAGCCTT
>NZNU01000029.1 GCA_002695035.1 Micavibrio sp. | reverse complement strand
TTTTTGTCCGCTTCTTCAATTTGTTCCTTGCTCATATTAAAGAGCTTCTGAGCATGCTCGTATAGCACACTGACCACAAAAACTTGTTTGAGCGGATTACCCCAGCTCATAAACTCCGTTATGAAATCCACATTCGTTGGTGGGGTTTTATATTTAATTTCTTCTTCGTCCATACGTTTTTATTGAGGGGTTATTAAATGCGAAAAGCGGGGTATGATAAAACCCCCCGCTAACGGTTAAAGGGTATTACAAGCATGATTTAAGCCCGGTACTATCCAGGCAGGGAGGGTATGATCAGGCTGCAAAAAGCTCTTCCATCACTTCATTCTCATTATCAAAGGCATCGACCATAATCCCCAGGATATTGGCTAAGGTGAAGGTCATATAGTTCCGTGCGTTGTCCGGGTCCGTTGCGTACATCCGGCTCATGTGTTTTACTTGCCCCTTCAGCTCCATAGATACGTTCTCAGTATTGAACGTTTTAGTGCCTATGGAAAACTCAATCTCAAAGGGCTGGCTTTTGACCATTCCAAAGTTTATCCCACGGTTAAAGAGGGTTTTACTTTGTGCATCTAAATTGATCAGGTTGTAAATAACCTTTGTTGAAGCATGAGCCAATCGTACTATATCAATCCGCGCTTCCTTCGCTCCCTTTTTACGGGATATGTTCAACGTACTGCTAAGGTTAAATTGTGGTTCCCGGATGGTTTGAGTAACGACTATTTCACCGTTCTTTTTCTTTGGAACTTTACGCCTAACGGTTTGCCCGTCTTCAATTACTTCAATGGTTTTCGCTTTTCCGGTTTTAGGATCTTTTTCGTATTCGGTTTTGTTGACCGTGTACGCCTTTTGATAGATACGCAGCTTAATTTGTTGGGCGCTGGTTTTGATCTGGTCACTTTTTAGTCCGCCTCGTATGATGGCAAAAAGCTGGTTTTGATCCATTACAGGCGTAATAGTAGTTTCCCCGCCTTGGTTGTCAAGTTTCATGGCTTGTTGCTGGCTTACCTCTTTGGGGCTTACGTGTGGTTTTTGGTCACTCATAACATATTGATTTTACAGGTGAATAAAATAGATTAGTGCCAACGTGCAATTGAATGCGCAATGCCTAACCTGAATGGTTCACATCGTTGGCTTTTTTGGATTGTATTTTGCCTCGTAGTTGCAGCCCGAAATATCAAAGGGAGTAAACCCAAAAAGAGGGTTTAGCATTAAAATATATTGCCCTTGTCTTTACTCCTATTCCTTTTAACTCTTACCAAATAGGATAAACGCGCACTAATACTCTATAGAGGGATATATAAACCTGTATAGACCACTTATTGCCGTGCGTGAATAGCTTTGTTTGTCTTTCGCTATTCAGACCTCACAAGCCTATTGCTTGCTTTGATTGCAACTACTCTATGTCAAGGAACTTTCGCCCTATAAAGGGAGCGCCCGATTTTATCGGCAATGGACGTTTTAGGCACATACTGTCACCATGCGCTATTCTTTACCCGCTTTGCTTAGTGGTTCGCAGTCCTTAGCTATATACAGACCCCTTCCAAGGGGTGTAGCTAGTACACCTTACAAAGCGTATTATGTATTGTGATTTTTAAAAGCCCCTTAGCGTTAGGCTGTGGGGTTGTCTCTGTTTGACGGTACAAACATAGTTATAATTTATTATAACAAACAAATAAATGGATAAAATAATTTATATGATGCTGATTTATAGGCTTATAAATTTATTTAGGCCATTTACCAAACACCTTTAAAGCACTGATTAAGGAGCTGTTTTAATTTTAAAGTTTCCTTTTTGGAAACTAAAACCGTTTGTGTAGTAGTATATCGTTAGAGTGTCGGGAGAAGGGCTAAGGGTTATTGCTTACACGTAAGCAGAAAGAGCCAACAAAAAAACAAAGTGAGCCAAGCTACCAGACCGCGCAACAATAGCCCGTAACACTGAACCCAACCAGGGCAAAAGACACATAAACCGCTTAGTGTGTCCCGCAAAGAATTATATTTTACTGTATTTCAGATTTTTAAGCCTAAATAAATGTTTCTAGTCCAGAATCATTAACCCGGAAAAGACCCTGAAATCGGGCACACGTACGCGCACGCGATCATGCGCAGGTACGCGCACCCACCCCCGAAATAAAACCCGTTTCCCTTTGAAAAACAACCCCCGCCTTGCAATAGACTTACCCCCAATGCACATTCACACACTGTCTAAAATCAAACAGAGTAAACCAGAAAAATCTAAGTGTTTTGGGCCGGTTATAGGTGGGGTTGTCTCCACACGGGGAAACTATCTAAAATGATCTAAAGACGACCTGCAATGATATTATTACCCATTAATAACAAATGTTTAGCACATTCATCCTTAATGATCTTTGAAGGCATTGACCTATCCCTAACCTCAAAGGGAGCAATCCATATTACCCGAAAGCCATATTTCCTGGCAAAAGACCCTATGCAATCTCTAGTCTTTCCATAATTCTTTGAGGCTATATATATTAGGTCACATTGACTATTGAGGAAAACATCAAGTCCTTCCTTAACGAATTTTTCAAGATCACCGAATGACTGAATACCTATCTTATGGTTTAAATGCTCCAGAACTGCCCTATAATCACCCTTACTAACATCATCATGGGTACTGGCACCGATAGAAACATACTGTCTTCCAAGACTAGATAAGGTCATTGATTTACCTACATTGGCTGTACCATATATCCCGATTATTGTCTTCTTTATCATCTAAAAAGCCCGCTACGCCAATTCAAATAATGGCTATTATTCACTTCTTGTTAGCCTTCCTTTTTTCAATTCGTATATCAAGTGCAAGGTTCACAAGTGATACTGGTAACATCAATCGAATGTATCCACAGGAAGGACATTTCATCCTAAAACCCTCTTCTTCTATTACACCAACTAATTTGGTTTTACACTTTTCCTTCGGACACCTTACAGGATTATTCTCATTGTTATTCTGCCAAAGATTGAATGCCTCCAATTGCTCTTCATCCGACAGTTTTTCCCCTTGTGGTTTTATTTCAGTCATCACTATCACTTTATTCAACTATCTCACTACACATATCTAATTTTCAATTCTTCCAACTGTAATTTTTATAATATATCCAATTTAAAATAGATAGAGCCACTTCATAGCGGCTCTATCATTTCCCGGAACGAGAATAGTTCCTCATCCCTAACCTATATTTTCAATTCACAATTTTGGAACGACCAAAGTAGGAAATATATGTTACGATCAAATTATTAATCGTCAAATTTTAGGGCATAATATCTCCAAAGTTTTATCTCATTCCTTGTTTTGTAAATAAATTTGGATACATTCGAAATACCAATTAAACCAAATATATCATGCTAATCACACCACGCACCCTAGTTATAACGGGGTATTTAAGCCTTTTACATAATATATTATTTTCATTATCCACAATTATCCTATAGGCTATTTCGCTCATATCTCTTCACCAGAAAATCTCTAGTATGAAATCTTTTTATCAATTAGTCCTAGTCTTAACAATTCCAATTATTGGTTACACACAGACAAGCACTGTTCAATACCTTAATGGCAATCAGTATTTAGACATTGGACATGAATGGCATTTGTATGATTCCGGTTCTCAACAACTATATAAAATAATATCAGACAAGGTGTCCATAAAATTTAATGATGGAGTCTCACAATCTGCTATTCAAACTTTTATCAACTCCCATAATCTACAATTACTATCTGTTACTTTCAACACATGGTATGACTTCATCATTCCTTCAGGTTCCCAATATTTCACCCTGGTCAACCAGTTAAAGCAGAACTCAATAGTTGACAAGCTTGAAGTTCCGGTATTTGCTAAACCATCTGCTACACCTAACGATCCTGACTATTCCCTCCAGGTTTATCTAAATCAGGCCAGTGATATAGATATTGACGCTGCTGAAGCCTGGGATATAGCCACTGGTGATCCATCAGTTGTAATTGCCATAATTGATAGCGGTACTGATTGGGAGCATGTTGATCTTGGTCCTGGAACAGATGGGTATCAGAATATTTGGCTCAATGACCTGGAAGATGATTGGTCAGACCCAAACGACCCTACCTCTGGTGATGGAATAGATAATGACAACAATGGATATATTGACGATTGGAAAGGTTATGACTTTTATTCCACCAATCAGGTCAGAGATAACGATGCCCGGCCAGCAATTAATGACTTCCACGGCTCGCATGTGGCCGGCCTTGCAGCTGCCAAGACTAACAACAACAGAGGAGTTTCTGGAGTGGCAGGTGGCTGGAATTCGCCTGGTGCCAGAATAATGTGTTTAAGAGTTGGTGACGACAGCAAATTTGGGACAGTTGATATAGATAATGCTATAGAATACGCTGCCATGAATGGAGCTAAGATCATTAACTTAAGTTTTAAAAGCCCTAATATTGGCCCTATTTCCTTTGCCATTAATCGTGCTATTGAGGACTACAACTGTATAATTTTTGCGTCAGCAGGAAACACCGGCCTTTCTACAGTAGAACACCCTGCTGCTTATCCAAATGTGATTGCTGTTGGTGCTACTAGTGCAAACGATGATAGAATTAACTTTTCGAATTACGGAGATAATACTTCAATATCTGCACCAGGGTATTATATCAGGAGTCTTTACCCCAATAATGGCTATGGCAACCAAGCAGGAACCAGTTCATCTTGCCCTGTAGCAAGTGGTGTTGCCGCCCTTTTATTGTCTGTTAACCCCTGTATTGAATGGGAAGAAATGGAGAACATTCTACAACAAACAGCGGAGAAGGTTGGAGGGCATAATTACAATTGGAATGTAGACAAACCAGGCCACTCTCGTGAACTGGGCTATGGCCGCATCAATGCGAAAGATGCTGTAACTCTTGCCCAAACCATGTATTCTGCACAATACGATCTTTACATGAAGGATACTGAACAAGATTTTGGTCAAAGTCCTTCTCCAGGACTTTATACCGATGCCGGTCCTGATATTTGGTACAGGAACAATGATGATGGTTTAACTAACCAGGAGTCAGAAGATCTGGTTTGGGATGGCAGCAAATTTTGGGTATATGTTCGTGTGAGAAATAAAGGGTGTTCTGAGTCTTCCGGAGGCACCCTGGACTTGCATTGGAGCAGAGCAGGGTCTGCATTCTCTTGGCCTACGAATTGGGTCGGGGCAACATCCAATGGTGACGGTGACCTGATAGCAAGTAAACCACTTCCCAATATTCCAGCCGGTCAGGATGTTATACTTAAATTCGAATGGGACATGCAGAGTGTATTACAAAACTCACCAAACAATCATGCTGAAGCCTGTCTTCTAGCTCGCATTGAAGGCCTTGCTGCTGATCCCATTGGCCCCACAACCACACTCTACAATGACGTTAAGAAGGAAAATAACCTAACCATGAAGAATGTCATTATCCGCGATGCCGTTTTCTTTAAACAAGAAGGCCGTGTTACCGCTATTGTTGGTGGGACTGATTACGAATCGGGAATTTATGATATACTTTTTAGAGCACCAGAAGGATACACTGGAAACCCTCTTTATAAAGAAGCGGAGATTACTGTTATTCTGGATCAGCAGGCATGGGATAAATGGTCTTCTAACGAGTTCAGAGGTGAGAACGTCAAGATTATCAGTCAGGAAGACAGAAAAATTCTTATACAAGGCGACAACGCAACCATATCAGGACTTGATTATCAATCCAAGGAACGTAGCAGTATTGAGATAGCCGTAAACTTTCTAGTTGATGAGGTTAGTGACAAAAACAAATTTCTTTATCACATGGTCCAAACCTTTCATGATGATCCCGATAAAATAGTAGGAGGGGTTCATTTTTACATAAGCAAGGACTCCAGAACACCCTTTGATGCAGATGCCGGCAGTGATCAATATCTTAAAGCAAATCAGGCTACCTACTTGAGTGCAAACACAATTTCCGAGCCGGCTACCTATAACTGGTATGATTCGGAAGGAAGCCTCATATACAGCGGAACCGATACTACCATAACCCAATCCATAACTGAGAAATACAAACTTGAAGTAATATCACTCTTAGATGGTTTTAAAGATTATGATGAAGTGGATGTTATTGTAAGTGATTACTATATATCATCCTTTCTGCCCAATCCGGCCACCGATAATATCAATGTGGATTATCATATTTCGAATTCGGGATCAGCATATATAATGATGATTGATATAAACAATACTAACAACACAAGCAATTTCATCTTAGATGTGTCTCAAAACCAGGCTAACCTTAATGTCCAAAACCTCTCTCGTGGCATTTATGCAATGCTACTTGTTGTGGACGGCCAGATCGTTGATTCACAGATAACACAACTAAATTAATTGATCCACAGACCTTTCAACTATTATAATATAATTTTCTTAATTTCACTCATTTACACCACCATGAAACCACCGATACTTTTGAAAACAATTCGAGGCCTGCTGATACTACTCTGCCTATATTCATCGCCCGCAGTATTACAAGCACAGTTAATTGACAGCGTATTTGTAAATGCTCAAAGTAACCCGAATGAGATATACGTAAAGATACTTGGGCTGGACGGTAGTAAACACAATTACAGAATTGATTCGTCCTTTCAGAACAACACTATGCAGGTCAATTTCATTTTTAAAGATTGCGCTTCTCCTGCTGTAGTATTTGACATTGACACCACAGTTGTATTAAAGAATTTTGATCCTTCACATGGTTATAATGTTAGAGTAGTAACCTATCTCGACACCAACACTGTAGATTTTAATTGTTATGTAAGACAATCTTATGAATACTTTGATAGTGTGTATTTTCCTGCAAGCACTATATTCTTAGGCAGTGATGATCAAAGACCCATACCTTCATCTTTTACTCTTCTTCCTAATCCAGCTAGTTCTAATTTTTCAATTAATGTGGAAGAACCCCTGGGCAGCAGAATAGAGGAAATAATGGTCTACAGTATAAATGGTGAGCTATTAAGGACTTGCCAATATACCCAAGAAAGAATCTTTGACATTCAGGACTTAAAACCTGGATTGTATTTTGTCAAACTTGAAACTGCCACAGGGAAATCTTCTCATATCTCAAAATTACTAATCTCCAGATAGTTTTTCAATCCATAGTAACTCCTGTGACAAATGCTCAAATTGATTATTCTTTAGTAAGAAAGTCACCGTAAAAGCTAGTTAATTGCAAAAGTCCCTGGTGTTCTAAATCAGGGACTTATTATTTTGAGAATACCGGTAGCAGTGCGTTCTCAGAAGTTAATACTATTCTAAAACGTGTAGAATAACCCACAGGACCATGTGGTTATTACGCTCCAGGATGTTGTTCCAAATATCTTAACATCTCTTGTTGGAATGGCCTTTGGGTCATAAAATGAAGCAAACCCAATACCCCCTCGAATTAGAAAACCAACCGACTCATGTATTTTAGTTCTTAAACCAATACCTAAAGTGTTCTCAAGGGTTGTGAACGGATCATAAATTCTACCTTCATCTAAAATATAGACAATTCCACCTCCAGTGGAAGGATCATAAGAAGGATAGTAGACCTTATCCCTAAAGCCAGTTCGAAGCAAATGCGAATTCAAGTAGACTAAAACATTAGTACTACCGTAGGTCAAAAGGGAATAGTCCAAAGACAAATTTAAACCAATGGCATTTATCCATTCAACAGCCCAACCTCTGTTGTGATAACCATATCCTTGATCATCACGCGGCAATGAGTTAAAATGGTAATATACTCCAATATTTGCTTGCCATTTAAGATCTTTTCCAAATTTCCTCCCATAATCTAGCTGCAAGCCTCGGCCAATATCAATTTTCTGATAAGACAACCCTATGGAATGCTCATAATTTTCTTGACCGAAGCCAAACAGTGGCACCAGCAGTGCCACCACTGCTGATACCATTGTTATGGATGTTTTTTTTCTCTTCATATTAGTCCATTCTCCATACGTTAAACTCAGCATTAGGAGATTTAACCCAATTTGTATTCCACTGAGCTGGATGTCGGCATACGAATCCATAGTGTGTTTGATAAGGGTCGAAAGCATACCAATCAGAAGTCCATGTTCGGGCTACATCAGCCGTCTTAGTCTTGCCATCTGGAGCATAAATAGTAAGTGCCCTTTTAGGCGACTTGAACCAATCTATTTCCACAATATTAAACACCGTATTGCATCGTGCTATTTCTTGAGGGAATGTACCATAAAAATATGAGGGTTTACCAGAAATGATATCTATCCATTGTTGCTTTTGCTGGCCGACATCGCTATGTTTAATATCCATCCGGTCAAAATGCCCAAACCTACCTAGGTAATATGGAATACAGTTAGGGCAATCTTTCCTGGTTTCCAGGTGGCCAGAAATTGTAAAGACCTCTACCTCCCAACCATACCTTTCATGGCTGTTAATAATTTTGTATTCATAATAGTCATAATCAGTTCCAAAAGTACCGTAGCTCCTATCGCATTCATTGCATGGATCGTATAGTCTCTTGCCCTTCGAAATATGGGTAGTTACTATAACTGGCCGTTCGCACCCACGATCATGGATATAGGGTTCATCCATTATAACTACTTGTACCTCATCATTTGAGGAACCTTGGTAATATATGTACGCAGCATCCTCAGTTAATTCCGGGTACAATTGATCATCCACATCAATTCCAGGTGTGATCAGTGGAGCTAAAGTCCAATCTGCTCCATCAAAATTTGGTATATAGATGCCAGAATAATAATCTTCGTCCCACTCCATCATTGCATCCAATATTGATATAGATCCTTCTCCAGGCATAATATCGTCCAAATAGCCATTAATCACATCGCAATCAGCCGGGTATTCTATGCAAAAGCTATCGAGCGTGAAATAGGCTTGCTCCCGTTTGGTATAGGTATCCTGGATAAAAGCGTATACATGATTCACGACTTCAGGGTCATTATTCAAAACTTGTACAAATGCTTGAGCTAAATAATCAGCAGCTCTAAAAGTTGCTTCTTGCTTTTCATCGTGCTGAAAAGAGAATAACTCTTCCAAATCCTGTTGATTAGGAATGAGATCATCAAAGCAATTGCTCCATATCAATGGAGGCTCTGTTGGTTGTGGACCTTTCCTTTGACTTTGTGCATCTTGCAAATCCTTACTGCAACTCGCAACTATGCTAAGTATTGCAAAAAATGCAACAAACCGAATAAATGAATTTTTCATAGATAAGTATATTTAATGAGTGTCATAAGTATGAAAAAATTCAGCATATTATCTCCATACTTAGTTAACCTACCCAAATTTTTAGTAAACTGATAATCTTATTACGTGAAACGGAATTTTAGTATAGTTAATAGAATTAAAGGAAAGTTAAAAAAATAACAGCCCCCGGCCTGGTCATTGCTCGGGGGCTGCACTCTCTACTCTGATAGAGAATCTACCAATTAACACTACAACTTTATGAAATATCTGTCTAAGTAGCTAACCAATACCAATCATACTTTTTACAAAATAATATTTGGGCAATATCAGATTAATCCAACAAATAAATAATCTAACAGATATAATTATCTAATTATCACACATTCAATAATATACATAATATATTATGTAGTCTAAATCCGATGGTATCCCCAACTTGCCCTTGGCAAAAATGGACAAAGGCACTTTCACTAAAGCATTGGGGGAGAACATACGAGGTATGCGCAATGACAATGGAATTTCTCAAACGGAACTTGCCCGCAGGTGCGGAAAGGATCAACAACACATTGAACTTATTGAAAATGGTAAAACCACTTGCACCTCCTATACCCTATTCTTAATATGCCTTGCCCTGGAATGCTCTGCCGATGATATTTTACCTGTTGGTAGTAGATTTAGAGATAGTCCTTAGCCGTTTCCTTTTTTTAAATCAGTTACGGCCTTGTCCAAAGAACTGTTTTGCAATTGGATCATCATTAGCTGAATGTTTCTCAATGCGATCTTTCCTTTGACAGAGATTTTATACTTCCTTTTCGTTGATCCGGTTTCTATCATTCCTTTCTCCAAAAGTGCTTCCAGGGCACCATTCAGGGATTGGTAGTTGATCAGACAGTTAAAGGCGGCCATCACCTTGTAGGTTTCCCAAAAGTTCATGCCTTCTTTACCCTGGCTTTTACCAAGCTGCATCCCCAGGCTAATACACCACAGGGTCTTCAATTCGTTGTAGGAAAGGCTTTGTTTGTCTTTTAAGGCTACTTTGAGGCGTACCTGCTGGAAACACCAGCCGAGGCTTCCAAAACCCACCTGATCGAACTTGGGAGCTTTCCTCATCTTGCAGGGTTTTGCTGGTAGTACTGGTAAAAGGCTATAAGGCGGTCACGAACGGGTTCGTTGGGGATTTGTCCATACAGGCAAAGTGTGTTACGACTGCCGACCAACCTCCAAAGGGAATATCGCTTACGGTGCATCAACACCCATTCCAGGGGATAGCTTTCATCCGCCTTTCTGCGGTTGGGCAACTGGCCTTTCCGTGCCATTTCACGGTAAAACCGATCTTCCTTTTGACAAAGCTCAAACAGTCCTTTTCGGAACTTACTTGCCTTTAAAACCCTCTTTATCAGGTGTGTTACGAATGCTAAAACCAGACTTAAAACGACAACTTTACACATTTCTCTTTATTTCCTTTACTAATGGATACAACACCCCTTCCTCTAACACCTATTAATTAAATTATCTGCGTGAGCAGATGGCCAATTAACCGGTCTTAGGTTGATAAGCAAAGATTCTTATTGCACCTTGAGTAGTGTCTTATTTACCGGAGGGACTACCCGGATAGGGCTTCTTTTGAGGCTTACTATCCACAAAAAGACGGGCTATTTAGAGCACAGAGCGGTATTGTACTGGTGTCT
>NZNU01000028.1 GCA_002695035.1 Micavibrio sp. | reverse complement strand
TATAAAGTCAGCGAGAAGACAGGAGAGGCAGCATGCCCTTTCAATTATCTATATTGGGACTTTCTTGACAGAAACGAAGAAAAGTTAAAAGGAAACCATCGCTTATCTATGATTTATAAGTCATGGGAAAAAAGAGACAGCGAAATTAAAAAGACTATAAGAGAAAATGCAGCAGAATTTTTAAAGGATTTATAAGATGTCAAATCACAACATTAGTCAAAAGCGCAAAAGCCAGAAAATTGTATGGATTACAGGCGCATCATCAGGAATTGGTCGAGAAACAGCCAAGCGTTTAGCCCGTGACGGTTGGACTGTTTGCGCAAGCGCGCGCTCCGAAGATAAGCTGAAAAGCCTTTCTGAAGAATGCACAAAAATGCCCGGGGTCATAATGCCCTTTCCCTGTGATGTTACAGATGAGGGCAAAGTTTCCAAAGTTATAAAAACTATAGAGGAATCTGTAGGGCAGATTGATATGGTGCTTTTAAATGCGGGCACCTATATTTCCAATTCAGTCGAGGACTTTACGGCTGAGTCCTTTAAAAAACATGTGAAGGTTAACCTTGAAGGCACGGTAAATTGCGTAGCGGCGATACTTCCGTATCTTCTGAAGCGAAATGAAGGGCATATTGCAATCGTAGCCAGTGTTGCAGGTTACCGTGGTCTGCCAAGATCTATTTCTTACGGTGCGACAAAGGCGGCCTTACAAAATATGGCGGAAGCGCTTGCGATTGAAACTTTGGATAAAAATATAAAAATACAGATTATCAATCCGGGATTTGTAAAAACACCTCTTACAGACAAAAATGATTTTTATATGCCGATGCTGATGGAAGTCGAAAAGGCGGCAGATAAACTGGTAAAGGGTCTTTATTCAGATAAATTTGAAATTACCTTTCCTGTAGCTTTCGCTGAGATCTTGAAGTTTATAGGATTGCTGCCTCATAAGCTTTATATCAGGCTGATTTATAAGATCACAAAGGGGAAGCTTAATTAACAACTACATAAGTAAAACCTTATATTTTCCTTGAATTGAAAGATTCTTTATGTTTTAATCATTCCCATAATAATAAAATTACAAAAAGATGGGAGTAATGATGTCTGACTTTGATAGAGAAGAATTTGATAACACGAACGTACACTCACGTGTAGAGGTTCGACGCTCCTTGCTTGACCGTGCATGGAAGCGAGGCATGGAAGAGGGCGGTGTAGAAACAGCCAAGGAAGCACAGGCTGAGATGCGCCAGACAATTACAAATATAGCCCTTAAGTCAGAAGAAGAAGGCCGTAAAGTCAGAGGGTTGCTTGATGCAGCCGCAAAACGCCTTGAAGCTGAGGGATCACGCGCTACTGTCGCATTCAATATGGTTGCGGAAATGGAAGGCCGCGAAGATCGTATCCTAAAAACAGATGTATCTAACAAGCTTAAAGACAGAGCGGCAGCCAATTCAAATGAAGAAGCCGGAAATGACATCACACCTCAGGATGTGGGTAAATATATGCATGAGAATGGCTTAGATTATTTAGATGAAAATGGCATTGTAATAGATTACAGCGGTCATATACTTGTTAGAGATGAAGACAAGCATATCGCCAAGGAAGCACTAGGCGTTGATATACCTGAATCAGGTGAGGGCAATGACGCATGGGTCGTGGCTGTATCAGATATGCGCCAACTTGACCGCTTTCCTGTATTCGAAGTCAAATAAGATATATATTTTTTTAGCTCATTTTAGCGGCTCTGGATTTTTGCCAGGGCCGTTTTGTTTAGCGGGTAAAACCACATGATAAAGATCAAAAGCAGCTTAACGAGTATGGGCACAGCACAAAAAAGTATTAGCAGCACGTGCGTATTCTCATCAGGGAAATTGACCCAGTCCAGGATAGGGAAGGCAATTCCTGCAGCAATAGCAAGAGATAATTTAGTAGACATACCCCAAAGGGCAAAATAAAGGCCGGCGCGACGTTCGCCACTTTCGACAAGGTCATAATCAACGACATCGGCCTGCATTGATGAGGGTAAAGCCAGATCCGCGCCCACAGAAGCCCCGGTTAAAATACAGATAATCATGAACATTAAACTGTCACCGCTATCTACAAAAGGCACAAAGGCAAAGACGAGGCACGCCCAAGCCATCGCGATTGACCAGCTTTTATGCTTGCCGATTTTACGTGCAAGTTTCACCCAAAGAGGAAGGAAGATCATTCCTGTAACAAAATAGGCAAACAGGTAAGGGCCAACAGTTTCATCGCTGCCGATTACATTTTCGACAAAAAGTATCGAGAGTATCGCGACAAGGCCGTTGGAAAAGGCGTTAAACAAATAACAGAAGATCAATATACGAAACGGTTTATTACTTTTAAGGACGCTTAAACCTTTTCTGAAACCTATTTTGGTTTCTTGAACATGTTGCGGGTCGGGAACTCTCCAAAAGAAAATGGCCGTGGATATAGGCAAAATTGTACAAATAAATATAGCTATAAAGCGTACAGCCTCCCCTTGGCTTTCGCCTTCGGCTAGTCCGAGATATGAAATCATGCCTAAGGTAAGTACGGTCCCGATGATTGTTCCCGCTTCACGAAAACCGGCGATGCGACTTCGCTCATGATAGTCGGTTGATAGTTCTGTGCTGAGTGCTGTTAATGGCAACATCATCATGGTCCAGCCAAGATACATAATACAAGACCATAACATCATATAATATGCATCAATGTCGTCACCTGTGGGCACAAGCAGCATCCATGTTCCCGCCATGGTAACAGGAAGTCCGAGTAAAATATAAATTTTACGGCGGCCAAAACGGTTTTTTGATTTATCGCTGAGCAGGCCTATTATCGGATCTGTGCCTACATCCCATATGCCTGAGAGGAAACGAACGAATCCAACGGCAGCAAGGCCAAGGCCAAGTTGCTGGGCATAAAAGGCCGGAAGATAGATATAAACAGGTAAGAGCATAGCGGCCAAAGGCATGGCCGGGAAGCCGTAAGCCAAGAGTGTGGAAAGAGTAAGTCTCTTACCACTATGTTCGTTGAAGAAATCTTTATATAGCATTTACAGGCGTATCCATAGGCGCGTAGGTAACACCTGCTTTATCAGCTGTGAGTTTTATTCTGGTTCCTACTGACATGATTTTTAAGTCTTTGCCATGCCCGAAAGGTGCATCAACCACAATCGGTATATTCAAACCTTTTGTATGTTCCTTAATCAGGTCCTCAACCTCATACGGGAAGGGCAGTCTGCCATTATTTAAATTCATAGAAAAACCACCCACTATTATACCGGATAGATCCTCGAGCTTTCCAAGCCTTTTTAACTGGAGAAGCATGCGGTCAATATTACGCAACTCTTCCATTTCATCTTCTATAAACAAAATGGCATCCTTAAAATCCGGTGCGTATTCGGAGCCCATGAGGTAAGTAAAAATACAGAGATTTCCTCCTATCAAATGTCCTTCACCTTCGCCGTAATTAAGTATTTTACTATCCAGCCATTGATCTTCGGTTAGCTTTTTACCTGATGTAACATTGAAAAAATCCTTTAGATATTTCGAGCTGTCATCAGCAGAAAACCGCCCGGCATCAGGGCCATGCAGTGAGGTTGTTTCACATTTCGTCAAAAGAGCATTAAGCAGTGCCGTATTGTCAGAATACCCGATAAGAATCTTCTGATGCTGTTTTAATGTCTCAAAGTCTAAATGGTCCAAAAGATGCAGTGTACGCGTTCCTCCCGCTGCTGTGACGATGGCCTTTATCTCGGGGTCACACCAGTAATCAGTAAAAGCCTTAGCTCTTTCGGGAAGGGAGCCTGCCCATTCATGCAGCCTTAAGCCATTATTCGGGTGGATTTTGACTTTAAAGCCTGCGTTTTCAAAATTTTTAGCGCATTTCTGAAGTTTTTGAGGGTCAAGCCAACGGGAAGTTGCCACAATGCCAATAGTATCTCCCTCAACCAAGGCGTCAGGCTTTCTGATTTTCATCTGGCTTATCTCCCTACGTTTTTCATTGAAATTTGTATAACATCAATTGTGCCTACTTTGAAGCCAGCTTCACAGTAGCATAAATATTCTTCCCAAAGCTTTTTAAAACGCTCGTCTTTCGCGCCACCCTGAAGGTCGGGCCATTTTTCTTGAAAGGCTTGATGCCATATATGCAAGGTTTTCGCATAATCTTTGCCAAAGCTGACATGGTTGCTAATTTCAAGTCCCGAGCCTTCAATTTGGCGTTCAAGAACGGATTGACAGGGGAGCATGCCACCGGGGAATATATATCGTTGAATGAAGTCGGCTGTGCTTTTGTAGCTGTCGTAACTCTCTTCTTCTATGGTTATAATCTGTAAATTGGCAAGGCCGTTTTTCTTGAGCTTTTTCTTTATAGTTTCGAAGAAAACAGGCCAGTAAGCTTCTCCGACAGCCTCAAACATCTCTATAGAGGCGATCCTGTCGTATTTGCCTTTTATGTCTCTGTAATCACAAAGTTTTATCTCCACGAGATGCTGAAGATTTGCTTCGTCTATTCGCTTTTTTGCATAGTCATATTGAGAGGGGGAAATCGTGATTGCTGTTACTTTACAACCTATATTTTTTGCGGCGTATTCAGCCATTCCGCCCCAGCCACATCCTATTTCCAGAAGGTGATGATTTTCCTGCAGGTCGAGCCTTTCGCACATAAGCCTGTATTTTTGTGCCTGGGCTTCTTCGAGAGTTTCTTTCCCTGATTTAAAAACAGCAGATGAATAGGTCATACTTTTATCCAGCCATTGGCTGTAGAAATGATTGCCCAGATCATAGTGTCTGTAAATATTCTTACTTGCACCTTTTTTGGAGTTCGGGCGGAATTTGTGAATCAGCCATGAGAGGCGTCTATACCATGTGCTTCCCTCCAGCATATGAATAAGGTAACTCTCGTTTTTCAGGATGATTTCAAAAAAGGCTGTTAAATCGGGTGAGGTCCAGTCTCCATCCAGATAGGCTTCGCAAAAACCCAGCTTACCCTGAGATATAAATCGATTTACCACGCGGTCATTATGAATGCTTATCCTGGCAGTAGGGCCATCCTCTTCACCTTTGAAACGGACAGTTTTGCCATTGGGGAGAGTGACATCTAGCGTACCGTTGTGAAGGCGTGTCATAAGCTTGAGAGCTAACGCCATAGAACGCGACGGCTTGTATTTTGTTTTCGATTGCTTGCAAAATTTTAGGAACGCCTGAATGCATTCTTCAGACTTTAAAATAAAATCTACATCACAAGTAAATGTCGTTCCGCATGATGACATATAAAAGTTATAGTCCTTTTTAAGGGGTTTTCCAATATTAACACATCTAGGTGATATCTTGTTCCTTTTGATGTGGTTTCGGTATGTATTTAGCTCCTTTTACCCATAAGCGAAGAGCTTCCCAATGAATACCGCCAATTATTTTTAAAGTTAGCAAAGGATGAGTTATAAATGTTTTAAGAATGGTTTTATCTGTAAGGGAAGCTTTTTTGCCATCCCAAGTTGCGGTCAATAGCTTCCCGGCTTTATCAAACTGATGAATAGCAAAAGAGAGCATTTCATCAGGCTCTTGAAGTGTAAACTTGTATTCTGCCTCCATTTCCATGAAGGGGGAAACGTGAAACATCTTTTGATGTGAGTGTTTCTCAATCTTTCCAGGGGTATCGAGAGGTGCCAGATAACAATGTTGCTCACCGAAAGTGTTTTTAACCTGATAAAGCACAGCTTGTAGCACATGTTTTTTATCATATAAGAAATAGAGGCTGATCGGATTGAACACATACCCAAGTATTCGCGGGAATCCGAGGAAATAGACCTTTCCGCCATCAATATCTATATTTTTGTCGCGAGCTACATTAACGACCCAATCGTACAAACTTTTACCGTTGCGGGGGCCGTGATCCTTATCGTAAAAACTCATCAGGTTAAATTTATTATAAGAAAACAACCGAAGCTTTTCAGACAAAGCAGGCATTTCCTGCAGGTCGCTGAAAAGGCTGAAGACACGATATTTAAATGAATGGGTGAAAGGCTTATGCCTTTTGTGAAAAACATGGCCAATATATAGTCCGCTTTTTTTAACCTGTCGCATGTTTACCCGCAGGTGATATATCTTTGGAATGCCAGGGCCTTTTGCAAGAGCCCAACTTTTCAGCAACAGCCAGTCCTGATGTAACCCCATCCTCATGGAAGCCATAACCGCACCATGCGCCGCAATACCAAGTATTTTTAAAACCCTGTAGTTGTGAGATTTTATGCCATGCTTTTATAGCATTCTGGTCATATTGCGGATGTTCATATTCAAATGTAGCAAAGACCTTATCCGGTGATATGGCCTTGTCGGGATTGAGCGTGACGAATAAATTATTCTCGTTACCCAAATAGGTCTGAAGCCTGTTCATCCAATATGAAACACAAACCTGCCGATTCTGATTGTCACCTAAATAATTCCATGCCGACCATGCCTTCTTACGTTTAGGCATTAAACTTGTGTCTGAATGGAGAACAGCAGTGTTTTTAGAATACGGGAAGGATAAAAGAGTTTCTTTTTCGTCCTCACTGCTGTCGTTAAGCATCTTAAAAGCCTGATCGGGATGGCACGCAAACACGACACTATCATAAT
Source organism: Micavibrio sp. (assembly GCA_002695035.1). GTDB lineage: Bacteria > Pseudomonadota > Alphaproteobacteria > Micavibrionales > Micavibrionaceae > UBA2137. Next base: position 25,576 of record NZNU01000028.1, on the reverse strand, counting down.
CTTCATTATCAATATTAACGCCGCTATCTGAACGAGTGATATTTTTAATTTGATAATCAATTCTAAATTCACACTTCATGACATGCTTCATTTTGCGCAAGTATTGAACAGAGCCTCCTTTTACGGTCCACCATTGGGGGCGCTTCAAAAGTTTTAAAAGCCCATGATTTTGGAAGAATCTCAAAAAACTTTTCATTGGATACCGTGCTGCCTCGTCGGCACTCATAGACCATATGGCTGCTGCCATAGGCAATATGTGCTTTTCTATGAAAATATCGGAATATTTATTGTCTTTCAGATACTGCCCAAGGCTCGCATCTTCGTTACTCTTAATGTAATTGGGTGACTTTTTGTAAAATCTTACAAGGTCAAAAAGCATACGGTAATACGAAAATGAAAACAGGTTCTTCTTTTGTGCGAACAAATGATCAGATCCGTATTCAAAATGCCCATTGTTAATTGAAACACCAAAGGACATATCCGTTTTTAGTGTTTCGACATTTAAATATTTAAACAGTGCGATGAGGTTAGGGTAGGTCCATTCGTTGTAAACAATGAAGCCGGTGTCAACTTGCCGTCCATCAGGAAGTGTGTATGTATTAGCATGCCCCCCGATGCGGCAGTCTCTTTCATAAATGGTTACATCAAATCCATTTTCACCTAGTAACCATGCACAAGACAGTCCTGAAATACCACTGCCGATAATGGCAATTCTATTTGATTTTTTCTCGCTGGTCATTTCAGTTTCTTATATGCCGTAAGTGCCTCATCACGGGCTTCTGAATGGTCGACAATAGGGCGGGGGTATGTCTCACCCAGTTTTACACCAGCTTTATCAAGTGTCTCATCATCGGCTTCCCATGGTTTGTGGATATACTTATTGGGAAGCTTTGATAGCTCGGGACACCATTCGGAGACGTATTCACCCTTGGGGTCAAATTTTTCTCCTTGTAATACTGGATTGAAAATCCTGAAAAAGGGTGAGGCATCAGCACCGCAGCCTGCGACCCACTGCCAACTTGCAGAGTTATTAGCCAGATCCGCATCGACAAGGCAGTCCCAAAACCACTTTTCACCCTCGGACCAATGAACCATAAGGTCTTTGATTAAAAAAGATGCCACGATCATACGTACACGATTATGCATCCATCCTTTTTCCCATAGCTGGCGCATCCCGGCATCAACTATAGGGTAGCCTGTCTTACCTTTTTTCCATGCCTTGAGAGCGTTTTTGTTTTGCTGCCAGGGAAAGTTCTCAAATTTTTCATTGAGAGGTTTATCTGTAATGCGGTCTTCAAAATGATAAAGAAGATTGTAAGAAAATTCCCTCCAGCCTAATTCACTGAGAAAAACGTCTGAATCCTTGTTGGACCCTTTACTCATATGCTGGTGCTTTCGCACTTCGTGCCACGCTGTACGAGCTGAGATTTCACCAAAATGTAAATGCGGTGAAAGCCTGGAAGTGCCCTCTACGCCCGGGCGATCCCTCATTGTGTTATACTCATCAACGTCATTTTTTATAAAATGCCTGAGCGCTCTTTGTGCGTGGTCTTCCCCGACAGACCAATACTTTTCTATTTTCTTATACCAGTCTTTCTCAGGTATAAGCTTTAACTCCTCAAGTTTAAGGGCCGAGGATAATCTGTTGTGATAAGTTAACCTGTCCGGAGCGGGTAGGGGGCGATCAGGCTCTCCGGCCGCCAGACAGCCATTTTTATAAAATGCTGTAAAAACTTTGTAGGGTGTGTCCTGCTTAGTTGATATTGTCCATGGCTCCCAAATCAGGCCTGCTTTAAAGGACTTAACTTCAACGCCGTCATCCTCCAACGCTTTCTTTATTCTCTTGTCTCTTTCTTTTCTCCAAGGTTCATAACATCTGTTCCAGTAGATGGCGTCTGCGCCTGTCTCTTTAATAAGATCTGGCAATATGTCTTGTGGCTTTCCGGAATAAAGATTGAGCTTATCTGAAAGGGAATCGTTTAGGGATTTGAGGGAATGATGAAGCCACCATTTGCTTGCCGCGCCGCGGCTCCAGTCGCCGGGCGTTTCTTCATCCTCTATAAAAACAGGTAATATTTTTGCACCTTCTTCATAAGCCGAATGAAGGGCGGGATTGTCCTCACGTCTGAGGTCTTGCCTGAACCATATTATGATTGTCTTACTCATGTGGAGTAAGTTATTGTTTTAAAGGCGGATAACCAGAAAAAAAATTGACGTCGGTTATTTTTCCCGGGCTTTTTCCACAATTTCTTCTAAAACCTGCTCTGCTTTCAGGTTTTCCACCTGGCATGTTCCGGCAGCTTCGTGCCCGCCGCCGCCATATTTGAGCATTAATTCTCCGACATGAATTTTGGAGCTGCGGTTTATTATAGATTTACCCACGGCAATAACTGTATTCTGCTTGTTCTTTCCCCATATTACGTGAGCCGATATATTGCAATTCGGATAAAGTGCGTAAACCATGAAACGGTTACCAGCCCAGATATTTTCCTCCTGTCGCAAATCTATAACGATGACATTGTCATGAATCTCAGAGCAGCGTTTCAATTGTTCTTTTTGTTTTTCTTTATGTTCCTCGTAAAGCTCAACACGTTCTTTAACATCAGGTAAAGCAAGTATTTCCTCGATACTATGGTGGTCTCTGCAATAATCGATGAGCTGCATCATTAATTGATAATTAGAAATATTAAAGTCTCTGAAGCGGCCCAGACCGGTTCGCGCATCCATTAGAAAACTTAAGAGTTCCCAGCCGGAAGGATTTAGGATGTCTTCTTTGGAAAACTGAGCTGAGTCAGCCTTATCAACGGCTTCTATCATATCCTTTGAAATTTCAGGAAAGGCGGTTGGACCTCCAAAGTAATCATACACAACACGAGCGGCAGATGGCGCATCAATATCTATTATGTGATTTTCAGGATTTCCCTGCACACGAGATGCTTCACTCGCGTGGTGATCAAAGGCCATATAAACCCCTTCAACGTAGGGCAGATTGGTTGAAATGTCATTTGGTGTCACATCCACAATTCCGTCTTGCATATCCTTAGGATGCGCAAACATGACGTCATCTATGATTCCAAGTTCTTTAAGCAGAATCGCACAAACAAGACCATCCATATCACTTCGTGTAATAAGTCTGTAGTTCTTGTTATCTTCCGGCATCAATTTCCGTGCTATATTTCCGCTCATAAATATCCCTCCTGAATCTAATAAGAATGTATCGCTATTATTTTACATCTAATCATATAAATATTCTATTAAAGGAGAAAAGTAAGGTTTAAAAAGCAGGCATAAAAAAACGGCATCGCTGCCGTTTCTTTAGTGATTATTTAGAGGCTTCCTTTTTATCCGACTTATCAGATTTGCCGTCTTCTTTCGCTTCGGATTTTTTATCCTTGTCTTTTTTCTTCTTTTTCCCGTCTTTGGAATAAACAAGAACCGGTGCCTCACCTTTTTCAACAGTGTCTTTGTTAACAACAACCTCTTCCAAATCATCAAGATCCGGAAGATCATACATTGTATCAAGAAGAAGGTTTTCCATGATAGAGCGAAGTCCACGTGCTCCCGTTTCCCTTTCAATGGCTTGTTTTGCAACAGCGCGAAGGGCTTCTTCTTTATATGTCAGTTTGACGCCCTCAAGATCGAAAAGCTTTGTAAACTGTTTGACCAAAGCATTTTTAGGTTCTGTCAGAATTTGTATTAACGCGTCCTCATCAAGGTTTTCCAGCGTAGCAACAACTGGCAAACGCCCGATGAATTCAGGGATCAATCCGAATTTGAGAAGATCTTCTGTCTCAAGCTCTTTGAGCGATTCACCAACATTTTTGCCTTCGCCTGTATCCACATTAGCGCCGAAACCGATACCTTTTTTGGAAGTACGCTGCTGGATCACCTTATCGATACCGGCAAAAGCACCACCGCAAATAAACAGGATATTGGATGTATCAACTTGTAAAAATTCCTGCTGAGGATGTTTTCGTCCGCCTTGGGGAGGTACGGATGCGACTGTACCTTCCATCATTTTCAGCAATGCCTGTTGTACGCCTTCACCGGATACATCACGTGTAATTGAAGGGTTATCCGATTTTCTGGAAATCTTATCAATTTCATCAATATAGACGATACCGCGTTGAGCACGCTCTACATTATAATCACACGACTGAAGCAGTTTAAGAATAATGTTTTCGACATCCTCACCAACATAACCTGCTTCGGTTAGAGTAGTGGCATCGGCCATTGTAAAAGGCACATCGAGGATTCTGGCCATAGTTTGAGCAAGAAGTGTTTTACCACAACCTGTAGGACCAAGAATTAGAATATTTGATTTTTGTAACTCTACATCCGCACCGCGCTGCCCGTGTTCCAGACGCTTGTAGTGATTGTGAACGGCAACAGACATAACGCGCTTGGCGCGGTCCTGGCCAATTACATACTCATCCAAAAAGGATTTAATTTCACTGGGTGAGGGGACGCCATCTTCGCTGCGTACAATGCTGGATTTATCTTCTTCCTGAATAATGTCCATGCATAATTCAACACATTCATTACAGATAAAGACATTCGGCCCTGCAATAAGCTTGCGCACTTCGTGCTGGCTTTTGCCGCAAAATGAACAGTAAAGGGTGTTCTTGCTGTCCGTGTTTTCTGTTTTACTCATGTTCTGGGGCCTCTTTGATGAATGAATCGAAGGTTATTTATCTTACTTTGCCAGTGCCAAGAAAGGCTTTCAAGCCTTTTTAATACTGAAAACTTGAATATTTGTCTAAATAACTATATCACGACTGTCAACAAGGGGTAGCCCTGAAAGTGAAAAATATGGAAGAAAATCAATTTATAGCGCTTAGCGAAATTGAAGAAAACTTTTCGTTTTTCTCCGATTGGGAGGAGCGTTTTCAATACCTTATTGACCTTGGTAAGTCTTTACCTAGTTTGCCTGATAGCTATAAGACAGAGGAGTTTAAAGTCAAGGGCTGCACATCCCAAGTTTGGCTTGTTCCTGAAAAAGAGGGAGATAAGTTTTATTTCAGGGCAGACAGTGATGCTTTTATCGTCAGAGGATTAATTTACATTATCTTGGCTGCATATAACGGAAAGCGATCAGATGAGATTTTATCTGTTGATATAAACCAAGTCTTCTCAGAGCTTGGTCTTGAGCAAAATCTTTCGCCCAACCGTAGGAACGGCTTTTTTTCAATGGTTGAGAAAATAAAATCCTATGCCGGTGCAGCAGGTAAACATTAAGAAAAATGCTAGGAAGGGTCCTTCAGCTTTACACGACTGAGTATATTGGCAAAAACATCCTGATTCTCAATCGTATCTGATCCCGTTAACTCAAGTTCAAAGATTAATAAGGAGTTGCTTCCTACCCAATATTGCGTTGTCAGGAAGCTGTCATCGCTATCACCCCTTGCACCTATGATAATGCCTGAAATCTGGTTGTTTTCATCATCTTTTGAGACCTTACGCCCAGCAACAAATATATTGTTGCTGCTGATATAGGCATCAAGAGCATCTTGTATGAAATCTGTGCTTAGTATATCACGTTCACCCTCAGCCAGCTGACGACACGTCGCATTCATGTTAAGCGCATTTTCAAGATCAATTATTTTTTTATAATCTATAACATCTTGTGTCAGTTCGGTTTCGTCATCAAAGGCAGTTACGGTTTCTTCTGAAATCTGATACTCACCGGGAAGGCCGATTTGGTAATCACATTTCTCACCCCTGTAAGTTTCCCAATTGTTAGCTTTCTCTTGCGCAAAAGCAGCAGGTGGTAAATTACTGAGAAGCAGAAAAAGAAATAAGGGAAGAATAGAGGCTAATAGTTTCACGATTTCTCCCAATTATCAGGATCGGCCGGGCTTTGTTCGCCTTTACCCATATCTTTCACTTCATGATCACTACCGTCTTCAAAAGGCGGGAACCAGACATAGGGAATGCTTTTTTTCTCAGCGTAGCTAAGTTGTTTTTTTACCTTTTGAGGCGCGTGATACATCTCTACTTTATAACCTCTGGCTCTTAAAGTCCGTGCCGTCTCCATTGCTTCTTGGCGTCTTTCTTCCGAGGGGAGAACCATAAGAATATCGGCAGGGGATTTTGGCCCCGGTTCGATCTTTCCATTTTGTTTTAGTACATCAAAAAGGCGCGAAAGACCTATGGATATACCGACCCCTGGAAGCTTTTTATTAATATAGGAGCTGGCAAGATCGTCATAGCGCCCGCCAGAGCATACCGAACCTGAAAATTCAGGTATATCCAGAAGCTGGGTTTCATAAACAGTACCTGTGTAATAATCCAGACCACGTACAATGGACAAATCGGCAATTGCCGCATGGTCGGGAAGATGTGCAAGCGTATCCATGACGAATTTCAATTCATCCAGGCCCTCTTTCATCATGTCATTTAGAGACTGTATTTTGGTGAAATCAAGATTGTGACCCTTGTTTCTGGCAAGTGTTAGAAGCTTTTCGATTATTTCCGGTAATATGCCGGCTTTTTTCAATTCTGCGGCGACTTCATCCTCACCAATCTTTTCAAGTTTATCAACAATACGGGTTATCTCAGTGATTTCATCCTGAGCCTCTATTCCGCAGGCATTCAAAAACCCGATTAAAATTTTCCTGTTATTTATACGAAGCTGGACACGGCCTATATCAAGTCCGTCCAGTGCCTCATAAATCATCGCGGGGATTTCTGCGTCAAAAGAAATTGGCAGATTATCAACGTGCAATACATCAATATCACATTGATAAAATTCGCGCATACGCCCTAGTTGAGGTCTTTCACCGCGCCATACTTTCTGTATCTGATACCTTTTAAAAGGGAAGACCAAATCATTGAAATGCTGTGCTACATAACGTGCCAATGGAACTGTCTGGTCAAAATGAAGAGCAAGTCGTGCTTCGCTATCATCATCCTCATCCTTATGAAGACGCTCTAGTACATAGATTTCTTTATCAACCTCACCTTTTGCCCGCAAGACATCAAGCTCTTCTACAGCAGGAGTTTCAATTGAACAAAAGCCATATGACTCAAAGGTCTTACGGATATGGTCTAACCATTTTAGCTCAACGGCTCTATATTCGGGCAGCCATTCGGGAAAGCCGCTAATTGGTTTTGGTTTATATGTTTTTTGTGAATTGCTCATATAATAATATATGTCTTTAGAACTTTAGAATTGCAAGCCTTGATAAAAAATTACTCTGAAAACAAATCTTCCAATTGCTCTATTAAGGCTTCAGCAAGATCAGAGACGTCATTTATTTTAATAGCATTTCGATAATGACGGCTGACATCATGCCCTATACCTATAGCGGCGAGTTCAATGTCGGGATGTTGCTCAACGCGTGCTATGACATGTTGTAAATCAAGCTCAAGTATATTGGCAGGATTCACAGATAAGGTAGAATCATCCACCGGGGCGCCATCCGAAATGACAATCATGATTTTGCGCTGTTCAGCTCTGCGGGCAAGGCGGTTATAAGCCCAAGCCAGCGCCTCTCCATCAATATTTTCTTTTAATAATCCTTCTTTCAGCATTAAGGCAAGGTTGTTTTTCACGCGCCGCCACGGTTGGTTGGCAGATTTATATATTATATGACGTAAATCATTCAGGCGCCCCGGCTCCGTAGGGCGACCGTTATGCTGCCATAGATCTCGTGACTTCCCACCCTTCCAGGCGCGGGTAGTAAAGCCAAGAACTTCCACCTTCACCTGGCATTTCTCCAGAGTTCTGGCCAGAATATCTGCACATAGGGCCGCTGTTGCAATAGGCCGTCCGCGCATTGAGCCTGAATTATCAAGTAATAATGTGACCACCGTATCCTTGAATTCAGATTGTTCTTCCTGCTTAAAGGTCATGGGCAGGCTGGGATTGGCAACCATTCTGGCTAAACGCGCTGTATCCAGTGTGCCTTCTTCCAGATCAAAAACCCAGTGACGCTGTTGCTGGGCAAGCAACTTTCTTTGCAAACGTGTGGCAAGCTTTGAAACAACCGATTGCAACCCGCCCATTTGTTTATCAAGTAACTGCCTGAGCCGCTGTAATTCATAAGGATCAGCCAGCTCTTGAGCTTTTATAACTTCATCAAATTCGGTGGTGTAAATCTTATAACTTGGCTGTATAGGGCCGGACGGATTTGCCGGTCTGTATTTTTCTGTTGCAGCATCACCATGTGAATCAGCATCTTCCTGGGCGGCATACTCTTGATTGCTGTCCTCTAGCCCGGCTTCTGCTTCATCTTGCGATGCCTCTGTGTCATCTGATGACTCTTGTGGCTGATCCTGTCCTTTATGTTCTTTTTCTGTACTTTCCTCGTCACGTGATGGGTCAGCAGAATCTTTGCCTTCATCATCCTGCTCTGTCGCATCTTTATCATTTGTCTCTGAATGGGGCAGGGCATCATCGTCCGGCAAATAACCCAGGCTGGACAAGAACGACTTGGAAAACCTGCTAAAGTCTTTTTGGCTGCTAAGAGTATCGGAGAGTTTGTCTAAACTGATTTGATTAGAGAGTTTGTTCAAATGCGGCTGCCATGCCTTTACAAGACCATCAGCTTCATGCATTTCCGAATTATTTGTAAATGCCAGTCTGGCCAATGTATAAAATGCATCTGCATCATTTGTCGTCTCACGTAGTACATCTTTATTATAACCTTGCTTGAGACAATGTGCTTTAAGTATTTCATTCAGGTTTTTAGCAACACCCCGCATCTGGCGCGCGCCCAGAGATTCATAACGCGCCTGTTCAAGAGCATCATAAATGGCTCCGGCAGTCTCATCATCAGGACGGTTGCGCGTGTGGAAGACTTTGTCATGCAAGCCGAGATAGAGCCCCTCAGCATCAGCGGAGCCACGAATAAAAGATTTTTCATCAGCTGAGAGTTTTTTGGAGTGGGGTAGCGCGACATTAGCATTTAAAGCATTTCTGTATCTTTTGTCAGAAAGCCTTGGCCTGTCCTGCCTGTCCTGCTCTTTAAAGCTGACAGAAACATCCTTTTTATGAGCGAAAGCGCGGATTGTGGCGCTCAGGCCATCCTTAAAGTTTTCCAGACGTTTCTTGTCTTTTGCAGACATTACTCATTGCCTGTGTCCAGCAAATCGACACCAAAGCAACGCTGATAATATTCAGCGACAATAGGGTGTTCAAATTCATCACATTTATTCAGAAAACTGAGGCGGAAAGCAAAGTCACGGTCTTTGAAAATAAGCGTGTTTTGTAACCAGCTAAGCACTGTGCGCGGTGACATGACGATGGAAAGATCACCGTTTTTAAAACCTTCTCGTGTCAGGTCGGCCAGCCTCACCATGGCGCTGACCTCGTCACGACCTTCGGCCGTATCAAATTCTTCCATCTTCGCCAGCATAATTTTAACTTCTTCATCATGCTCAAGGTAGTTAAGGACAGTAACAATATTCCATCTGTCCATCTGTCCCTGGTTGAGCTGTTGTGTCCCGTGATAAAGGCCGGAAGTATCACCAAGACCAACCGTATTAGAGGTTGCAAAAAGGCGAAAAGCGGGGTGAGGGCGAATAACTGTATTCTGATCCAGCAAAGTCAAACGGCCTTCCGCCTCAAGCACACGCTGAATAACAAACATAACGTCAGGGCGCCCCGCATCATATTCATCAAAAACGAGAGCTACAGGGTGTTGTAGGGCCCAAGGCAAAAGTCCTTGCTTATATTCGGTGATTTGCTTGCCTTCTTTTAAAACAATCGCGTCTTTTCCCAGAAGGTCGATTCTGGACACATGTGAATCAAGGTTAATACGCAGACAAGGCCAATTCAGGCGAGAGGCAACTTGCTCAATATGCGTGGATTTACCCGTACCGTGATAACCCTGGACCATTACGCGACGGTTATGCGCAAATCCTGCAAGGATGGCCAGCGTGGTGGTGGGGTCAAACTGGTAAGTGTCATCGCGCTTTGGGATACTTGGATGGGAATCATCCTTAAAACCGGGAACATCAAAATCCGCATCAATACCAAAAGTCTCCCTCACGTTATATTTCGTGTCGGGTATAGTCAGGTTTTTTTTTGGTTCTACGCGCGTAACATCAAATGTTGCGGCGATTGGTTCATTGTCAGGTGCGTGCATAACTATCCTTAGCGCTGCTGTGTATTATTTCTGATCTGGAAGCTTTTCGAACTCGGTATAGGCAACTTTTAAAATAGTATAAGCCATATTAACCTTCTTCAATTTTTCCTCAGCTTCGGGATCCTCTTTGTTATGGTCAGGATGATATTTTTTTACAAGGGTTTTATAAGTCTTTTTTATCTCATCCAAGGTTACAGGTGGTTCAAGACCAAGTTCGTTCATGGCCTCCATCTCAGGTGTATGGGCATATTGACGTTTTGCGCGGTCATCCTGCTTTTTGCCTTGCTCTGCGCCTTCCGCGCGAAAACTGGCAGTTTTCCTGAATAATTCTTCTTCCAGACTGGCAAAATCACGGTAATTCCATGTGGGTCGATCGCCATACCAATCTTTGTAAATTTGTTCCTGTACTTCCTTTTCATTCATGCCTTCAAAATAATTCCATGCTTTATTGTATTCACTTACATGGTCTAAACAAAAATAATGATACTCATTCAAACCGCGATGTTTGGGAGCCCGGTAGTCGCCATGGGACGGGCATCCCGGCATTTCACAGTAACGGGTAGTATCATCGCGGGTGAATTCGCTCTCGAATTCGGCAGAACTAGGTTTCAATTTAATCGTAGGCATATATTACAGTATAGCTCGAAAATGGCTGTTATTAAAGATTTCTGTACAATTTAGCATTGTTATATTTAAGATAGAATGTGAATATGTAAGAGCAAGACGAACTTAGAACAAATTAAGGGTTTTATGGACGAAAGAAAAAAAGAGATGGAGAAACACCTTACTGCTTCTCTACAGCCAAGTGTCTTAAAAATCACGAATAGAAGTAGTGCGCATGCCGGCCATGCAGGGGACGATGGTACGGGGCAAACGCATTATTTTCTGAAAATTTCTTCAGATTTATTCAACGGAAAGAGCAGAATTGAATGCCACCGTATGGTGAACGATGCGCTAAGGCCTGTATTTGATGAAGGGCTTCATGCCTTAGAGATTAAAATAATAAAAACATAAACGTATAGGTTGCAAAGGTATTATAATACTATACTTAATGGTTGCATTGCCTGTTTGTTATATATACCTTTTGAAAAAAACAAGAACAAAAGGGACATGAAATGCAAACATCCACGTTACCAAGTGACGCAAAACCGAGCTATCAAAAAAACACAAATGCGATTAGTCACTACAATGATAATGGATCATCTTCATGCACACTTATAAGTAAGAATGTGACTATCGGAAGTAAGAGAACATCCATTCGTCTGGAAGATGAGATGTGGAAGGCTTTAAAAGATATTTCCCGACGCGAAAAATGCTCTATCAATGAAATTTGCACGTTTGTTTATCTTTGTAAAAAGCCACTTTCTTCCCTAACAGCATCAATCAGAGTGTTTCTTTTGTTGTATTATAAAGCTGCAGCAACGGAAGATGGGCATATGAGAGCCGGTCATGGGCACATGCAAAAGCTGAAACTAAAATTGCTTAAAATGGCGGCTTAATAACTTTTCTACTAAGCTGCTTTTTTGCGGCCCATATCCAGGAACTTCTTATGCCTCAATGTGATAAGCTTGTCTTGCTCTATATTTGAGAGTTCTTTTAAAGTCTCTATAATTTTGGACTTTGCGCGTGACATGGCTTTGTCAGGGTTACGATGCGCTCCTCCTAATGGTTCTTTGATGATATCATCGACCAGGCCAAGATCGACCATATCCTCTGCTGTCATTTTCAAAGCGGCTGATGCATCTTTCGCATAGTCAGCACTTCTCCATAAAATAGAAGCACAGCCCTCAGGTGATATGACTGAGTATACGGAGTGTTCAAGCATAAATACACGGTCAGCAGAGGCTATAGCAATAGCTCCACCAGACCCGCCTTCGCCTATAATAATAGAGATGAAGGGGACTTTGATGCTCAAGCACTTTTCGATTGATCTGGCGATGGCCTCAGATTGACCTCTCTCTTCGGCGCCCAGTCCAGGGTAAGCACCAGCAGTATCAATCAGGCTGATAACAGGTAAATTGAACTTCTCTGCCATCTCCATAAGCCTTTGCGCCTTGCGGTATCCCTCAGGTCGCGCCATACCAAAATTGTGTTTTAGCCGTTCTGTTGTATCGTGCCCTTTTTCGTGTCCCATAATCATAACGGGCTGCCCATCAATGCGTCCAAGACCGCCAATCAAAGCTTCATCTTCGCCATATACACGATCACCGGCTAACGGGGTAAAATCGTCGACCATTGCCTTGATGTAATCAAGAAAGTGGGGGCGCTCCTGATGGCGTGCAACTTTTACTTTTTGTGAAGGTGTTAATTTTGAGTAAGTTTGCTGCAAAAGGCGACTTACTTTCGCCTGCATACGGTTTATTTCCTCTGCGATGTCCATGCTGTCATCATCAGCACTGACTTTCTGCAATTCGGCAATTTTATGTTCAAGCTCAAGGATAGGCTTTTCAAAATCAAGCATATTTCACCTTCAATTTATGTTGGGAATATATTTGTGTAGCATGTTCAGTCTCTGAAATAAATAAGCAGGTTTCAGAATTACCCAAAAACCTGCTTATAAAATCAGTAAATCTTAAACAGTTTATAGCTTAAGAGTCTGTACCTGTCTTTTTACCCATAGGGTGTTTTTCTTCGACAGTCTTGGTCTTTTGCTCGTCAATGATGTGTGTGTACACCTGAGTTGTAGCAATGTCAGCATGTCCAAGCATTTTTTGTACAGAGCGAAGGTCAGCACCATTTTTAAGAAGGTGAGTAGCAAAAGCGTGGCGAATGATGTGAGGGCTAACTTTGCCGTCTTCCATTCCTGCTGCTGCGGAAAGATCCTTCAGAAGCTGAGCAAAACGCTGGCGTGTCAAATGACCGCTTGTTGATGTTTTTGAAGGGAAAACCCATTTGGCAAGTGTGCCGTCATCGTCTTCGCCAATAAATTTGTCGCGAACAGCTAGATAACCATCAATGGCTTTCTGTGCACTGTCAGAGACAGGTACGAGACGCTCGTGACCACCTTTACCTTCAACCATAAGGAATTGTGTGTCTTCACCAATAGCAGACATCGGAAGCCCAACGAGCTCGGAAACACGAAGCCCTGTTGCATAGATCATTTCCAATAAGCAAACGAGACGCTTGCTTTCAGGGGTACCTTTTTCACCGGCGACATTGATAAGTGTATCAATTTCTTTCTCTGTCAGTGTCTTTGGCAGAGTACGTGTCTGCTTAGGACTTTCAATAGTTGTTGTAGGGTCTTCTGTTAGAACATCTTCTGAAATCATGAAACGGTAGAACTGGCGCAGTGCAGATAGTCTTCTTGCAACGGTTCTATTCCCAATTGTTCCTGATTTTTCACCTTTAGTGTGTGTCTTGTTACCAAGATCCTTAAGGTATGCCTTGATATCTGAGGTTGTCGCCTTTTCAACTTCTTTGGACTTGTTATCGCGGAGCCATACGCTGTAATCAGCCAGGTCACGCCAGTAAGCCTGACGAGTATTAAGGGCAGCACCTCTTTCCGTCAAAAGCATTTCTATAAAAGAATCAACCCATTTTGACAGTTCGGGTTTTTCTAGGGGTGGGCGTCCTGGTCTAGCCATTTTTATTGCTCCTTTTTTAAAGCACCTAATATAAATTGTTCTGGTTAGGTTAATAAAGTTTCATAATTATCAGAAATATCTATTGCCTGATTCTGTCTACTTCATCAACTCAATAATAAGATATATTCCATAAGGCAGGCAGAGTGTCAAGCAAAAAAATTTCCATAACATGGCGGCTAAGGGTATTGACTTACTTGATTTAGCGACCTTTATTAGACCATTATAAACTATAATTATGGAAAAATTAAGTTTTTGTTTTAATATTCAAAATTTTGTATAAATAATTTGATATGACGGTTCAGGAAAAAATAAATATTAATAATAAGCCGATTGTACTTATAGGTATGATGGGGGTAGGAAAATCGACTATAGGCAGACGACTCGCCGCGGTCTTAAGGAGGGATTTTATTGATACGGATACTTTCATTGAACGCGCCCAAGGTGCGCAAATCAGTGAAATTTTTGAAAAATCCGGCGAGGCTTTTTTCCGAAGACTGGAGTCGCAGACCATAATTGATTTGTTTGAGAGCGAGAAGAACACAGTGATAGCAACGGGCGGAGGGGCCGTTACAAATGAAGCGACACTGGCTGCTATGAAGGAAAAGACCATATCAATCTGGTTGAAGGCTGACCCTGAAAAGCTGACCGAAACATTGGTGAATGATACCAAACGACCTTTAATACAATCGTGTAAGGGAGATAAAGCCAAGTTAAGGAGCAGGCTAAGTGAATTATGCTCGCTACGCGATCCGCTATATTCCCAGGCTGATCTAGTTGTCGCGGCACATGAGAAAAATGTTGCAGAAACAGTGAAAGCCATTACTAATAGATTTTCGTTATAACTATAAAATTAAATGTAGAAATCTATCGGAACCCTTAAGCATGGCACCTTTTTTAAACCGCGAAAACAATCAAGCGGCTGTGACTGTTACAACCAAAGGCGGGACATACCCTATATATATAGAAGACAGAATCATTCCTGTTCTCGCTCAATATTTGCAGGATATAGAAGGGCGGCATTTCTTTATATTCTGTGACGAAAATACGAAAAGATTTCTCGATAGCGGGTTTCGACAGCAACTGTCTTCAAAAGGAGCCGTCGTTAAAAGCCATGTATTTCCTGCCGGAGAAGAGACCAAGTCATTTAGCAGATACGAAGAGGGTGTAAATTTTCTTTTAAAAAACAACGCGCGCCGTGATTCCTGCCTTATTGCACTTGGTGGCGGAGTGGTCGGAGATATCACCGGATTCATGGCAGCTACTTTGCTTAGAGGCGTCGACTTTATTCAAATCCCTACAACCCTGCTAGCACAAGTGGACAGCTCCGTTGGAGGTAAGACAGGAATTAACACGGAATTTGGCAAAAACCTTGTCGGTGCTTTTTATCAGCCCAAGGCTGTTTTGGTCGACTTGAAAAGCCTATCCAGCTTACCGGAAAGAGAGTTTGCAGCGGGTATGTCGGAAGTTATTAAATATGCTCTTCTAGGAGACATCAAATTTCTGGAGTGGCTGGAAGACAACATTGATGCTTTATATAACCAAGAAGTAAGCACTTTACGTGAGGCAATCAGAAAATGTTGCGAAATGAAGGCTGCCGTCGTAGCCAAGGATGAAAAAGAGACCAGTGGTGTTAGAGCACTTCTTAATCTGGGTCATACTTTTGGCCATGCAATTGAGAAGCTGGCGGGATATAATGGTAGTGTTCTACATGGTGAAGCCATAGCAATTGGCATGGTTATGGCTGCAGAATTATCTCATATTGAAGGGATGATTAGTGCAGAAGATGTAAAACGTGTGAGAGATATCATAAAGAAAGCTCGCCTACCGCAAAAAACCGATTTTAACAGCGAAGATATCTATTCTGCTATGCAGGGTGATAAAAAGGCAGACAGAAAGGGTTTAAACCTTATTTTATTAAAGACCCTTGGTGATGCGGCCATATTTTCTAACATTGATAAAAAGAACATTATCAAAGCAATATCTTTATGTGCATAATGTTGAGAAACTGGCTTTAAAAATAACTCCAACAGCACAATACGAATAAAATCCATGATCGCTCTTACCTGCTCGTTTATTTTCTTCCTTATAATTCTTTCCGGCTTCTTTTCAGGCTCAGAAACTTCGCTGACTGCCGCCTCTCGCGCGCGCCTTCGCATGGCTGAAAAGGACGGGGACAGCAAAGCCAGTGTCGTCTTGGCTGTGCTGGAGCAAAAGGAGAAAATGATCGGATCCTTACTTCTAGGAAACAATCTGGTAAATATTCTCGCTTCGGCCCTTGCAACAACTGTCATGCTTAAAATATTTGGAGACGCAGGTGTCGCTTATGCAACTGTGACCATGACATTACTCGTCTTGATTTTTGCAGAGGTTTTGCCCAAAACCTATGCGCTTCATCATGCAACAAATATGGCTAGATACATCGCGCCGATCATTTTGGTTATGATGAAGATATTAGGCCCTATCACACAACTCATAACATTTATTGTAAGGCGCACGCTTAAATTATTTGGCGCAGATATATCAAAAGTAACAAGCGGCGCTCATATGGAAGTTCTGAAAGGGGCAATAGAACTTCATCAGGGGGAAGAGGAGGAGGTTCAGGTTCAAAGAGCTATGTTGCGTTCTATTCTGGACCTGGCCGATGTAGAGGTTGAAGAAATTATGACGCACCGTAAAAAGGTGGAGATGATCGATGTTTCGGACAGTCCTGAAAAAATAGTAACGGATGTTCTTAATAGCCCATATACAAGGCTTCCCTTATTTAAAGAGGAGCAAGATAATATAGTGGGCGTAATTCATTCAAAAGCGCTTCTTCGCGCTATGCAGGATGCCAGTGGAGATGCCTCAAAAATTAAAGTCCTCGATGTGGCTGCTGATCCCTGGTTTATACCTGACAGCACCCCTTTATACAGTCAGTTACAGGCGTTTAAAGAGCGTAAAGAGCATTTCGCCGTTGTGGTTGATGAATATGGGACTTTTCTCGGTGTTGTAACTCTTGAAGATATTCTCGAAGAAATTGTGGGTGAAATTGATGACGAGCACGACATTGATGTACCGGGAGTGCGCCGTGAAACCGATAACAACATAGTTGTTGAAGGTACGGTCACTATTCGGGACTTAAACCGCGAATTTGAGTGGAATCTTCCCGATGATGAGGATTATTCAACTATCGCAGGGCTACTCTTATATGAATCGCAAACCGTGCCAGATGTGGGGCAGACCTTTATTTTTCATGGATTCAGGTTTTCCATCCTTAAGAAAAGCGGAAACCAGATCACATTAATCCGTTTAAAAAAGCTTGATTAAACCTTGCCGTGGCATTGCTTGTATTTCTTGCCTGAACCACAAGGGCAGGGGGCGTTTCGCCCCACATCGCCCCAAGTGCTAGGGTCGTTTTGATCAAACTCACGTTTTCTTACTGGTCCCGCAGAGAAGTTTTCGACTACACCGCCCTGATTTGGAGCGCCCGCAAGGGCAGGATCATTTCGTGATGTATTTGCCTCTTGCTCGGCTTTTTGCGCTGTTTTAAGTTGCTCCAGAACAGCTTCGTCCACAGTGAATTGCACATGAGATAAATCATGCACGACGTTTTCACGCAATGTATCGAGCATATTTGCAAAATAGGCAAATGCCTCTGTTTTATACTCATTAAGTGGATCTTTCTGCCCAAATGCGCGCAAATTAATCCCCTGTCTTAAATGGTCAAGGTTCAACAGGTGTTCTTTCCAGGACTGATCCAATGCCTGCAACACCATGGATTTTTGCACCTGCTGGAATATATGCCCGCCCTTGGACTGTTTTTCTTCCATTTGATTATCGGATGCTGCAATGATGCGCTCAATAAGCTCTTCATCTGCTATGCCTTCTTCCTTTGCCCAGTCATCAATCGGTAAATCAAGAGCAAGTATACGCTCTACTTCATTGGAGAGTGTCTCAACGTCCCATTCCTCAGCGTAGGCTTTGGCCGGGATGCAGTTTGCAACGGTTTCCTCAATAACCTGATGACGCATTTCAGTAACCAGATCGCTGACATCTTCAGAATCCATAATATCTTTACGCTGGTCATAAATAACTTTTCTTTGATCATTCATAACATCATCAAATTTCAAAAGATTTTTACGAATCTCAAAATTTTGTTGTTCAACCCTGGCCTGTGCACGCTCAAGTGCTTTTGAAAGCCATGGGTGGGTCAAAGCCTCTCCTTCGCGCAAGCCGATAGACTTACTGGAAAGTACTGTTTCCAATGCTTCCGGAGAGAAGATACGCATAAGATCATCTTGAGTTGACAGGAAGAATATAGAGGCCCCCGGATCACCCTGACGACCAGCACGACCACGCAACTGATTATCAATGCGGCGCGATTCGTGGCGTTCTGTACCTACAATAAACAGCCCTCCAGCTTCTTTTACTTTTTCACGGTCATCCGCAATTTCGGCTTTGATTTTGTTTAAGATCTCTTCTTTCTTTTCATCAGCAAGCGTTTCATCAATTTCTTGAGAAATTCGCATATCCAGGTTTCCACCCAGTTGAATATCAGTACCTCGTCCGGCCATGTTGGTGGCGATGGTGACGGCCCCGGGTCGCCCTGCCTGAGCAATAATCTCGGCTTCTTTTTCGTGGTAGCGCGCATTGAGAACCTGATGTGGTATTTTGGCTTTTTTAAGCTGTGAAGACAGGGCTTCTGATTTTTCAATCGAAACCGTACCGATCAGAACCGGTTGTCCTTTTTCGCGAGCATCCTCAACAAGGCGCACAATGGCAGCGACCTTTTCATCAAAAGATTTATAGATTTGGTCTTCATGGTCGATACGTGCAATAGGAACATTCGTTGGGATGGCAACGGCACCAAGACTGTAAATCTCCATAAATTCGGTTGCTTCCGTGATGGCCGTACCCGTCATACCAGATAATTTAGGGTACATACGGAAGTAATTCTGGAAGGTAATAGATGCCAAGGTCTGATTTTCATTTTGAATGGAAACGCCTTCTTTTGCTTCCAATGCCTGATGAAGGCCTTCTGAGAAACGGCGCCCCTCCATCATGCGGCCCGTGAATTCGTCAATAATTACGACCTTGTTTTCTTTAACGATATAGGCTGTATCTTTTTCAAAAAGCTTGTGCGCGCGCAAAGCTTGATTGGCATGGTGAACAAGGGAAATGTTGTGTGCATCGTATAAGTTACCTTCGGTAAGTATATTGTGCTCCTTCAAAAGATTCTCAACATGTTCAACACCTTCATCTGTGAAGGTGACTGTCTTCATTTTTTCATCAAGCTCGTAATCTTCCGAGGTAAGTAAGGGAATCACTTTATCGACTTGTACGTAAAGCTCAGCTGCACTTTCGGATGGACCTGAAATGATAAGGGGCGTACGGGCTTCATCAATCAAAATGGAATCAACTTCATCAACTATGGCAAAGTTAAATGGCCTTTGAACCATATCTTCAAGGCGATATTTCATGTTGTCGCGCAGGTAATCAAATCCAAACTCATTATTTGTACCATATGTAATATCAGCCGCATAAGCTGCTTTTCTTTCGTGGTCTTGGGTGTCACCTGTAATACAATCTACAGTAAGGCCCAAATAATTATATATTTCGCTCATCCACTCGGCATCACGGGAAGCAAGATAATCGTTAACAGTAACAACATGTACGCCTTTGCCGGAAAGCGCATTCAAATAAACAGGCATGGTGGCCATTAAGGTTTTACCTTCCCCTGTTTTCATTTCAGCTATACGGCCACTGTGCAAAACAATGCCACCGATAAGCTGAACATCAAAGGGCCTCATGCCTAAAACGCGTTTAGCGGCCTCGCGGACTGTTGCAAATGCTTCATAGAGAATATCATCTTCAGTCTCCCCCTGAGCCAGGCGTTGCTTAAACTCATCAGTTTTACCTTTAAGCTCATCTTCTGAAAGTTTTTCAAACTCATCTTCAAGGTTGTTTATGGCCCTGACGTGAGAATCCATGCGCTTCAATTCGCGGTCATTACTGGATCCCAGAAGTTTGGTGGCTAGTTTCAAAATCATTATTTTACCAATCGCCCTTTCCACGGCGTGTTTGTACTTTATATATACACATCATATAAGCGCCTAAAACAGAGCCGTCAACAAGTTGAAACGTATATAACTATAAAAACTGTTGCAAGGCACTGGTGCATATGTACAAATGCATTATGTTGATGACTTAGTAATTTTACAGGCAAAAAGATTTAAACATTTACACTTCAAAAGGGGTAGAAAATGACCGAGAAGAAAAAGAACACAACTCAAAAACCAGCGGAAACAAGCAGCCGCAACAATAATTCAGGACTAATTATAGGTCTTGTTGTTGCTGTTATTGTGGTGCTTGCCCTCGGCGCGTACTTTATGTCTGGCGAAGAGATGAACAGAACCAAAACTACAGCGCAAACAAGCTCTTCTGACACTGATATGTCCGATCAAGACAATATGGAGATGGCCGGGACAGGCGCATCTTCTTCGGAGGCGGAAGATACTGCCGACATGGAAGCAGGAACAGCCTCAGATGATGTGATTGCCGAAGTGAATGGTGAGCCTATTACCCAAAGTGATGTTGATGCATTTATCGCCCAGGTTCCTCAATTGCAACAGCAACCTGCAGAGCAAGTCATGCCTGTTGTTCGTGAAGAATTGATTACAGCCAAAGTTGTTGATGAAAGGGTTGCCAAAGCCAACCTTGAAAATGACCCAGAAGTGCAAAAGAGAATGCAGCAGGCCCGTGAAGGCATAATGCGCTCAGTTTATCTGGAACAGATGGTTCAGGAAGAAATGACAGATGAGCGTCTTCGTGAAGAATATGACGCCTTTAAGGAACAGCAATCTGCTTCAAGTCAGGAACAGGTTAGAGCAAGACATATACTCGTAGCCACTGAAGAAGAGGCGAACGACATTATTTCTCAACTGGAAGGCGGAGCTGACTTTAATGATCTGGCCTCAGAAGAGTCGACTGATACTGCGTCAGGCGCATCTGGCGGTGACTTGGGCTATTTCACTAAAGCACAAATGGTGCCTGAGTTTTCCGAAGCTGCCTTCTCAATGGAGGAAGGGGAAGTTTCAAGCGAGCCCGTAAAATCTCAATTTGGTTATCACATTATCAAAGTTGAGGACAAGCGCACGCAGCCAGCACCTTCATTTGAGGAAACCAAACCTTTTTTGGAAGTTCAGGTAAGACGCAAAATTCTTGAAGAAAAACTTGCTGAATGGCGCGAAGATGCTGATGTTACAGTTTATAATGAAGGAAATTCAGCACCAGGCACACCATCAACGCCTGCAAATACTCCTGCTGAATAATGCAGCAAACAACTTCATGTTTTGAAGAATTGGAAAAGCCCCGGCCCAAAAGGTCGGGGCTTCCCTTATTGCATGTAGCCGCCGCGGCACT
This sequence comes from Micavibrio sp., assembly GCA_002695035.1. Taxonomy (GTDB): domain Bacteria; phylum Pseudomonadota; class Alphaproteobacteria; order Micavibrionales; family Micavibrionaceae; genus UBA2137. The sequence continues at coordinate 4,497 of NZNU01000028.1, read as the reverse complement.
TATTGATGAGAGCGGAAAAATTCTTATATCCCAGAGACCGGAAGGCAAATCCATGGCAGGGTTGTGGGAGTTTCCTGGAGGAAAAATAGAAGAGGGGGAAAGCCCCGAATTTACATTAATGCGGGAATTATCTGAAGAGCTGGACATAGAAACACGCCCATGCTGCTTTTCTCCTATTGGGTTTGCATCACATGAATATAAATCATTTCATCTTCTGATGCCTTTATTTGTATGTCGTGTATGGGAAGGAGAACCGCGTTCAAAGGAAAAACAAGCCCTGAAATGGGTGGCTGTCAGGGAATTATATGATTACCCAATGCCTCCTGCGGATATTCCCCTTATTCCACAACTTTTAGATAATTTGTAAAAATCAGGGTAGAAAGGCTATAATTTTTTTATGCAAAGATCTGCTTCTTCATATCAGCGCTTTTATTACACGCGGGAAGGCTGGATTGTAAAAAAGGTTATCAGAAGCCATATTTCCTCACTGGTAAAGAAAACACAGCCTCTAGAAGTAGCGGGTCTCGGATATACCTTGCCTTATCTGGATATTTTTAAAAACGAGGCATGTTCCAAGGTGTCCCTTATGCCGGGCACTATGGGCGGTATAAGCTGGCCCAAGGGGAAACCTAATAAGACTGCCCTGATTACGACGCCGGGACTTCCATTGGCAAATAATTCAATGGATATGATCCTGGCAGTACACTTTCTTGAACACGCTGAATATTTCGACCTTGCTTTAAAGGATATTTACCGCGCCTTAAAAAGTAATGGCAGGTTGATTCTGATTGTTCCTAACAGGACAAGCATGTGGGCGCGCCGGGACTGGTCTCCGTTTGGTCATGGACGCCCATTTTCTGCCTCACAAATTGAAAACGCACTGGAAGAGGCCTTGTTTTCCGTTCAAGACCACAGAAACGCTCTGTTTATGCCGCCAGTAAAATGGCGCCTCCTCTTAAAAGCAGCGTGGGGTTTTGAAAGATTTGGTAATTTGATATGCCCTGCTTTTGGAGGCGTGCATTGTATTGATGCAGTAAAGCAGGTGTATGCGCCGGTCCATCCGGCGGGGGGTACAGCTGTGCGCGTAGTGGGGGGTAAAAAGGGGTTGGCACCTATCCAGCAGCGCAATGATTTGTAAGGTCTATTCCCATTTGGCCTCCGGCAAGCTCATTATGCGTAAAGGCCCATAGTAAATAGCGTTATTTTGTACGACCATTTTGGCGGTGATCTCACCTTCAGTATCAGTGTTTTCTGAGGCAAGCTTAGATGCCAGCTGACCAACCAGGCTGGCTTGTTCTTCTGTTAGAATATCGCGCTTCACGAGCTTTTCGATAACTTTGTCCTTCCCGGTCAAGGCAAGTGTTAGTTGTGCTATGGGTTGCAAATCTTCATCCAGACTAATATCCCCGCTTAGATCAAAACGGATATCCTGCTGGACCAGAGTGAGACGTTTTATGTGTATATTGCCTTGTGCCTGATACCATCGCATCAGCTCATAATTATTAATATTTTTGGGATAATGTGGGCTCATTGTAAATTCAAGAAGTGCATTATCAAATGTCTCAACCACCTGGCCTGGAAGTATAATTTGAAGTCCCTTTTGAAAGTCGGCAGTTATAGCTGTACCGGGAATAGGCCATCCTTTGATAATAGCTTCAGGAAATTTTAGTAGAAAGTTGGGTGTAATTACGCGACCCTGAGCCTCAAGCCTATAGGCACCCGGATATCCGTTTACCTTAGAAACCTGCCCATCAAAAAGTCTTTTACCCGAGGCAGATTGTCCTTGCAGGGTCTGTGTAACAGCATTTTCAAGTAATTTTGCACCGCCAAACCACGCAGAGGTGTAAATTAAGAATAGCAGCGTAATGCACGTTAATAATATAAAAGGGGTTTTCTTAAGCTTCATGAGGCTTTCTTTGCTTCAGCAACAAGTTTGTTGGACTCTGTTTCAAGAGAGCCTTCAAGTTTCTTCATAATATCTTTCTCACTTAATTTGTATGAGATTGGAGGTAATATCTTAAATGTGACTTTACCCGGTTTTTTAAGGAAAGCATTTCTGGGCCAGTATACACCGCTGTTTAGAGCAACGGGTATGATATCCAATTCAGCAGCTTTGGCCATTCGGGCGATTCCCCACCGATATTTTTTAATTTGCGGGGTTTCATCAATAGATGTACGCGTGCCTTGAGGAAAAATAGCAATTGGTCGCCCCTCATCTCTAACGCGGATTGCACCTTCTGTAATCGATCTCATCGCTCTTTCTCTAGTTTTTCGGTCGATTGCAATTGCTCCTGATTTAAGCGCTAACCAACCCCAGAATGGAAGATATAACAGTTCTTTTTTCAAAATAACCGCCGGGTTAGGAAATAAAAGATATAGCTTCATTGTCTCATAAGCAGATTGATGTTTTGCGCCAACAATATAGCTCCCAGAAGACGGAAGATTTTCAAGGCCGATAACTTCATATGTCAGGCCAAGAACGTATTTTTCAATAACGTGGACAGACGCAAAATAGAATTCCAGTGCTCGTCTGTACGGGCCTTTTGGAAGAAAAAGAGCCGGGATGTAAAGAATGCAGACGATAGCTGTGAAGCAATAAAAGACCACATTAAAAAGATATGCACGAAACAAATTCATAATTTAACTCTCAGTCCTCAGGAAGATTAAATAAGCGTTTTGCAAAACTAAGTATCGTTTTGTTGTACTCGCCAAGCATGAGTTTCCAAAAAGAAAAGCTTTTTACATCAAGAGTTTCGAGAGGCAAAGGGAATTCGTATATCAATAGATCCGGGGTAGGTCTTAATTTTTCTTCGTATACACGGCTTAGAACCATGTCTATTTCATTCCTGGCTCTTATCATGTGGTAACCGGATGTAACCAGTATGATAGAGTCGATATCGTTTTCTGTGATCCAGTTAACAGTTTGCAAGGCGTTACTCTTCGTATCTACGGCAAGCGGGTCTAAATCTATGCAGCACCTTAGTTCAGGTGAACCGTTATTCATTTCTATAATGTCATCTACGGTTGTGTCCTGATGGCTTCCGCTGATAAAAAGTTTTTTTGCAGCTTCCTGATTTAAAAGCGCCAGACCAGTAGTTACCCGGCTACTACCGCCTGTAAGAACAACTATGGCATCAGCTTGTCCGCGTTTGGCCAGATCAGGGTTTGCAGTTAGAGAATAAACACTAAAAATACTGAAACCGATAAACCATGTACCAACCACTATAAAAAAGGCGGTGAACATGTATAAAATAAAATGTCTTATAGCACTCATAGAAAACCAGAATACCGATTAGGGCAACGCACGGACAGCTTTTATAACTGTTCTCCACACTGTGATTGTAACAAACGTAAAGACAAGGAGAGGGATGGCGAGTAATATATATGGGTCAGACAGGCTAAACATTGATGAAAACATCTCGGTGCCGTCATTATCAGGCATTAAAAAACTATATAAAAGACCGGATACAGCGAGATAAAAAACAATACCTAAAATAAGTGCTTTCAACGTGACTGCCAGTAAATGCCACAGGAATTCTTTCAGAATATAATGATCCGTGGCACCCATGACGTGGAGCAAGTCTATGACGTCTCTGTTAAGTACAACCCTGTCACGTACGAGCAAGGAAAGTGCCAGGACGAGAACGGCGAGAAGGGCACAGGCAATAGCTATGGAAAGCAAGCGGATAAGGTTTGCCCATTTCAAAGCATCAGATAACCAGTTTTGGTGGCTTTGAAAATTGATGTCCTGACTAATAGCCTTAAGAGAAAAAGCCAGCTTTTCAACTTCAAGTGTGTTTGTGGATTGCAATGAGAGATTAATTATGACGGGCAGGGGTATATCCGTTTTCTCAAGACCCTCAATATCAAGCCAGGGGCTTACTGCATTCATAACCTCCTGAGGCGGTACAATTTCATAAGAGCTTACGATTTCCTGTTCATCCAAAAAGCTCTCAAGTTCCTTTTGAAGCTTTAAGCTGAATTTGCTGTCATCTATTTCGATGGTCGCAATTTCAGAGAGCTTGGCCTCCCATCCGCCTGCCAGCCTTCCGAAGTAAACGGATGACGCACCAACCATGAGTATAACAAAGGTCATAAGCAATATCATGGCCATAAGTGAGCGGTCTGCCTGCGGATTTCTGAGAGGCAGGCTTGATTTACGGGAAGAAAAAAGAGGTGGCTTTGCTGTCATAATGTACCGCCTCTGCCTTTTTCAACAGCTTCTCTGGCTGTACGGGTTTGCAGTTTTCCGTCTTCCAGGTGTAGCTGCGGATGTGGGAACCTCATGATGATGTCAGGGTTATGGGTGGCCATTACAATCGTTGTTCCCATCCTGTGCAATTGCTCAAAAAGTTTCAATAACTTCTCACTAATTGCGTTATCGAGGTTACCGGTAGGCTCATCCGCCAATAAAAGATGTGGCTGTGATATAACAGCGCGGGCGATAGAGACACGCTGTTGTTCACCGCCTGAGAGATAACGTGGGTAGGTATTAAT
>NZNU01000027.1 GCA_002695035.1 Micavibrio sp. | reverse complement strand
TATATATTGACCCTCCTTATAATACTGGTGGTGATGATTTTGTGTATAAAGATAACTACCGCCATAGCAGTTGGATTACCTTAATAGAAAACCGAACTGCCCTTGCTAAAGATTTGCTCTGCAATACTGGTGCTCATTTTACTCATATTGATGAAAATGAGATTAATAACTTGATGTTAGCTTATAAAGATATTTATTCAGAAAATAACTTTATTAACTTGATTACTATAAAAACGAAAGTCGCCGGAGTTTCTGGAAGCCATCTAGGTAAATCTTTAAAAAATAGCTCTGAATACATTACTTTATTCTGTAAGTCGCATAATGATTTTCGACTGACTGACAAAGTACATGAAAGACAAGAGCTGATTGAGTTTATAGAGGATATGAAGGAGGAAGGAAAAAGCTGGAAATATACATCCGTTCTTCAGAATGTAGATGAAGGGGAATATATAAAATCGATAAAAGATGGTTCTGGCGAAGAGATAAAAATCTTCAGTCATAAAAAATATGAGTTTAAATCAATCAATGCAATAGCTGCAGAGCAACACGACGGAGATACTAAAAAAGCTTACTATGCAAATATAGATGGTGTTTTCAGAACTACCAACGCACAAAGCTCAATACGGCAACGTGTGATTGACGAAACAAAAGATACTGATGGCGAGCTTGTAAGCATTGTTTACACGCCTAAAAAAGGTAGAAATGCTAATAAACAAGTTAGGCTATATTATAAGGACAAAGCTAAAAACTTAATAACTTTCCTTCGAGATGTTTGTGAAGTTGATAATGACATTGTTTATAAGCTAACTAACTCCGGTAACTTATGGACAGACATACAATATAATAATATAGCCAAAGAAGGTGGAACCAGTTTTGACCAGGGGAAGAAGCCGGTTTATGCCATCGAAAAATGTCTGAATATGGTTTCTGATGAAAATGAAACCTTTTTAGATTATTTCGCAGGATCGGGGACGACAGGGCACGCTGTCATAAATCTAAACCGGGAAGATGACGGGCAAAGAAAATATATTCTTGTCGAAATGGGTGAGTATTTTGATGCCGTTACAAAGCCGCGCATTCAAAAAGTGATTTATTCCAAAGACTGGAAAGATGGTGAACCCGTATCACGCGAAGGTATAAGCCAATGCTTCAAATATATTCGTTTGGAAAGCTATGAAGACGCGCTGAATAACTTAACGCTCAAGCGTGCTGATGCTGCGCAGGGTGTTCTGGATGCGAATGAGAAAATCCGTGAGCAGTATCTTCTCCATTACATGCTGGATACGGAGAGCAAGGGCAGTGTTCTTGATCTGAATGCTTTTGCGAAGCCGTTTGATTATCAGCTTATGATCAATCGCGGTGATGATACGCGTGCGCGGAAAGTCGATCTGGTTGAAACCTTTAACTATCTGATCGGCCTGTATGTTGAGCAAATGCGCTTCATCGATGATGTCTGTGTGGTGAATGGCAAAACCCGCGAAGGCGAGGCTGTCTTAATCCTGTGGCGCGATGCGGAAAAGCTGGACGCGGCGAAGCTGGATAAATGGTTTGAAGACAACCGCGAAGCCCTTAACCCATCCGCTTACAGCACGATCTATGTGAACGGCGATAACACGCTGCAAGGTCAGGTGGGTAAAGGTGATGACTGGAGTGTGAAGCTGATTGAAGAAGCCTTCCATCGTCTCATGTTCAATGAAACAAGTTTGTGAGGTGTGTGATGAGCGTTCCCGTACCCTCACTAGAAGATGTCAATAAATCCGGTGATCACATCAAAAAACTTTGGGTGTGGTTGAGGGGGTTTTTCAAGCCGTACAAAGAAGATAAGCCGCGCTATGATCACATCATGCAGTCGATAGACAGTAAGAGCGTGTATTATTTCAAAGCAATCGACCATTCTTGTATGAGAGCCAAGCCATTTCAGGGATTGAGAGAGGCAGAGTATGCGCTTTCTCCGGTTGAAGGCTTTTCAAACTTTATCGGCAAACGTTTGAAGCAGAAAGAAGAAGCATTAAGAAATGCACTTGTCGATTTCAATGAGTATGTTTCTTTGAAGTCCTTTCCTCATGAAACAAACTCATCTGTATTCACGATATATTGGGATACCTTTGATGAATGGGATCAAGAGCAAGTGGCTAGAGCCACAGAGATAGAACGAGAGGTTTGCAAAAAAGCGGGAAACATCATAGCCGCTTATGAAGATTTCAGAGACTTCGGCAATAAACTATATGCGCGGAGGGAAAACTAAAATCTCATGGCAAAGAAAAATAAGAATAGCGCACCCTTCTCTGAAAAACTGGTTCTAAACCAGTGGCTTCTTTCCTTGTTCGGTGTAGAAAGCTTTGACGCTCTAACTGCGAACATGAAAGATGAGGGTTTAGAAGGCTGGAGAGAAGACAATGTTTCTCACTATTACGGTGTTATCACAGCGCATTTACTAAATCGTTCCGAAACTTTGAGCGATGAAGATTTGTTGCGCTATGATGAAAACATCTATCATCACACAAAGCGCATGAATGCCAAGCGCGGGGAGCCGATACGCTGGAAATACTTTCAGTATCTTTCGCTGCTTTTCACAGAAATCTATCTTGATCGCTATTTCCGTGATCGTGATGCTTTACGTGCAGAGCTGAATGCATACGTCAAAACATATAATGGTCAGGCGGAGAAGCCTGATCAGATCGATGTGTATGAAAACGGCCTAAACAAAATCGCGTATTGGAGTGCAACGGGATCAGGTAAGACGCTCTTAATGCATATCAATATCTTGCAGTATCAGCATTACTTGCAAAAATCCGGTAAGCACACACAACTTAACCGCATTATTTTGCTCACGCCCAATGAAGGGCTATCGCAGCAACATTTGGAAGAGTTTGAGAAATCCGGCCTTGAAGCAGAGCTGTTTGATAAAGAAGGTTCTCGCAATCTTTTTACAGGCCATAAGATCGAGATTATCGACATTCACAAACTTGCTGAAAAGATGGGCGATAAAACCGTAGCCATTGATGCGTTCGAGGGGAACAACCTCGTGCTGGTCGATGAAGGACATCGCGGATCATCCGGCAAGGATTGGATGGACAAACGCAATAAGCTCTGCGCACAAGGGTTTTCGTTTGAGTATTCCGCAACATTTGGCCAAGCGGTGAAGGCCGCGAATGATAAGAAGCTAGAACAAGAATACGCGAAATGTATCCTCTTCGATTACTCATATAAGTTTTTCTACAATGATGGATACGGCAAAGACTTTAGCATTCTTAACTTTGAAACCGATGGTGACTTTACACAAGACGAGCGCAACATTTATCTGACCGCGTTTCTGCTTTCATTCTATCAGCAAACACGATTTTATGAAGAAAACCGCGATGATATACGCGCCTTCAATATTGAAAAGCCGCTTTGTGTTTTTGTAGGGGGCAGTGTGAACGCCGTGCGCACGGAGAATAAACGCAAAGTTTCGGACGTTATCGATGTGCTCTTATTCTTGGCTTTGTTTGTTAAAGAAGATCATGATGCTATCGGGCGCATTGATAGCTTACTAAAGGGCAATCACGGGCTTCTTGTAGAAAACCGCGATATTTTTGCAGGGGCTTTTGATTATTTGAAGAGCATCAATCTATCTTCGGAAAAGCTATATACGGATTTGAAAAAACGCCTTTTCCATTCTGCGCAAGGGCAACTGACTTTAGATTATCTCAAAGGCAGTGATGGAGAGATCGCACTCAAGATTGGCAGCGGTGAAGCTTTTGGCGTGATTAACGTAGGTGATGCCTCTACCCTGAAAAAACTCTGTGAAGAAGGGCATAGCGACATGCTGAATGTTCACGAGAAAGAGTTTTCAGGATCGTATTTCCGCAGCATCAATAATACCCAATCGCCGATTAACTTTTTGATCGGCTCTAAACGCTTTACCGAGGGATGGAGTAGTTGGCGCGTTAGCACAATGGGCTTAATGAATGTTGGTAAAAAAGAAGGCTCTGAAATCATTCAGCTCTTTGGCCGTGGCGTGCGCTTGAAAGGATATAACTTTTGCTTGAAGCGCAGCGAAGTCATTGGCGTAAAAGCCCCTGAATACATGAAGCGTCTTGAAACGCTGAACATCTTTGGTGTTCGCGCCGGATATATGGAGCAGTTTAACCAGTATCTTGAAGATGAAGGATTAAAGCCTGATGGCACTTATGAAGAGGTCGTGCTTCCCGTGCTCAAACACTTCAATAAGAATAAGAAACTCAAAGTCATTCGTCTGAAAAAGGGCATGGATTACAAGAAAAGCGGTAATCGTCCGGCCTTATCTCCCGACGAAGGTTATTTTGCCCGTTATCCTATTAAGCTCGATTGGTATCCGAAGATACAAGCGCGTTTGAGCGAAGGCTTGGGGCAAGACAATGAAACAATCGAAAAAGAAACGCATAGCTTTAATGAGCAACATTTAGCGTTCTTGGATTTCGATCAGCTCTATCTTGATCTGCAAGAATATAAGGCCGAACGCGGATGGACAAACTTACAACTCCCCAAAGTGCAAATCAAAGCCCTGCTTGGCAATAAGCCGAAATGGTATGAGGTTCTAATCCCCGGCGCACAAATAGAGTTTCATAATCTGGCGGGCGATGTGATGCGGTGGCAGGAAATCGCAAGCGCTTTGATGAAGAAATATGTAGAGCGTTTTTATGCCGTGCAGCGCAGCCGGTGGGAACAAAATCATCTTGAATATGCAGAAATGGACGAAAACGATCCTAACTTGCTTGATGAATATGTGTTCAATGTCGAAAAGTCGAAAACAGATTATATCTCTGCGCTGCAAGAGCTGAAAGAGGCGATTTCGAAAGGTGAGTTGAAAGAGCTAAACATCCAAAACCTTCAAACCTTTGGATTTAATCGTCATATGTATGAGCCGTTAATCCATATCGGTAAAGGTGGAGCGGATTACATCAAAGTGAAACCTGTACACCTGAATGATGGAGAGCGACAGTTTGTTATTGATCTACGAAAGTTTTACGAAGCAAACGCCGATGTTTTCAAAGATAAAGAGCTTTATCTTCTTCGCAATCAAAGCAGGGGAACGGGATTAGGCTTCTTTGATGAAGGTGGATTTTATCCTGACTTCATCCTTTGGATTATGCATCAAGGGAAACAGTATATCAGCTTTATTGATCCCAAGGGTATTCGTAACAGTGAAGGTATGGATGATACAAAGTTGAGTTTCTTCTCATCAATCAAGAGCATCGAAAAAGAGCTTGCTGGAAACGATAACACTATTCGCCTCAACTCATTCATTGTTTCTACTACAGAGCATCAATCCTCATGGTGGGGACGTAAGCACAAGATCACAGAGTTTAATGATCGCCATGTTTATTTTCAAGGTAATCAGAAAGATAATTATGTTAGGGAAATAATCAAAAAAACGATGGCTTGAGCACAACAACGGTGGCCTTTTTGGTGGCCTTATGATTTCTACAAAATAAATTACACTTTATTATCAATTTTTTATATGCCTAGTGCGTATCCCGTACGGGGGGGGCGTATAAACCGCTCCATCTGATTTGTTGACCAGTCGCTCAAATATGATCCCCAAAAATTCAGGGCTAAGCTCGAGCTCTTCATCAATATTTGTATTTTCTTCAATGGTAAAATTATACTGGAATAAGAATTCTATAAACTCTGCAATCTGCGTGTCCGGCATATACACAAAGCCGCGTTTATCAATGCCCTGATGCTCTTTGAACAATTCACCATTCAGATATGGAGCCATTTGTAACGTGGTCTCTGTAGTCTCAGAGAACGGATTGTTGTTATATTTAACTTTACGTCCCGGCGGTGAATTCAGAGCCTCGAAGAACAGCGGCTCCAACCAGTTAGAATAGAAAGTATCTTCTTTATTTTTCCCTTGCTTATATTCACCCCAATAATTTTGAAGGAATCCTTTCTTATCCAACCATCCTTTTTTCTGTACAAATCCTAAGAAGATGATGCGGATAACAAAGAGGAGGGCAAAATCCTCTTTGTCCTTTTTTTCTTCTAGGCCCTGAACACTCTCAGATAGCTTATCGAATTTTGGCTTGAAATCGCTGTAAAACGCATCAGTCACAGCTTCAAGAGAGAAAGTCTCTTGAATTTCATCAAGGCTACTAAAACGTGCTTTCTTAATTTGCTGCCTAAAAGTTTTATTTGTAAGGCTCGGATCAACAAAAAACGAATAACGCTTGTAAGTTGAGAACTGCCTTCTTGCTCCGGTATGGAAGATACGCACAAAACTAAACCTGAAGCAGCCATGAGTATCGTAAAAAACAAATATTCCTCCGTCAGCTCCCTTTTGCTTTAATATCTGGCGGGCTACTTCATATTGGCTCTTTTTACTGGTCCTAAAATATAGTTCGCTCATACCATCGTAATTAGTTTTAAATTTTCGTTTCATATAACTCCGCCCGGTGAGAGCATAAGCGTACATTGCGGGTAAAAAAGCGAGATAAAAAGACCCTACTAGAACGAGGTTGTGAAATGATGCGATAACATAACAAAACATTAGGAATGGAATATCTCTGTAGTCTCTATATTGACTGGCTAATTCTGAAAATCCACTAAACAAAGTAATAATCGGAATAAGGAACACAAGCACTCCTCCCATGAGTAACATTGCCTCTTTTGGAATTAGAGCTTTCGTATCTTGCCAGGCATTTTTGAAAATATTACTTGCCATTTTTGCTCTCCCTAATAGTGGCCACAAAGCCAGGGTATTTTTTTGTGAAGAGTCTTTTCAATATCCATACTTGAACAAACGGACCTATAACATAACTAACCCACGTAGTAGCCTCAACAGCCTCTTGTACATCTCCATGACTGCCTTGAAGCATAATAAAATATAAGCCCCATCCAATGGGAATGAGAATTACTACAGTACGCCACATAAACGCCCACCAAAATTTCCAATATAGTTTCTTCATTAAAGCCCCCCATAACTAAAACACCAATGAGATCGCTCTCACTGGTGCCTGGGTGTTTATATCCGTAACAAATGAAACGGCGCGATGCTTTTGGGCTTGCGCCTTGGACATGGCATCGCCACCCAGCCATAGGCCGAGTAGCGACACGTTTCCGGCAGTGTCATTGCCGCACTTGATGGGGATGAAAAGCCCCTAGCCATCCAATATGGATAACTGCACTATTTTTATCCTTGAAAGACAAAAATTGCAATGGATGTAAGAAGCCCTACTGGGACGTTAATAAATTGAATATTTCTGGTTTTTTATGTACTTTCAGTGTTCTACATAAAATTTATGAAAGCTATGAAAAGCCATGACTGAACAAGACAATTATGTTCTCAAATTCCCTGATCAAACTGGGCAAGCGAAAGAAGTTACTTTTACAAAGAAAAGCACGCTGTTTGTTTTAGGAGCAAATGGCACTGGTAAATCAGCTTTAATGCATCGCCTTTATTCCCAAAATAATATTAATGCCAGAAGAATATCAGCCCACCGCCAAACGTGGTTTACATCAAATGCGATGGATTTTACATCTTCAAGCAAAGTGACAACTGAAACAAATATTTTAGCGCATGATGCACAAGCTCAATCCAGATGGAGAGATGATCATGCAAGTCAAAGATCACAGGTTGTGGTTTTTGACTTGATTAATGCTCAAAATATCAGAGCCAGAGAAATTGCGGACACGATGGATAATGGAGCATTTGAAGAAGCTAAAGAGCTTTCTCTAAAAGATGCGCCAATTAAAATCCTTAATCATTTATTGAAGCTATCTAATTTGCCCATAGATATTTCGATTGGTAAAGATGAAAAGGTATTTGCAAGTAAAAATGGTAGCCTTCCCTACAGCATTGCAGAATTATCAGACGGTGAAAGAAATGCAATACTGATTGCTGCTGATGTTTTAACCGCTACAGAAAACACCTTATTTATAATTGATGAACCTGAAAGACATTTACATAGATCAATAATTTCCCCCCTTCTAACTTCTTTATTTTCTCACAGGGAAGATTGTACTTTTGTAGTGGCAACTCACGATATTGGCCTTCCCCTTGATAATCCTGATGCAAATATTCTGCTTGTAAGAAATTGTGAATGGGAAAACGGGAATATTAAGGGTTGGGATACTGATTTAATTGAATCAGCGGATGAAATTGATTATCAGATCAAGCAGGATATTTTAGGTTCTAGGCGCACTTTACTCTTTGTTGAAGGTATCCAAAGCAGTATGGATACTCATTTGTATCAGATACTATTCCCTAATGTGTCTGTTATACCACAAGGCAACTGTGTTGAGGTTGAAAGGGCGGTTATTGGTGTCAGGTCAACGGATGCGCTTCATTGGGTAAATGCAGTCGGCTTGGTGGACGCTGATGATAGGTCACACGATCAGATAAATGAATTGAAGGTTCAGAATATATATGCGCTTCCGTGCTATTCTGTTGAGTCTATTTACTATTGCCCTGAAATGATTGCTGCTGTTGCCTCCAAAAGTGTTGAAATTCATGGTGGAAATGCAGAAGAGCTAGTTGAGCTGGCTAATAATGCTCTTTTGAAAGCGGTTGCGGGACACAAAGATCGTTTATGCGCCCGTCTTTGCGAAAGAAGAATAAAATTACAAATGTTACCGCCAGATTGGAAGGCTATTCAAAACCAAAATAATTATGAAATTAATATTGATTTGAAGAAAGCTTTGAATGAAGAGCAACAACAATTTGATAAGAATTTTTCAGACAAAAATGTTGCCTCAATCATAGCACGGTATCCTGTGCGAGAAACACAAGCACTTGGAGAAATTGCTAAAGCTTTAAAATTTGCTAGTCGAAAAAATTATGAGGATGCGGTTAGAAAACTTTTAATTGATGATGAAGGCCTAAGAAACCAAATCAGAGAAAAGTTTGGTGATCTTGCGGAAGCTTTTGAAGATCAAAATGATGATAATGAAATAGAAGCTAACGCTGCATAGGTGTTCTTGTATGGCCGATGGTCAGAAAAATATTATCGTACGTTCAAGTGGTGAAAACCCAACGGAAAAAATCTTAGCAAATATATGTGACAATGCCTTTCTAAAGCTTTGGGTGTATCCAAATCCGTATAAGAAAAAGGGCGATGAACTATGTGATGTTCTTGTCTTGTTTGATGAGCATATATTTATCTTTTCAGTAAAAGAGATAAAATTTAACACTGAAAAAGACATTGATGTTGCTTGGAAGAGATGGAAAAGAAAAGCGATTGATGAATCAAAAAAGCAAATTGAAAGAGCAGAATCATGGATATTGAATTATCCCGATCAAGTTTTTTTAGATGCGAGTTGCGAAAAACAAATTCCTATTAAGATTGATCCTTCTACATCTAAAATTCATCGTATTATTGTAGCGCATGGTGCGGAGGAAGCTTGCAAGAGCCAGTCAGAAGATAATGTGTATGGTAGTCTTGCAATGGGGTATTCTGATAAATTAGAAAATAGCCAATTTCCTGATTTTGAGTTTCCTTTTCTATTAAATCTTCCGCGAGATAAAGTCTTCCACGTTTTTGATAGTTTTAATCTAAATATCATTTTGGAAGAGCTGGATACGATCACAGATTTAACATGGTATTTCGAGGCAAAAGAAGAGGCCATAAAAAAATATTCATTATTAAATTACGCTGGTGAAGAAGACTTGCTGGCGCATTACATATTAAACTTTGATAAAAAAACACAAAAGCATTTTATAGGCAGTAAGAAGAAAGACGATATTAACGGCATATTTATTGGAGAAGGTGAGTGGCATGATTTTATACAAAGAGAAGAATACCAATACAGAAAGCACGTAGATACAATCTCTTATTTTTGGGATGATCTGATCAAAAGAACGGCGCAGAATGCTTTTGATGATGTTTTGACGGGCAATGCGGATCTTTATAATGGACAAAGTGCCCTTAAAGAGATGGCAAAAGAGCCGAGATTTATGCGCCGTGAAATTTGTAAAATGATCTACGGTTCAATTAACAAATTTCCTGATGATAACACGAAGCCACAAAGGCTTTTATCTTCATACCCTTCCTTTTTCAAAAACAAGCGTTACGTACTACTACAACTTACGAAACCGGATCAAAAGGACTATGATGAAGAATATCGCCCTGTGAGAGCTGAAATGCTTAAAATTGCATGTGGGATGGAAAAGATTAAACGTCCTGAATCAGATTTAGTCATAGGCATTGCGGTTGATGCCCCAAAACATACAAAATTAAACTCGGAAGATTTTGTATTATTGGATTGTTCAGATTGGAATGAGGAAGATGAAAAACACTATTTAGAAGCCAATGAAGTTTTTGGATTTTTTGAGAGTAAAAACCTTGAAATGCAGGAAATTAGAACACACGCATTTCCAGAGCCAACGAAAGCAAGGAAAAGGAAGATTGGAAGAAATGAAAAGTGTCCGTGCGGTTCAGGGATAAAATATAAAAAATGTCACGGAAAAAATTAGGGGGTATATTTAGGGGTAAATAAAATAATTGCTTCATTATTTTATTTATTATCAGTGCTTTAATCATCTAATAGTAAGTCCGTACGCGCCAATTTTATTTCCAAGAAATATAACTGATAGCGCAACCACGTTAATCATAAATAATATAAATATTTTTAAATAGTTTTCGTGTATGCTTAAAAAAGCATTTATGGTTTTTAAACGCACTATTTGAAAGCTATTTATAAAAGATCAGCTAGGTTTTAAGGTTATGTACAATAAAGAGCGGGGAAATGTATTATTTTTAATACTAATAGCGGTTGTGTTATTTGCCGCTTTGTCTTACGCCGTTACTAATTCCAGCCGAGGGGGGGGGTGATGGGGTAAGTGAAGAACAGGCCCTTCTCCATGCCAGCACAATTTTTCAAATGTCTTCCCAAATTGAACAGGCCTATATGCGCATGCGTATTATGAATAGTTGCGGAGATGAAGAAATCAGTTTTCATCATGCCGGTTGGGGACATAATGATTATCAACATCCCTCACCTATACGGGATGACTGTAACCTGTATCATGCCGATGGAGGAAGTCTGCCTTTTATAAAAACGATGCCTGCAGGTATAAATGACGGTGCAGATATCATGTTTACATCTGATGCAATGGATGCGCCACTCCCGAACTCTTCCTCTGATGCCAATCTAAGCTTTATGATCCCTAATGTTACTGACAGCGTTTGCAGAGCTATTAACCGGCAATTGGGGTTTGATGAAGTGTTAATGGATCAAAATGATTATTTGGATAGTAGCGTAACTCTCTACAAAGGGACGTTTGACGCTGGTGACGGCTTGCTAGGATTAAGTAACGATTGTACTGGTACGCCTATTTGCGATACACCATCTTTTTGTTTTACAGAAAGTTCAGGCGGACAAAAAAATATTTTTGTAACCTATTTGCTGGATCGTGGCAGGTAGTTATATCTGTAAACGCACGAAAACAGTCCTTGGGCTTCAGTTAGCGAAGCACGGCGCATAATGAAAGGTTCTCTCTTAAAGTTGCGATACTATCACCTCTTAAAATCGGAATACTCGACTTTAGTTAACTTCACGTATTTTTATTCGCCCCTGAGCAGTGCTTTTTCAATCTGACTGATTTTCTTTTTATAATACTGCGCAGCATCATTAAGCTGAATATTGGTATATTTCACAAACATATTGCTTTCCTGATTTTCAGCCTCTGAGTTTTCAGACGTATTGCCTGTATCTGAGCCGCCGTCCAGATCTTTAAGTAACGCCTCAAGGAGTCTGCTTTTCGGCATTTCATTATTATAGGCATTAGTATCAGCTTCAATATTTTCGCTTTCAGAATTTTCTTGTTCTGTTTGTTCATCTGATGGCTCG
>NZNU01000026.1 GCA_002695035.1 Micavibrio sp. | reverse complement strand
ATTGCCGATGAATATCATGTTATCCGGCACATGATGAATCTGGAAGCCGTAAACACGTATGAGGGCACACATGATATTCACGCCCTGATTCTTGGTCGTGCGCAGACAGGCATTCAGGCATTTAGCTAATTTTTTTTTCAACTCTTCGGACACTTATACAAGAACCCCGCCGGATCAATCCAAGCGGGGTTTTTTGTTTCAAGGGTTTTTAAAAACCTTACATTACGACATCCATCCATTCGGATTGGCTTATTGAGCCGTTGCTGTTGTCATCATAGGCCATAAATGTGCCCATTGCGAATTCAGATGTGCTGATTTGGCCATCATTATTTGTGTCCCAGTCTGCATAAAACTGGTTTTCAGCAACTAATGTGTCAACTTCTGATGAGTCGAGACGGCCATCTGAATTTTTGTCCCAGTACACATATTCGCGTGGTTCCATGTCATAATATTCGTACCATGTCATCGTGCGGTCTTCATATTCGCTCTGTTGAAGATAGCCATCATCATCCATATCGGACCAAGAATAAACATATGTGGTCACTTCTCCAGGTTCGATATAACCATCATTGTCCATATCATAGCGATATGTTCTCGTTGTCGTTGTAACATTGCTGTCAGTTGAAGTTGTTGCTGATATATCTGCTGATGTATTTGTGTTCACCATTGTTTCAGCCATTGCAGGTGCTGAAACCATAGCGATGGCTGCGGCTGCGACAGAGCTGAGCAAAATTTTCTTATTAAGGGTTTTCATAAATAACTCTCCTGGTTTTTAATTAGTTAGTATTCACCACTACTAACGGGAGTGTATCGGATTGGTTCAGAAAAAAAAGTGAGCTGTCTACATTCCGGCAAAAGAGACCTGAGCGTTCCAGAAACGCTCCAGCATACGCAATGTTTCCATCGTATCTTTTAAGCGCTCTTCTGTAAGTTTTGTTCCATCCAGCTTGGATTCATGACGTTCAAACATGTCATCTATCAGCTTATGAAGATCTTTACCCTTATCAGTCAGGCTTACTCTGATAGAGCGCTTGTCATGGCGGGAGCGTTCCTGCTCCAGATATCCGTTTTCTCCCATTTTCTTTACGTTATAAGACACATTTGATCCCAAATAGTATCCACGCAATGTCAATTCGCCAACTGTAAGCTGGTCGTGACCTATAGAATGGAGAATCATAGCCTGAACGTTATTAATATCCTGAATATCTTTGCGATCAAGCTCTACTTTGACTACGTCCAGAAAGTATCTGTGAAGTCTTTCAACCATTTGTATAACATCATAGTAAGGTGTGGCCACTTGATAATCTCCTAAATAAATCTGATTGTCTCAGCAAAGTGAATTCCTTAAAAAAGATACAATAGAGGGAGGTCAAGGGAAAGACCTAATCTTATTATATCCTGCGTATCATAAAAATAAGGCATTTATTTCAGGCGGCAAGCCTTTTTCCAGATCATAACTTTGCCAGCGTGGGGTCTTATCCTTATCAATGAGCAACGCCCTGACACCCTCATAGTAATCATTTCCTTCCATAAAGATTTTCGCCAGCTCATGATCACGATGAAGTGTTTCGTCGAGACTTTCCTTACCCGCCTGCTTGATATGGGCGAACGCGGTTAGGAGGCTGATTGGAGATTTTTGCTCAAGAAGCTGTAAAGTTTCTGTAGACCAAGCCCCCCCATCTTCTTTGAGAAAGCTCATAATTTCCGACACAGATTTTTTTGTAAAAGCATCATTTATTTTAGAAGAAAGGCTTTGTAAGCCTCCCTCTCCACTGAAAGATTTGGACATATCCTCAATATGCCGGAGCGCGCCCTTCTCACTGCTTACCCCTTCAAGCTGAGTAAGAAAACTGTCAATATCAGCATGCAAAATGCAGTTAGTTGCAAAACCATATTCCAGCAAGTCTCGCGGGTTTTTGACTGAGAGGGCCGTAAGCCCTAAATACATGCCGATAGCATCACCGGCATGAGCTAAATACCATGCGCCACCGATATCAGGAAAAAAGCCAATAGTTGTTTCGGGCATGGCCCAAACGGTATTTTCCGTACATATCCTATGGTGACAAGGACCGGCTAAACCTACCCCCCCGCCCATGGTTATGCCATCCATCACAGCGACCGTCATTTTAGGAAAATGGACAAGACGTTTATTAAGCGCATATTCTTCTTCAAAAAACTGAAGAGCGGCACTTTCCGTCGTTTTCCCTGATTTGAAATCAAGACCAGCTTTATATGCGGCTTTTACATCGCCGCCTGCACAAAAAGCTTTACCTTCCCCTGTAAAGAAAACCCCTATAAGATTGTTGTCGTCAAGAACCTGAGACAAGGCGTCGTCAATCTGACGGATCATATCGATATTGAGTGAATTTAGGGCATTTGGTCTGTTAAGATGGATATGACCAAACGCTCCTTTTGTTGAAAATTTTATATCTGTCATAACCTAATAATAAAAAGGCTTGCCGCAATCTTGGCAAGCCTTAAATAAGATATATAAACACGCACTTAAATGTTAATTATTAGGCGTGAAATGCGGTTCAATCTCTGAAAAAAACTCTGATGTCTTATCGTGAAAGGCAGTTTCAACGGACTCTATTATATTATTTCCTTCTGCACTGGAGGCCCATGCACTGGCAAGTGCGACAACCCCTGCTCCCAAAACGAGCATACCCCCTATTATAACTTTGCCTTCCTCATGTCTTTTTTCAGAAGCTTCCCATTCTTCATCCGAAAATGCGCGTTTCACACGATCTTTGACTTCACGGCCCTTATCTTTGATTCTTTCTCTTTTCCCCATCACACACCTCCTATGGTTTTAAATAAAGATGAAAATTACACACAACTCAAACTTATGTCAATAAATAAAAAGCTTTAAAATTGACTTTCCTCTACTTTGACGGTTAAAAACGGGCAAAGAACTTTATAAGGATCAAAAATGTCTCAATATAATCTACTCCACCGCCCGCGTCGTTTGCGCAAAACTGCCGCTCTGAGAAATCTGGTGCGTGAAACCGAGTTGACAGTAAATGATTTGGTATTCCCGATTTTTGTAGAAGAAAATACTGATGAAAGAAAGCCTATTTCGTCAATGCCTGGTGTCTTTCGCGAAACTGAAGACAGCTTGAGCCAAAAAGTAACAGAAGCTCAAGAGCTAGGGATACAAACTATCATCCTTTTTGGCGTTTCTCATAATAAGGATCCAAACGGAAGTGATAGCTTCTCTGCAAACGGTTTGCTGGCTCGCATGATTAAAACGGCTAAACAGGCGGCTCCTGATCTAAGTGTCATCGCCGATGTGTGCTTTTGCGAATACACCGATCACGGACATTGTGGCCCGATAGCAAAAGATGGCGACGTTGATAATGACGCAACAATTGAAAATATCGGAAAACAAGCCGTGAATTGCGCACAGGCAGGTGCAGATATCATTGCTCCTTCAGGAATGATGGACGGGCAAGTTCAATCAATTCGTGAAAGTCTGGACGAGGCCGGATTTACACATATTCCAATAATGGCTTACTCAGCGAAATTTGCCTCCACCTATTATGGCCCGTTCAGGGATGCTGCCGGATGTGCGCTTGGGAAGTATGAACATGTCGCAAAAGATCGAAAATCATACCAGATGGATCCTGCCAATGGAGATGAAGCGATACGCGAAACTCTTTTGGATATAGAAGAAGGCGCTGACATGGTTATGGTTAAACCCGGTCTGGCCTATCTCGATATATTATACCGCGTTAAAGAAACTTTTAAGATGCCCACTTTCGCCTATCATGTCAGTGGAGAATATGCCATGCTCAAAGCCGCCGCAGAGAAGGGCTGGCTTGATTATGATACCACCATGATGGAAACATTGCTCTCTTTCAAGCGCGCCGGCGCTGATGGGATTATAACCTATACAGCACTTGACGCAGCCCGAATTCTCGCCAATAAATAAACAACTCTAAAAAACAGAACTGATAAAGGTCATAAATACATGAAATTTCCCGAACTGGACAAATCCTTTGAAGCCGATCAAGCTGAAGAAAAATGCCGCGCATTGTGGGATAAAGAAGGCATACATGATTATAATCCGGATTCTAAAAAACCTTTATTCTCAGTCGACACCCCGCCTCCTTATGTTTCGGCGGCACACCTACATGTCGGTCACGCTATGTCTTACACCCAAGCCGAGATTGTTATTCGCTACAAAAGAATGCAGGGACATAATATTTTCTACCCCATGGGCTTTGATGATAACGGGCTTCCTACAGAACGCTATGTAGAACAGAAATATAAAATTAATAAAAAGAAAACGACACGTTCCGAATTTAGAAAGCTATGTATTGAGGAAACGCAAAGCGGTGCCAAAACTTATGAGGAATTGTGGCGCGCGCTGGGTCTTTCAGTAGACTGGGATTTGCGCTATTCAACTATTGATGACCTTTCCCGTCAGACAGCGCAAAAATCATTTATTGATCTTTATAAAAAAGGTCTTGTTTACCGGGCAAACGAACCTGTCCTTTGGGATACGCATTTTGAAACAGCATTAGCGCAAGCAGATCTGGAAACAATCAGCCGCAAAGGAAAGATGTATGATATTCGCTTTGAGGACACAAATGGTGACCCGCTAATTATTTCCACCACACGTCCTGAATTGATTCCTGCTTGTGTTGGTTTGTTTTTCAATCCAACCGATGAGCGCTATCAGAAATTAAAAGGCACAAAGGCGCGTGTGCCACTCTGTGACATTGAGGTTCCTGTCCTTACTTCTGAAGATGTTGATGCCGAATTCGGTACAGGGCTAATGATGTGCTGTACATTCGGGGACGGAGAAGACGTAAAAAAATGGAAAGAAAACAAGCTCGAAACACGCCTCATCATCAACCCTGACGGTAAGATGAACGAGCAGGCCGGAAAATATGAGGGCATGCAAATTGCGGAAGCTCGCAAGCATATTGTGGATGACCTGAAGGCTGCGGACGTTATTTTAGATGAAAAAAATGTAGAGCAGAATGTTTCTGTTGGCGAGCGTTCAGAAATGCCGGTTGAGTTTGTTATGGAACCGCAATGGTTTATCAATCTCCTTGAGCATAAAGATAAATTTTTGAAACGTGCCGAAGAACTAAACTGGTTCCCTGATTATATGAAAGTACGCCTTGAACATTGGATTGAGGGGCTAAAATATGACTGGAATATTTCCCGCCAAAGGTTTTATGGCGTCCCCTTCCCCCTTTGGTACGTTGAGGAAACAGGCGATGTTATTTTGGCAGAAGAATCAGATCTACCGATAGACCCGATAGAAGATTCTCCTCCCAAATGGGCTCAGGAAAAATATAAGGGCATGACGATTAAGCCAGAAACAGATGTCATGGAAACTTGGATGACGTCATCGCTAACGCCTTTGATAAATGCCAATTGGGCCGGTCGCGAAGGTCGTAAATCAAGCATGGATATTTATCCCATGACCTTGCGTGTACAGGCCTTTGAAATTATCCGTACATGGTTGTTCTACACTATGGCCAAATCAGAATTCCACACCGATTCTCTTCCTTGGGAAAATGTTATGATTTCCGGATGGGGCTTGAACGAACAGGGTAAGAAGATATCAAAGCGCGATCTGGAGAAATTTACAGATGAAAACGGTTACAACCGCTATGACCCCTACTCATTAATACAGAAATTCGGCGCGGATGCCTTGCGCTATTGGGCCGCAAGCTCTCAGTTAGGCCGTGATCTGCGTTTCCATGAGCGCGAAGTCAAGGATGGCCGCAAAGTTGTTGTTAAACTTTGGAATGTTGCCCGTATGGCCTTCATGTACATTGATGAGTTTGATCCCAAAAATGATAGTGTCCCCATAAGCGAACGCCCTGTGGAGGATCAATGGATTGTATCCGAACTGGATACATTGACGAAAAAAATGACGGATTGCTTTGAAAAATACGATTATGCAACTGCCAAAGAGGCCATTCATAAGTTTTTCTGGATGACCTACTGTGATGATTATCTGGAGCTGGTGAAAACCCGCTTCTGGGAAAACACGATGTGGTCTGAAAAAGACAAGCTATCGGCTAAAACGACATTGTTTGAAACCTTACGCAAAATTCTTGGGCTTTTCGCGCCTTTCCTGCCTTACGTTACTGAAGAAATTTATCAGCAAGCCGGGAAATTCGGTGAGACAACAGAAAGCCTTCATGTCTCAGAGTGGCCGGAATATACAGGCACTGAGTTCGGGTTGAAAGATGACATGAAAATCATTCTTGAAACGCTTTACACAGTCCGAAAGTTAAGAACGGAACGTCAGATTGGTCAGGGCGCAAGACTTGACAGCCTGACTTTTGAAGTGTCCGATGCTGATCTTAAAGCGCGCGTCTCAAATCTTGAAAAATCACTGACCGCTGCCGCTCGGGCTGAGAAGATGAATTTCACCGCGTCCGGTACAAAAACGTCTGTCGATGGTTTGGCAGTCGACATTGTGCCTCAAAAGGAAGACCAGGAAAAAACAGCGTAATAGAAGGACTATCGCTTCTATTACGTATCACAGGTTGAGTTGCGCCCAGTTTTAAAGTAAATTGGAGAGTAACTTTATATATACGCATATTTACCTGCGCTTTATTTAGAGTTTCTTAATATACAACTGCCATTCTTTTAAACTGGCATATCATATAGGTATTCGGACCGACCCATGAAATTTATTGGTATTTTACTTGTTTTCATTTTCACTTTTGGTGGACTTCTTGTCGCCATGGGTTTCGACTTTGCACACTTTCTTGGGTTACTCGGAGTTATTTTAAAAGCTCTACCCGGCGAGTTTATGATTATCTTTGGTGTGGCTGTTGCTGCATTCATCATTGCCAATTCCAGCGACAATATAAAGCTGACACTGAGCTACATGAAAGCCTTGAAAGAGCCCAATGCTTTTTCAAAAGAAGATTACATGGATTTATTGGGCATGCTTTATTCAGTGTTCAAACTAGCTCGTACCAAGGGTTGGCTGGCAATGGAACAGCATATCGAAAACCCAAAAGACAGCTCAGTATTTAATAACTTCCCACGTTTCGCAGGCAACCATCACGCTGTTGTGTTCTTGTGTGATTATTTGAGAATTATTTCGTTGGGAAGTGAAAACCCTCACGAACTTGAAGCATTAATGGATGAGGAAATTGAAACTCTTGAGGCTCATGAAAGCCATCCGGGTCATTCTGTCCAGACCATGGCAGATGGTATCCCGGCGCTTGGTATTGTGGCGGCTGTTCTTGGTGTGATTAAAACAATGGCCTCTATTTCAGAACCTCCCGAGGTTCTTGGTAAAATGATTGGCTCTGCCTTGGTCGGAACATTCCTCGGGGTGTGGCTGTCTTATGGTTTTGTCGGACCTATCGCTGGCGCGATGACCCACAGGGCCCATACTAAGATCATGTATTACAAATGTATAAAAGTCGGCATATTAGCGTTCTTACAAGGTGCAGCACCTCAGGTCGCTGTCGAGTTTGCGCGTAAATTCCTGCCGCATGATGTACAACCAAGCTTCCAAGAGCTGGAAAACTACGTTAACGAGCTTCCTGCTCCGTCTTGATAAATAAAGGTAGTCGATTTGGTTAAGAAAAAGGGAAATGAAGATAAGCTTCAGCCTATAATAGTTAAAAAGGTTAAAAAAGGCGGCGGCGGTCACCATGGCGGAGCCTGGAAAGTGGCATATGCCGACTTTGTAACTGCCATGATGGCATTCTTCCTTTTACTTTGGCTTCTTAACGTAACAACCGATGTTCAAAAAGAAGGTATTGCTGATTATTTCGACCCGACGGCCCTAAAAGTATCTCAATCAGAAAGCGGTGCAGGCGGAGTCTTGGGTGGCCTTACAGTATCCAGCGAAGGCGCAATGACGGATACGGCCCAGGTGCCACTCACCGACACAACACCGCAATCAAGAATACGTGGGCAGAATCTGGAAGGTGCCAGTGACGAGGCTGTTCAAGCTGAACAAAGGCGCCGGGAAGAAGCCTCTTTTGCGAAAATCAAAGCTGAAATCGAAGAAGCCATTTCTGAAAATCCTGAACTTGAAGATTTAGGGGAAAACTTACAGGTTGATGTGACACCCGAAGGTCTGCGCATCCAAATTATTGATCAGGCCGGTGACCCCATGTTTCCATCGGGAAGTGCGCGTATGTTTACTAAAACAGAAAATTTGATGGCAGAGGTCTCACAGATTATCTCCAAGATGCCCAATGATATATCTATCAGAGGTCACACTGATGCTACGCCCTATCGCGGAAGTGGTGACTACACAAACTGGGAGTTGTCGGCTGATCGTGCTAATGCCTCCCGCAGAGTTTTGCTGGATAATGGATATACTGAAGAAAAAATTGCCAATGTCGTTGGTAAGGCAGACACCGATCACTTTAACAAAGAGGATCCTACAGCAGACGAAAATCGTCGCATAAGTATTATTCTTTTACGTGCAACAGCAGAAGTCTCCGAGGGTGACGTTAATACCAATGATAACGCGCGCACAAAGAAATCATCCGTCCCCTATCAGCGCAGCCGCGGGAACATAAGATTCCCTTAAGGCATCAAGGGCGATCCGGTTGACGACGTGTTTTCGGACTTTGATTCCAGCTCACCAAAACACTCGACAAAACAGACCCCATAATCGAAAAGCACCAGTTTTTCGTGTTGCGTAAGCGCCGCCCTCAATTCCTGAACCTGCTCGTCTGTGCAGCTTAGAAAACCTGAAGACAGGATGGCTGACCTTGCGTTTCGCTGGTAGTCCTTACGTCTTTTCATTCTTGTATCAAGAGGATAAACTTCGTTTCTCATCATGTAGTCCGCATCTTCAATATAACGTGCGGCATGCTTCATCATTCTAATAAGGTGAGGCGTGTTAGGTGGATCCTGTCTTTTGGCAACATTAACCACATGATTAAACCTAGGGGTTGCAACTCCCCTATCCTTATTTATTTTTCTTTGTTGCTTTAAAGCTTCAGAAATTCTTTTAAATCCTGACCACATAATTTTCCCGATGTAAGAAGTTTTTTGATGGTTTACCTTTTACTAAAAATATAAACTTATGTCAATAATTTTCTTACGGTTTACAATGGTAAATTACCTTTCCAATCTAGGTAAATCCGGGGCATGAGATAGTGCCTGCTCTAATGGTCCGACATCATCCATTCCAAAATGGATCTTACGGCTATTACCTGATTTATCTGTGTAGACCAGATAGCTCTCAATAACATTATAAACATAGTCCATATCCTGATCGGAACCATTCGCTATGAATTTTAGGCCGCCTACATGTGACGGGCCTACATGAGCCATAATATTATCCATATTCTCGAAGTGGCCCTCTTCATCCATCGTCTTGTTCAAATTCTCATTAACATCCCTGTGTAACAGAATATTGATACGGCTGGCATCATCTACGCCGGAATTGAAATTTTCTATTTTCTCAAATAATTCCGACATGTCGGATGCAAAAACCCATTTTGTTATACCATTTCGATAGTCGCTCACTAAACGGGTCAAGGCTGTCTCTGCTTGCCATGGATTTTCAGATGTGATGCATTCAGTCTTTTGGCTGATTAATTGCGTGCCTGTTTCGGGCGTATTCGTTTCAGTTAAAGCTTTCCATGCTTTTTGCAAACGTATGATGATATTGGACATTAAAACCTCTCTTATAAGTGAGGTTACTTTATGCCCTTAACGCTCAATATATGTCAATTAAAACTTGGTGTTTCGCGGAAAGCCGTTGGGGGGAAGACGGCCTGCGCTTGCGCGTTTGCCTAACCACGGCGTTAAATCATCGACGGTTGTCTCGCCCGAACCGTATTTGTAGCTCAACCCTTCATCCATATTGAATGTCTTGATATCACTAATACCGCCATCTTTATACTTTTGAATAATAACGCCTTTACCGCGCGACATTTCCGGCATTTCTTCCAATGGGAAAGCCAGCATTTTACGGTTCTCTCCTATTACGGCAACCATATCATCGCCTTCAGATATTGGTGCGCAAAGAGCCGCTTCAACTTTACCCGATACGTTGAGGACCTGTTTACCGTTTCTTGTCTGAGCCAGCAAATCTTCTGATTTAACGATAAATCCGCGGCCGTCACTCGACGCTATGAGCATCTTTTGATCGGGCTGATAAACAAAGACATCAATCAAATCTGCTTCATTGGGAAGGTCTACCATAAGGCGCACAGGCTCACCGTATCCGCGGCCTGGTGGTAAATCATTTCCAATTAGTGTATAGAAACGTCCATTTGTGGCAAATAACAGGATTTTATCAGTTGTTTGCGCTTCAACAGCAAACCCTTCCTTGTCGCCATCTTTGTACTTCACATCATCAGTGGAAACACCATGGCCTTTCATTGCCTTAATCCAGCCCTTTGCAGAACAAATAACGGTGATCGGTTCTTTCTCAATCAATGCCTGATCAAGGTCAACATCTATTGGCTCGGGAGGCTTGCCGACAGTTGTACGGCGTGCACCCAGCTCCGTCTCAGGACCATATTCTTTCGCCATAATCTGAACTTGCTTTTTAATCGCCGTCCATTGACGTGCTTCCGAACCAATAAGTTTTTCAAGCTCATCACGCTCTTTAGAAAGCTGGTCATGTTCACCGCGTATTTCCATCTCTTCCAGTTTGCGCAAAGACCGCAAACGCATATTCAGAACAGCTTCAGCCTGAACCTCCGTCAACTTGAAGAAACTGATAAGCTCGGCCTTTGGATCATCTTCTTCGCGGACTATGCGGATAACCTCATCAATATTGAGATAAACGGTCAGATAACCTTCTAATATTTCTATGCGGTGTTTTACCTTTTCCAGCCTGTGGTGAGACTGACGCACCAGAACAACCTGACGGTGATCAAGGAAAGCACGCAAAACTTCTTTCAAAGTCATGACCTTGGGTACAATTCCCCCGTCCAAAACATTCATATTGAGAGAGAAGCGGTTCTCAAGGTCAGTATCTCGGTACAAAGCCTCCATCAAAATTTCAGGATCTACATTTTTGCTCTTAGGCACTAAAACAAGGCGAATATCTTCGGTGCTTTCGTCCCTGACATCGTCCAGCAAGGGAAGTTTCTTTGAATTAATTAAGTCAGCAATTTTTTCAATCAGCTTAGATTTTTGTACCTGATAGGGAATTTCTGTGACAATAATCTGATATTGACCGTGTGACAGGTCTTCTTGTTCCCATTTGGCGCGCACACGGAATGAGCCACGTCCGGTTTTATAAGATTGGGCAATGCTTTCCGCTGATTCAACCAGTGTTCCGCCTGTAGGGAAATCAGGTCCCTTTACAACCTGACATATTTCATCGTCAGTTGCGTCCTTTTCCAACATTAAAAGCATTGCTTCACAAAGCTCATGCACATTATGCGGCGGTATATTTGTGGCCATCCCGACAGCAATACCGGTTGCTCCGTTGGCAAGAATATTGGGGAAGTTTGCTGGTAAAACAATCGGCTCTTCGGTTTCGCCATCGTAAGTTGCACGGAAATCGACGGCATCCTGCTCAATACCTTCCAGAAGACGCAAAGCTGTGGAAGTAAGGCGTGCCTCTGTATAACGCATGGCAGCTGCATTATCACCATCAATATTTCCAAAGTTACCTTGGCCGTCCACCAGCGGGTATCTTACTGCAAAATCCTGCGCCAGACGAACCAATGCATCATAGACGGCCTGATCACCGTGAGGGTGGAAT
>NZNU01000025.1 GCA_002695035.1 Micavibrio sp. | reverse complement strand
CCGCCGTTACAAACTTCGAACTCATCTGAAGAGCTGTTGAAGCGCACATTCGATACATCGGCGGGATCGCAAGACGAGCTGCCATCATTTTCGGCAAATTTATACCCCTCGCTTTCCAGAGTAGGCGCACTGGCCAGCGGTAACCAGTTTCCCGCTCCGTCACAGCGTACAATTACATTTGATATGTCATCAAAGTAAAGTTTATTGGCATCATTAAGAGAGTCGCAATCCGCAGCACTTGCCGAGGCTTGTGTTCCTATGGTTATGCCTCCGGAAAAATCAATGTTTTTGTCAATCTCTGCAGTGCTTGCATCATCAGGTTTTATCTCCCACAGCCCACTGCCCGATGCTGCAGCCTCACGATATGTATAAGACAGTATAATATCATCAGAGTCTGAAGGCTTGGCAACGAGATCCGTATCGGGAATGTTATCAGCATTTGCATCAACAAAGGCCGAGCAAGTTGTGTCGAATTCGCGGTCAGGGCCTGCTGATATAACAGCAAGAACCGTATCAGACGCATCCGGCGGGCCATTTAACCTCCGCTCCGTTCCAGACCCATCAGAATCACACGCGTCCTTACCGTCTGCAAGCTGGTAGGGGCCACCATTCCAAACGCAATAGCCATAAGGTGATCCCCAGGGGTCTTGCTTTGACGCACCAATCGTATCGGGAAGATTTCCACCACCAGCAGGTTTTAAATTTACATCTGCTTGGGCTTTATATTCCGCAGCTTCTACAAATCCATCGCCGTCACAATCCCCTTGGTCAGCAGCCATTGCGCTGTCAGTTGTCACAATTTTAGAGGTCATCATCATCTGCGATTCAGCCACCGATATATTGGACACGGTTTTGGATGACTTTAATGGCCCTTGTACGACTGTCATGGTTGACACACCCAAAACCCCAAGAAATGCAACAGCGCCAAACAAGGCAAAAATCATGTTACCTGATTGGGGAGAATAGCTTTTACTAGATATCATACTTTACTCCGCTGCCTCTGTTGGGCTTTCACTGCTACTAGTAGTTCCATCCCCATACTGGGCAGACATATTCATACCCCAGCACCATGTGGATCCGTCTGCTTTTCGGCCACAAGCATGTCCTAAAGAAGTATAAATATCGGTCCAGTTAGTAGCCCCCCCATCATCTACTTGATATGGAACATTTTGAACACCTGTTACCGCCCCGTTACCAAGGGTGAAAGCTTCATCGTTCCCCCAACACCATGCAGTTCCGTTTGTTTTTATGCCACATGTATAGTTTCCACCAGCCGATATTTTTGTCCAGGTTGCGCTTCCAGCTACCTCAAAAGGCTCATCTTCTGTTCCTCCGGTTATGCCATTACCTAACTGTCCATGATTATTATCCCCCCAGCACCATGCAGTTCCGTTATCTTTGATACCGCATGAATGAGAGTACTCACTCATCTCCCGTCCTGCCGGACTTAAAGATAGTGATAACCAAGAGGATCCTGGAGAAACTTGCACGGGCAATGTTTGGTCTCCGGTTACCGCCCCATTACCAAGTTGCTCGTAACTGTCATCGCCCCAGCACCAAGCTGATCCATCACTTTGTATCCCGCAGCTGTGAGATTCTCCTACATCTATATCTATCCAGACTTTACCCCCGCCATCAGATATTCTGTTCGGTGAAAGCTCCGCTCCGCCAGTAGACCCTGTCGCCATCTGACCATAAGCATCCGAGCCCCAGCACCAGGCTGACCCATCGCTTTGTATTCCACAAGAATGCATAGTACCGCTTGCTATTTTAGCCCACGACGCACCACTATCATCAACGCGTGTCGGCGGTAAAATGGAAAAATCAGGGAACCCACCGGTCCCCATTTGACCGGCTATATTGGTACCCCAGCACCAGGCTGATCCATCGCTCTGTATCCCACAACTGTGATATGACCCTGCTGTAAGCTGTGCCCAGGAAGCCCCCCCATCATCCACCTGTAGAGGAATAGTTTGAGGTGATGCTGCTGAGGCATTACCCAGCTGGCCGTATGCCTCAAACCCCCAACACCACGCAGTATTATCTGACTTAATACCACAAGTGTGAGCACCTCCAAGAGCAATCTGCTGCCATCCATCAGCCGAATTCTTCGGACCGAAACAGTAATAATTCCGCAATGCTGCGCATGGTTGTGATGAACTGTGCCTAATCCACCTGTGATCGAAATGATTAACATTTCCTAATGTCGTACTTCCAGAAGCGCTTGTGAAATCCTGACAGGTTCTACTGAGTGAACTGCTTTCTTTTCTTAAGGTTGTTAGGGAGGCCGTTCTAACCATAGAAAATTCATTATTATCGTCATCTGCGACATAAGCGGATCCATCAGCATAATAATTAATTGTATTTTGTATCTCAGCTGAGGAAAGTTCATTAATATCATCAGCAAGCAAGTCATTATTCATGTTGTATATTGCAGAAGTATATTGACTTAGTCGGTTGCGTGCATCATCAGTCGTGGTCGAAACAAGAGCTTTATAGTCTGCAAAATTACTTATTCCTGCGGTTTGCGCTTCCGCCTGACATATGCTGTCTACACCTGCCAAGCCTCCATTGTCACCATCATATAAGTTCTCGGTTACAAAGATGAGTGTTTCATCTGCAGGATCAAGCGCGTGAATTCTTATTGGTATAACATCAGCACCACTTATTAAAGACGCATCGGCTGTCGTGCCTGAGGCGCCTGCCGTAGCAAGAATTGTAGCCCCAACTCTTCCTGCAGGAGCAAGGCTAATGGATGGCCCATTACCTTGATCTGTATTCAATGTAGGTGCCCCGTCGCCAGAGACCGCAAGAGTAATAGTTCTGTTGTAACCAGAAATATAAAAACTGTAACTACCTTGCGTATTGGCGTCAGTATAAATATTTATCACTGGGAATGAATCATAGACAGCTTCAGTATTGAGATAATATTCGGGGTTCGTGTCAGCTGTAGACGTTGCGGGTGATGTTCCACGTTTCCTGGCACATCTCACTCGGTAGTTGTCTGGTATAGCCGAGACGCCAATTGTTCCATTTGAAAAATCCTTAGTCTGGTAAAACAGGGCAGTTCCGGCATGTACATCTACATCTATTTTACGTGAAGTTACATAAACGTCCTGCAAGAGCTTTTCCCTGATCTCACTTCTACTATACGCAGCATTCGCTTCATCTATCGCAGGCAAATACCAGTCCGTATATCCGTTTAAATCAAGTGACTCACAGTAATCTGCAGCAGGAAGCTGCGTTGCAGGTAGATTTGAATAACTCAAAATATTTCTGGTATTCGCTTCACCGTCCCCTGCATTAGTAAGAGTTGGCGACATTAAAAGGCTTCTGGCAGCAAAAACACCATCATTAGATGAGTCACCACTACAGGTTGGGTTAGAAGTTCCGGTACCACACCCTTCTTCTTGCACTATTACCTGAGTATCGCCTGGCCCTCCGTCCGCACCTGTGCAATCTCCCACGACATATCCACCTTCTATGTAATCACCGCTTGAACAGGAGAGGCCCGCGCTTTCACCACTTAAATAAACAATAACACTGTTAGTGCCGTCAGTTACTGTGAGATTTCCACTGTAACTCATATTTCTATCGGCCTTTGCACGGACATCAATCTGGCATGACCCTGTATAGGCGGGAAGGTAAACATTATCATCACAGGTTGAACTGGCCCAATCAATTTCAAAGTTTTCAGGGTTGGTGCCGCCCAAATAGGCTGAGTAATCCTTACTTATATAGCCAGAATCCACACCTCCCAGATTACGGATTGTAAATGTTTCATAATCACTATATCCCAACGGACATTCCCCGGCATTACATGGCCCCGTTATATCCATATCGTAACTTGCATAAGGTGGCGCAACCAGAAATGTGGATGGTGCAAAACTGTCATTCACATTCCAGGAAACACCATCACACCGCTCAACCTTGTTCAATGTTGTGTTATAACGAATTTCACCTTCATTCGAAGTGCCGCAGGCAGATGTTCCGTCATCTTGCATCAGATAACCTACCTCTCCTATGCCGCCGCCCAGAACAGACTGCCAGTTTCCGGCACCATCACAACGGACAACCTGCCTTTCGACATCATCAAAATAGAGCCTGTTGGCATCTTCCGGGCCATCACAATCATCTGCGGTGGTGGAGGCGACCGTGCCCATACTCATCCCGCCGGCAAATTCAATGGTTTTATCAATTTCAGCCGTTTCACTGTCTGTGGGGTTTATAGACCATAAGCCGCCACCATAAGAGGAGGCCTCCTCATAAGTATAAGACAATATGACATCATCAGATCCGGCATCTTTACTGATCATATCTGTTGCGTCATCAATATAGGCACTACAGGTTGTTTCAAATTGGCGGTTTTTTCCTGCCGAAATCAAGGCGACCACAGGTTTGGTCACATTAGGCTGTCCATCCAGTCTTTGCTCGGTGGAATCTGCGTTATCATCACAAGCCGCATTAGCACCCGTAACAGCCGCCCCCCCGTTCCAGACACAATATCCATATCTGACGCCCCAGGGATCGGTTACACTTGCGCCAAGCGCATCAGGATAATATCCACCACCAACAGGTGCATCGCCTGAGCCGGCATCTTCATATTCGATGGGCTCAACCATTCCATCGCCATCGCAATCCCCACTATTAGGCAGGGCAGCGGCCTGACGTATAGCCACATTTGAAGCCACTCGCATCTGATATTCTGCCATTGAAACGCGCGAGACATTAACCGAGGAAGTCAAAGGGCCTTTAATATAAGATGTTGTAGCAACACCGAGCACACCCATGAATGCGACAGCCGCAAATAAGGCCATAAATATATTGCCTGATTGTGATTTTTGTAGCTTGCCTATCATTTTATTTCTATCATTCATCATGGATCAGACACCTCAACAGGGCTTTCCTGAGTAGCAGTTGTTACGCTACCGTTCCCGAGCTGACCTTCACTATCCCTTCCCCAACACCAGGCTGTACCTTCAATTTTAGTTCCACAACTATGTCCTCCTCCTGCAGCGATAAAATTCCAGCTCGAACCACCATCATCTAAAGCTGATGGAGAATCCTGATCTCCGGTAATTGCACCATTCCCCAATTCCCCTACAACTTCTCTGCCCCAACAATAGCCATTTCCACCCGTTTTTACACCGCAGCTAAAGAATCGACCAGCTGAGATGGTTTCCCATGTGCCGCCCCCAGATATAGGTTGCGGACTATGTTGAACTCCTGTGGTTGCTCCATTTCCGAGCTGTCCATATGTATCATCACCCCAGCAATACCCGCTTCCATCTATTTTAATTCCGCAAGTCTGATCACGCCCTGCGGTTATCGCACCCTGCGTTTGCTTCCAAAACCCACCACCTGCTATTGGTGATGGTGTCATCTGCCAAGTGTCACCAACTCCATTCCCTAACTGTTGGTCATCATCAAGCCCCCAGCACCAACCAGTGCCATCAGTTTTAATACCACAGGTATATTGATCTCCAGTTGAAACTACACTCCAGCTATCTGATCCGTCTACTTCAACAGGCGTTGACTGAAATGTGGTGCCCAACCCATCCCCTAGTTGTCCGCGTGAACCTGCACCCCAGCACCAAAGACTGCCATCATCTGTTTTAATTCCGCAGGTATGGTTTACGCTTGCTGATACCATGCTCCACTCCTCACCTGATGCTATGGGCTGAGGCGTGTTATAAACAACTGAGCTCGTATCGCCATTTCCTAACTTACCAGCTGATGCGTATCCCCAGCACCAAAGACTGCCATCAGTTTTAATACCACAGGTATGATTACTACTTGTTGACAACATGCTCCATGATGCACTGCCGCTAATTTCTACAGGACTATCACTATCAGTGGTCGTACCATTACCGAACTCTCCGTAATCATTAACCCCCCAGCACCAGCCAGTATCATCTGAATAAACAGCGCAATTATGTTTATCTGCTGCGGATATCTGGATCCAAGTAGATGGGAAGCCAGAGGACGTGCCTGACAAGGTTGCGGTTGCCGTCTCCCCACTTCCTGCATCTGTAACTAAGAGGTTTGCAGAATACGGTCCGTTTTCCTGACGGACGGCTTGAACACCAAGTTGACAGCTCTCTCCCGGAGCCAAAAAGACCCCGTCATCACAAGTTGTTGAAGCATCAGCCAGCGTGAAGCTGTCCGCATCAGTCCCAGTGAAATAATCGCCTTTCGATGTAGAAAGAAGACCTGTGGCCGCACCGCCAATATTGGTCAATGTGAATATTTCGACTGAACCGTATTCGACAGGGCAATCCGATGAGCATGGCCCGGTCACATCCAGCGCTGAACCTGAGGCAGGAGAGAGAACCAGTTGAACGGCAGATGAGGAACCCCCTACATCCAGACGTCGCCATTCATTTGGATAACATATCTCAACCGCATTAATAGATGTGTTATAGCGTATTTTCCCCGCATCATCAGGAACACCATCAGCGTCGTCATCTACCAACCCGCATGTTGAAGTGCCTGTATCTTCCAGTAAAGAAGACGCTGTTATACCTCCGCCACCAGAGATGTCGTCCCAACCGCCCAGTCCGTCACAGGCCTGAATTTTATTGGTCATTGTATTGTAACGCAGACTGTTAATATCTGACGCACCGCAGGAGGCTATACCATCCTGTGTTCCCATAATAACACCACCAGTCACATTCAGGTTCCGCCCGATTGTCGCTGTTGTAGAATCATCTGACTCCAAAGCCCATAACTCACCCCCGGTTGCAGCGGCCTCGCGATATGTGTAGGTAAGAATGATGTCGTCTGAGCCGCTTGTTTTTGAGACCATTTCATTGTCAGGAACGGTATCCGCATCTCCATCAATAAAATGATTGCAGGTCGTGTCAAAGATCTTATCCGGCCCCGCAGACACAACCGCGATTGAAGGGTAGACCGGCGTAGGCGATCCGTTCAAGCGTTGCTCGGACGCGACTCCATCTTCGTTACAGGCGCCTACAGCACCAGTCGTATTTTGTGTGCCTGCATTCCAGGAGCAATACCCGATAACAGTTCCCCATGGATCTGTTTTCGTTGCGCTTATTTTATCAGGTATGTTTCCACCATTTATAGGCGCGTTCAGCGCATTGGCTGGCACTTTCCATTCGGTCGGCTCCACATAGCCATCCTGATCACAATCTCCTTCATCGGCATCAGCCACACTGTCCAGCGTAATCATCTGCGCTACGACCATTAATTGTGTTTCAGACATAGAAAGCCGCGAAACATTTACGGAAGAAGATAAAGGTCCTTTAACAAAAGTTACGGCTGTTGCACCAAGCAATCCCAACAAGCCAACAGCCGCAAAAAGCGCCAGGAAAATGTTTCCCTGCTGCCTTACGGAGCCCGATTTAAAATAATTATTTATGGCTTGTTTAACTCGCTGAAAGCACACGCTTTTCAATAGTTCCTTCCCCACAACTTTAAATACT
>NZNU01000003.1 GCA_002695035.1 Micavibrio sp. | reverse complement strand
GAGAGCCTGCGTTTCACCGCGTGTAAACAGCGCACTTCCGTGAACGCGTGGCAAGACTCCAACTTCTGAAACGATAGGTCTTACTGTTTTTGTGTCACGTCCATCAATACGCTCACCTGTTTTCAGGATTTGGCCGCGAACGATGTCTGCTTCAATCTTCTTCATCAAAGATCCAAGAAGCTCAGGTGTTACACCTTTATCTTCGTCAGTAAAAGCTTCAACAACTTCTTCTTTTACGGCCTTAAGCTTGTTTTGGCGTTCTTGCTTTACTTGCTCTTTATAAGCTTCGATAAATTTCTTCTCGAACTTGGAGCGGATATCTTTAGAAAGAGGCTTTATCTTTGTATCTTCTTCAGGAATATCCCAAGGATCTTTTGCACACATCTCAGCGAGGTCGATAATGCCATTGATTACTTTCTGGAATTCCTTATGTCCTTCCATAACTGCTTTCAACATATCTTCCTCAGAAAGCTCGTTGGCTTCTGATTCGACCATCAAAACACCTTCTTGTGTTCCGGCAACAACCAAATCCAGCTCGCTGGTTTCCATTTCAGACATTGTTGGGCTCATAATTGTTTTGCCATCCTTATATCCAACACGAATAGCGCCAACAGGGCCCATAAACGGAAGGCCCGAAAGCGTCAAGGCTGCGGAACAACCAATCAAAGCCACCATATCAGGGTCATTCTCCATGTCATGAGACATAACAGTGGCAGTAACCTGAACCTCATTTAAAAAGCCATCAGGGAAAAGAGGGCGGATAGGGCGGTCAATTAGGCGAGAAGTAAGTGTTTCTTTTTCAGAAGGGCGACCTTCACGCTTGAAAAAGCCACCTGGTATTTTACCGGCAGCATAAGTTTTTTCCTGATAGTTGACTGTAAGTGGGAAAAAATCCTGTCCTTCACGAACTGATTTAGCGCCAACTACCGTACATAGTACTGAAGTTTCTCCCAATGTAGCAATAACTGTTGCATCGGCTTGTCTTGCAACTTTACCTGTTTCTAGCGTTAGCTTTTTTCCGGCAAAATCGATTTCTTTTCTAAAAACATTAAACATTAATAATGTCCTTTCTTAGTATGGTTTAAGTTTGTTTCACGAAGAAAGGACAGCTCCATATCGTCGGTGGACGGCAAACGGCAGGTATTAAGACAATAAAAGCTAACCTTAAGGAACTGCCGTTGGCAGTCAACCGTTACGATAAAGATGCAAATGTCCTTTGCAACGTGGTCATAGACATGGCATTATTACCGCCATAAGTCAATCTTTACCTTATATTTAATAAGGAAAATCAAGGAAATCATTCATAATGACAAATTATCTCATTCTTCTAAGACATGGCCAGAGCCAATGGAATCTGGAAAATAAATTTACAGGTTTCACAGATGTTGAATTGACCGACGAAGGGCGTGATGAAGCCCGCAAGGCGGGCCATGCGATCGAGGATGCTAATATCATGATTGATAAAGTATTTACCAGCACTCTCAAAAGAGCTAACGAAACGGCTAAACTGGCATTGGATAATGCCGGTTCTATGGCCTCAAAAGTACGCACAGCAGATGGATCATACCAAATGACAAGGCATGATGATCTGCGCGAAAGGGATTATGGCGACCTAACGGGCTTAAACAAAGACGACACGCGTGAAAAATATGGTGAAGAACAGGTTCATATATGGCGACGCTCTTACGATGTTTCTCCACCCGGGGGCGAATGTCTGAAAGATGTAGTCGAGAAACGTGTCAGACCTTATTACAAAAACGAGATAAAGCCTTTATTGGAGGACGGGAAGAACATTTTAGTTGCGGCACATGGCAACTCCTTAAGAGCGATGTTGATAGTACTGGGGCTCGAAACACCAGACAGTATAAACGAGGCTGAAATGCCAACTGGAAAGCCTCTTTTGATTGAGCTGGACGATATGAAGATATCAGGACGGCGTTTTCTTTAGTAATTTGTAATAAAAAAAGCGGCTGAGATGGCCGCTTTTTTGTTTAATATAGAAAAATCTAATATTACTTTCTGATACCGTGCTTCTTGATGATGTCCTGGTAGCGTTTTTCTTCAACGCCGCGAATGTAATCAAGTAGCTTACGGCGACGCGCAACCAAGGTAAGAAGACCACGACGGGTGCTAAGGTCTTTCTTGTGTTTTTGCATGTGCTCGGACAGGTTTGAAATGCGCTCTGTTAATATAGCGATTTGCACTTCAGGTGATCCTGTATCGTTTTTAGAATTCTGGTTGTCTGAAATCAGTGATTTCTTTTTATCTGCAGTTATCGACATCATTTTCTCCTTTTCGTTTTACAAGTTAAATACACGGACGGGCTTAAGCTCTACACCTGACAAACTGGCTATGGCCTGGGGTTTGCCTTGTAATATAACCAAAACAGGTGAGGGGTCTTTTGGGTTTATTTCAACTCCTATATCCGTAAGACGCTGGATATCAGGTCTTGAGATAAAAGAACACGCCTGTCCTGATTTGAGCTTTGATGCTTCCTGCAATGTTACTGAGAGGGCCGGGATGTCGTCTAGCGCCATCTCTACAGGTAGCAAAACACCATCAGTGGGCGTGTTATCACCCATTTTTTCCAGAATGTCCAGTGAAATTGCAGTATTTAATTCAAACGGCCCAACTTTTGTACGTTTAAGCGCGGATATAAAGCCAAAACAACCTAAGTCACGGCCTAAATCCCGCCCGATTGCGCGGATATATGTTCCTTTGCCGCATTCACATATAAACGTGCTCGTACGTGCGCTTTCATCGTGTTCAAGAAGTTCTAGTTTCTCAATATATACAGTACGGCTTTTCATTTCTACGTCTTGGCCATCTCTTGCCAAATCATAGGCTCGCTCCCCATTGATCTTAATAGCGGAGAATTTTGGCGGAAACTGGCTTATTTCTCCTGTAAACTTAGTAAGAAGCGCCTGTATTTGCTCTTTTTTAGGTGCGTGATCGGAGGAATGGACGATCTCTCCTTCCAGATCATCAGTCGTGCGCTCCTCACCCCATTGTACAGTGAACTCGTAGGTTTTATCCGAATCCTGAATATAGGGCACCGTTTTAGTGGCTTCTCCCAATGCAATCGGAAGAATACCTGTGGCAAGGGGGTCCAATGTACCCGCATGACCGGCTTTTTGAGCATTAAGATGCCTTCTAACAAGGCTAACCGCTTGTGTAGAGGTCATATCATAGGGTTTGTCTAAATTGACCCAAGCGTCAATTTTTAGTCCTTTTTTACGGCGTGGCATTTAATCGTCTTTTGATTTTGGGAGATTACTTAAAATTGCATCCAGTCTACTGACGCGCTCGATGCTTTCATCGTACTTAAAGCGAACACGAGGCGTAAACTTAAGCCTTAGCTTTTGCCCAATGTCTTTTTGAAACTCCTGATGTTCCTCATTAAGGGCGGGGAGCACCTCATCCAGATCACCTTCACCAAGCAAAGAAACAAATGCCGTGGCATTTTTCAGGTCAGGGCTGACACGCACCTCTGATATGCTTATTTTAGGTGCATAGTGGAATAGTATTTCGTCACCAAAACTCCCGCGCCGCATGGTTTCTGTCATGACGTGACGCAGTTGTTCTGCTACCCGGAGCTGTCTTTGTGAGCGTTCCATAATCGTGTCAATGGTTCATATATGGGTCGATTTAATCGAGGCTGCGACTTTCTTCTATGACATCAAAGCATTCAATAATATCGCCTTCTTTGATATCATCATAATTCTCAAATGCCATACCACATTCCATACCTTCACGAACTTCTTTGACCTCATCCTTGAAGCGTTTAAGTGTCTTGAGCTTCCCTTCATGGATCACGACGTCATCACGTAAAAGTCTGACATGAGATCCTCTCTTGACGTTACCGGCTGTAACCATACACCCTGCAACTTTACCAACCTTGGTAATATTAAAGACTTCACGTATTTCAGCCTGACCAAGATATTGCTCGCGATGTACGGGATCGAGCATGCCTGAGAGAATACCTTTTACATCATCAATTACGTTATAGATGATGTTATAATATCTAACATCCACATTTTCTCGTTTAGCCATGTCGCGCGCCTGAGCATTGGCTCGGACATTAAATCCAATTATCAGGGCACCTGAGGCTTTCGCCAAAGTAACATCTGATTCAGTGATGCCGCCAACTCCTGTGTGGAGAGGCTTAACTGCGACCTCTTCATTTTCCTCAGTGATTTTTTCAAGAGAGCCCAATAACGCCTCAACTGACCCGTGAACATCACCTTTGATAATAACAGGGAGGGTTTTCTTCTCACCTTCTTTAACAGCGGCCATAAGTATTTCAAGTGAGCTTCCACCAGCGGCCATAGCTGATTTTTTCTCAGCTTTAACGCGTTGACGGTATGCTACAACTTCACGAGCCTTACCTTCGTTTTTAACGACCTGAAAAGAATCTCCTGAATCAGGTGTTCCGTTTAAACCTAGAACCTCAACGGGTTCTCCTGGTATGGCCTTCTTTACATTCTTTCCTTTGTCGTTTACCAAAGCGCGAACACGACCCCATTCGGAACCAACAACAAAAATATCACCGATTTCAAGTGTACCGCGCTCGATCAGAATTGTCGCAACTGATCCGCGTCCTTGTTCAAGCTTCGCTTCGACAACAGTTCCTTGGGCAACGCGGTTGGGGTTAGCTTTTAAATCAAGGATTTCGGACTGAAGCAAAATAGCTTCTTCAAGCTTATCCAGATTCATTTTCTTTTTTGCGGAAACCTCGACACATAAAGTTTCACCACCCATGTCCTCAATCACGACTTCATGCTGAAGAAGATCTTGTTTAACTTTATTAGGGTTTGCATCCGGTAAATCAATCTTATTAATAGCTACGATCAATGGAACATTGGCTGCTTTAGCGTGGTTAATAGCTTCAACAGTTTGTGGCATGATCGAGTCGTTTGCCGCAACTACGATAACAACGATATCTGTCACGTTTGCTCCACGAGCACGCATTTCTGTGAATGCGGCGTGACCAGGGGTATCAAGAAAAGTAATCTTTTTCTCAGATGGCATAGTAACCTGATAGGCTCCTATATGCTGCGTAATACCACCAGCTTCACCTGCGACAACATCTGTAGAGCGCATTGCATCGAGAAGGGAGGTTTTACCGTGGTCAACATGGCCCATAATAGTAACAACCGGAGGGCGTGGCATAAGGTCTTCATCCTTATCCTCATCACCGGTAAGTCCTATTTCAACGTCGGCCTCTGTTACACGCTTAATCTTATGGCCAAACTCTTCTACGATCAGTTCAGCAGTATCGGCATCAATAGCTTGCGTAATAGTTGCCATTACATCCATTTTCATCAAGGCTTTAATGACATCACCACTTTTTTCACTCATACGATTGGCCAGTTCACCAACTGTAATAATTTCAGGAACGACCACTTCTCGCGTTACCTTGGCAGCAGGCTCCTGGGGACCTTGAGCGGCTTTTGCTTTAGCGCGTGCACGTTTCAATGCGGCCATAGATTGGCCACGGTCGCGGTCGTAATCTTCGTTGAGAACTTGTGTAACAGTTAACTTACCACGGCGCTTATCAGCCTCACCACCACGACGGGGAGGCGATTTTTTCATACGATCGCGGTAACTGACATTACTGTCATCTTCACTATCATCTTTTTGATTTTTAAATTTGTCAGCTTGTTCTTCTCTACGCTTGCGGTCAGCGTCCTGACGTTCTTTCTCTTCTGCCTCAATGCGTTGCAGCTCTTCCAGCTCTCTTTCTCTTTGAGATTGCTTGGGTTCTACCTTTGTTTTCTCACGAGGGGGGAGGCCTTTATCCTTGTCGTCTTCAGCACGCTTTTTTTCTTCTTCAATGGCCTGTTGCAAAGCCTTAATCCGTGCTTCGCGTTCATTTGAAGCAGTTTCCTCAGCGCTAATCGGTTTCGGAGCAGGGGAGGATCCTGATTTTCTGGAACGTCTTATCTCGACTGAAATTCCACTGCTGCCGGACTGACCTATATTCTGTTTAATTTTTGCAGAAGCAGCACTGCCAAGACTCAACGTCCCCTTACCGCCAAGGCTCAGAGTCTTTTTCTTGTCTCCATCCTTATCAGTTTTGTCTTCGTCTTTGCCGTTATCTTTAGCTGTCTTCTCGCTCATAATCTCTTTTCGCTTCCTGTATTAATGTCTATAGAGTGCATAGTTACCGCTTTAAACGCAAGGGTTTTTCCGATTTTCCCTCTATAAAGAAAAACCGGATAAAATTGGTGGTGATTTTTGAAAAAAAAGCGCGTGCAGAAAGCCCCTGACTGGAATTTATACCAGCCAGTGTAGCCTTGTAATCGTATGAGGCATGGATAATAGCCTCTTGGCACATAGTGCGCTCCTTTTTATGTTAGACTGACTAAGCATTGTCAGTTGATTCAGTATCAGGCTTTTTGCCTTCTGAAGTTGTATCATCCTCTGATTTCTCAGAGGTTTCTTGTTCGCTTTCGTTCTCATCTGCAAACCAATGCTCACGTGCTTTCATAATCATTTTGTTCGCAGCGGCTTCAGTGATTTTATCTTCACCAAGTATATCGACCAGCTCATCACCGGCAAGGTCGGCCAAGTCATCACGGGTTTTAACACCGGCATCACCTAGCTTGATAGCGAATGCAGGCTTCATACCCTCAAGCTCAATAAGGTCATCAGTTATACCAAGTTTTTGCTGTTTTTCCTGAAGCTCTTTTTTCTTAGCATCAAGGTAGTTTTGTGCCCTTGCTTGAAGTTCGATGGAAATCTCTTCAGAAAATCCTTCAATGTCGTTTAGCTCAGATGAAGGTGTATCAACAAGTTCTTCGATAGATGTGAAGCCCTCGGCAACAAGGAGATGGGCAATAACATCATCCACATCCAAAGCCTCCATAAAGATTGCTGAACGTGTAGAAATTTCTTTCTGCCTGCGCTCTGACTCTTCGGCTTCGGTCAGAATATCAATATCCCAGCCCAACAGCATAGATGCAAGGCGCACATTTTGACCACGGCGACCGATCGCAAGGCTTAGTTGATCCTCAGGTACAGCCACATCAATGCGTTTTGCATCCTCGTCAACCACAACACGCGCAACTACAGCAGGGGCCAAGGCCTTAATCGCTAATGTTACCAAATCATCTGTGTAGGGAATAATGTCGATTTTTTCGCCCTGAAGCTCGTTTACAACAGATTGTACACGGCTACCACGCATACCAACACATGCACCAACCGGATCTATACCACTGTCACGTGACAGAACAGTTATTTTGGCACGGCTTCCCGGGTCACGTGCAACGGATTTAATTTCTATTACGCCCTCGTAGATTTCAGGCACTTCCTGCTCAAAAAGATGCGCCATAAATTGCGGGTGTGAACGAGACACGAATATTTGCGGCCCGCGCATTTCACGGCGAACATCATAGATATAAGCTTTTACACGGTCTCCGTTTTTAAGATTTTCGCGAGGAATACTCTCATCACGGCGAAGATATGCCTCTGCCTTACCAAGGTCGACAGTTGCATTACCAAATTCAACACGCTTAACGATGCCGGTAATAACCTCTCCAACGCGATCAGCATACTCATTGTATTGACGCTCACGCTCGGCTTCGCGGACTTTTTGAAGGATAACCTGTTTTGCAGTTTGAGCCGCAATACGTCCGTAATCCATAGGAGGCAGTTCTTCAACCAGAACATCACCAAGGCTCGCATCAGGCTTTTCACGCTTTGCTTGCTCTACAGTGATTTGCGCCGC
The DNA here is from genome assembly GCA_002695035.1 of Micavibrio sp. Lineage (GTDB taxonomy): Bacteria > Pseudomonadota > Alphaproteobacteria > Micavibrionales > Micavibrionaceae > UBA2137. The sequence continues at coordinate 4,426 of NZNU01000003.1, read as the reverse complement.
TTCGTTTTCAATTTCTTCTGGGTCAGTTACAGTTCTGAAGCGTTTTAGCTCAAGATGACCTGTCTTGCGGTCGATCTTGGCGCGAATATCATGGTCATAGCCATATTTGGAGCGGCCGGCCTTTTGAATGGCCTCTTCAATAGCTTCTATCACTATCTCACGATCAATGTTTTTTTCACGTGCTACGCTGTCTGCAACTTGTAATAATTCCATGGGTCTTTCCTGTTTTTTACTTTCAGTGTTAATGCTTTTAAACTTAAATTCTTAGTCTTTCAATGATTTTGCGTCGGCGGCTTCCTTTTTTGCCTTTGCGTGCTTTAAAAGGTCATCGGTCAAAACAAGCTTTGCCTTGGACATGGCATCTATATCAATCACAAATTCCTGCCCATCGCTAACAACGGTGATATCATTACCTTCAACCGATTTTATTTTACCTCTAAGCTTTTTTTGGTCATTTTCCATTGGCATAGAAAGCTCTATCTTTACGTCCTGATCCAGATAATTCGAAAAATCTTCGGTAGTGAACAACATCCGGTCGATACCGGGTGAACTCACCTCTAGTCTATAGGCATGATCCAAAGGGTCTTCCACGTCTAGCAATGCAGAAATTTCTCTGCTTATTGATGCACAGGCATCAAGGGATATAAGTCCTGTATCGGGGTTCTCCGCCATAACCTGGACAAGAGCCATTGATCCGTCTTGACCCATCTGTACAGTAACAAGCCTGTAGCCCATATCTTCAATGGCAGGACGTATTATCTGGCTTATTCTGTTTTCAAGCGTGCTTTGTTTCATATTCACCAAAAAATTGATAACAAAAAAGGCGGGTCCTTTTCAGGCCCACCCTCGTAAATCAACAAGAGTTTTTATAATTTGGTTATTTATACAATGAGGGCTAGTCCTTTATCAAGACTTTTTTTCAAATAATAGATAGAATTGTTGCCTGCCTGCGGCCTTGCCTTTCTTTTCGTAACGGGTCTCCAGCCAGCCTGATGGAGGATTATGCCAGTCTGTTTTTCTATTGGCACACCATTTGAAATCTTTATGCGCTGACGCCTGCGTTACCATCCATTCGGCCAGCTCTTCGACATCGGTTGTCATGGTGAGATTGCCACCAGGTTTCAATATCCTTGCAAATTGATCAAGGTTTTCTTGTGAAACAATGCGCCGCTTATGATGCCTTGTTTTTGGCCAGGGGTCAGGGTTAAGTATATATATCCCATCAAGGCTTTCCGGAGCCAGAGTGCGTGCGATGTCCATGGCATCGTCCATCCAAACTCTTACAGATGGATTTTCTATTGTTTTAATTGATTTAAGAAAAGCTGACATGCCGTTTATGAAGGGTTCGGCACCAATATAACCATTGTCCGGCTTTTCCTGTATGAGCTTTTTTAAAAAATCACCACTCCCGAAACCAATTTCAAAATAAATTTTATCGGGGCTGTTTACAAAAAGAGAAGAGGCGGGGAGGCTGCCGCTGTTATCCAAGAGGCTGTCGTCAATGGACAGCACTGGGTAAAGACTGTCCAAAGCCTCTTGCCTTTCCTGATTCAGAGGGCGGCCAAGGCGCCTTCCATGTACTTTGCGAAAAGTCATTAAACTGCGTATTACCCAAGTTTGGATTTAAGCTCATCAACAAGATCAAGCTTCTCCCAAGAGAAACCACCATCATCGTCCGGCTTCCGACCAAAATGCCCATAAGCTGAGGTTCGAGTGTAAATGGGCTTGTTAAGTTGAAGGTGTGTTCTGATGCCACGTGGGCTTAAATCAATAACCGATCTTATAGCATCGCTGATCTTTTCTTCGTCTATTTTTCCTGTTCCATATGTATTGACATACAGCGATATAGGTTTTGACACACCTATCGCGTAAGAAAGCTGAATTGTGCATCTGTCAGCATAGCCAGCAGCGACCACATTTTTGGCAACATACCGTGCAGCATAGGCCGCCGAGCGATCCACTTTAGTCGGATCTTTACCTGAAAAAGCACCGCCACCGTGAAGTGCCGCGCCTCCATATGTGTCGACAATGATTTTACGGCCTGTAAGACCGGCATCACCCACAGGTCCACCTATGACAAAGCGACCCGTCGGGTTAACATAGAAATCTTTTTCATCACACATCCAGCCATCGGGCAATACTTTCTCAACATATGGTCTAACAAGTTCGCGGATATCTGCTTGCGACAAGCCATCTTTATGCTGAGTAGACACAACGACTGATTTGGCTTTTACTGGTTTGCCATCAACATATTTTAACGTCACTTGCGATTTAGCATCAGGTTCAAGTTCGCTGACACCTTCATTTTTACGTGCGTTTGAGAGCTCTTTAAGGATACCGTGCGCATATTGAATAGGGGCAGGCATAAGGTCTTCAGTTTCATTACAGGCAAAGCCAAACATAATCCCCTGATCGCCGGCACCTTCATCCTTGTCATCGGCGCTATCGACACCTTGCGCAATATCTGCGGATTGACTATCAACACGCACATCCACTTTAGCAGATTTCCAGCTAAACCCGCGCTGATCGTAACCGATTTCTTTGATCGCATTGCGGGCTATTTTCTCCATAACATCATAAGTTACACTGTCAGGCCCGCGCGCCTCACCCAGAATACAAACAAAGTCAGTCGTGACAGCTGTCTCAATAGCGCATCGGGAGTGTGGGTCATGCTCAAGAAAATGATCCAGTACAGAATCAGAAATTCTGTCGCAGATTTTATCTGGGTGACCTTCGGATACAGATTCGCTAGTGAAATAATGTGTCTTGCTCATAAAAAACTTCCTCGTGAACAGATTCGCTTTAATCGTTTTTTACGAGGTTACGTTATGCACGCTAAATTACAAGGGTGAATAAATGTTTTAAATTTAAGTTTTAGCTGCCAGTTTAATTGTACTCAAAAGATTTTGAAGCAAACTTTTCCTGACTTTCTCATCGCTAATAGATGTAAAAGCTTTGTTTAGCTTTTTCATGTCTTTATCAAGCTGTTTCTGCTGTTGGTCTTTAACTATGAAGGCTTCCTGCCCGTTATCAGATAATCCTATGTGATCTGACTTCCCGGAAAGGTCAATGCCTTCAAAAAAATAGTCGACGGGTACCGAAAGTAACACACTAAACTGGAAGAGACGCGAAGCACTTATTCTGTTTTTTGCGGATTCGTATTTTTGGATTTGCTGAAAGGTCACATTTGTGGCCTCAGCAAGCTTTTCCTGGCTCATGCCGGTTCTTACTCTTCTTTCCCTAAGTTTCTGTCCTACATGCAAATCTATAGGGTTTGGGAAAACATCACTGTTAAAGATAGGAGAATTTTGAATCTGTTTTTTACGCATTCTGTGTACTTTCTGAATCAAGTTAAGTAATTATATGTATAAAAGCTCGTAGCTAATTTCAATACTCCGAAAGTATTATAATCTTCCTTTACTCAAGCGGTCGCTAATATAACAAGAATTTATATAGGCTGATTTGTATATTTAAACAACAAGAAAAGCCCGCTTACCATTCCGACAATAAGCAATATATAGAAAGGCAGGTCGCGCCATTTGCTGTAGAGGGTAGCCTCTTCTGTTGCAAGAGGTATGAATATATCCAGATTTACCCTCTCGTTTAAAGCGGTTTTAGCAAGAGTGCGCCCGTATGCATCTGCAACGACACTCATCCCTGTGTTAGCCGACCGTATTACCGGAAGACCTGTTTCGATAGCCCTATAATTTGCCATCAATGCGTGCTGAAACGGGCCTGGCGAGACGCCATACCAGGCGTCATTTGTAATGTTTACAATAACTGCCGGCCTGTCTTCTTCCAGATAGACCTCGCCGGGAAATAAAATCTCATAGCAAATTAACGGACTAAAGCTTGGTAAGCCATCTGCCTGTAAAGTTTGAAGGCCTTCACCGTGTTGGAAGCCATTAAATTTTACCACCGGGCCAATCGGAATAATATCTTCGTAAGGCATATATTCGCCAAAGGGCACAAGGTGGAATTTATCAAAAAAACTCAGGTTTTCACCATTTTTATTTAGCAACATGGAGCTGTTGAAATATAGCGGTTTATTCGGATCTTCCGGATTAGGTTCTGATCGCATATACCCTGTATATATATAGGCCGGGAAGGGCAGCGTCTGGAGCGTCTCAAAGATAGATTGTAGCTTGTAGGGTGCCTGTGACGAAGAAAGCATTACTTCGTTTAAGGCAGTCTCAGGGGTTACAAAAAGAGCACTTCTTGCAGAACGAAAGTCAGGACCAAACTCTTCAGAAATCATGCTGTCAAAAAGGGCTAGATGGCTATCATATTGAACAGGGTCCCATTTATCAGCCTGCGTGATATTAGGTTGTATGACACGCACCATATCGCTTGTGTACACTGTGGGATTATTTGCAAGCCTAAAATTACCCCATAAGCCACAAGCAACAAAAGCCAAAACAACCAT